>JAEUQE010000003.1 GCA_016789785.1 Bryobacterales bacterium
CAACAATTCACCGGCGTCGGAATTTGCAGCGCGCATCGAGACGGTCGCCGACGTCGAGAACTGGATGACGTGGATGGCCGCGAACAATCTGGTGATGAATCTCGATTCCTATCTTGGAGTCGGCGCCGAATACTACATCTACGATCGCACCCTGGATGGAAAGTTCATTCACATCCAGTGGGATCACAATGAGACGTTTGGCATCACTGGTGACGGCACTCCCCGCCTGGCAACCCCAGCTACTACCGATCCGTTCTGGCTTCCTACCGCGACGACCGGGCCGGGCGGTGGTCCCGGTGGTCCAGGCGTTCCTCCCGGAGGTGGAAACGCCGCGTCGAATGCCCGCCCGCTGCTGGAAAAGTTTTGGGCTGTGGACGAATTCAAACGCCTGTACCTTCGCGCGCAAGCAAGATTTCTGCGGCAGGGCTTCAATCCCGATGCGATGAGTGCGCGGGTGACGCAACTTGCTTCGCTCATCCGGGAGCACGTGGCGGCGGATCCGAACAAAGCCTATACCGCGGCACAATTCGAGACGGCGCTGAATGCCCAGGTCGGCAACATCCCGGGCATCAACGCCTTCGTGCGCGACCGTTACAACTTCCTGCGCAGTTATCTGAACGGTCAGGCGCAACCCGTGGATGTGCGGCTGAATGAACTCGTCATCAACAACAATGGCCAGCAGAAGGATGAAGCCGGCGACTCGGATCCTTGGGTGGAGATCCACAATCTTGGTCCCGGCCCGGTTTCATTGAGCGGCATCTATCTCAGTGACGATCCCGCGAATCCAACCAAGTGGGCTCTACCTGCCGGAACACTCGCCGATGGCCAGCATCTGATCGTCTGGCTCGATGGGGAGACATCAGAGGGCTCCGCGCATGCGAGTTTCCGGGCGCCTGCCGCAGGGGGCAAGCTGTACCTCTTCGCGACCTCATTCCACGCCACGAACGCGATGGACACGCTGACCGTAGGTGCGGCTGCCTCCGGACAGTCGCAGATCCGCATGGGACTCTACGGTACGCGCTGGGAGGTCACGTCTCAGCCAACACCCAACGCCGATAACGTCTTGAAGACCACCGCCATCACGTCAACCACCGCGCAATTGCTCATCAACGAAATCATGGCCGATAACGACTCGGTGTATCAGGATCCCGATGAACCGGGCGCATACGAGGACTGGTTCGAGATCCACAACCCTGGCGCCGAGCCCATCGACATGAGCGGCCTGTACATCACCGACAATCCGCAGAATCCGACGAAGTGGCAAGTCGGGCCGGGTGTAGTGATTCCCGCGGGTGGATATCTGGTCTTCATGGCGGACAATGAGCCCGCGCAAGGCTCCCGGCACGCTGCGTTCGCATTGAGCGCCGATGGCGAGTCGTTATCCATCTATGCCAGAGATGGCGTCACGTTGATCGACACCATAGCTTTCGGCGCCCAGCGCCGCGATGTTGCCTATGGCCGCAATGGCGATCAATGGGGCTTCCTGGCATCGCCAACACCGGGCGCGGCGAACAGCAGCATCGTGCAGTAGGCCGAGCGCCAGATTCATGAAGTGATCCTCATGGCAGCGGGCTACGGCATGGCTGGCGATGAGTCGAGCGGGACTCGTGCCATGAGTTCTCCTTCGAGTTCCTACCGCGAACCACTGGCCCGATAGAAGATGTAGTCCGTCGTGTAAGGCACGAATTGAAGCGCGCCGGCTTCGGTACAGTCCTGCGAAGCGACGTTACCGCCGATCGTATTCACTCGCTGGATGTAGGTGGTCTGAGAGAGGAATGAACCGCCCATGGGACCGTCCGCCGTACCCGCGGTCTGGAGCAGCAGCCACGGAATCGCACCCGGTGTCACGAAGGCCGGATCGTTCGACTCCGCCACCTTCTTCGCCCACACGGTGCTGGTGTCGATGGAACTCTGCCATGTTGCGCGCGCGAGCCCGCTCTCCGCCGGATTGGGGCTCAGGAAGTGCGTGGTTACCTGCTGGCGCACCTCTCCGTTCATCCAGCGGAACTTGACGAACAACGTCGCCTGCGGCCCCTGGAACTTCCACTGCAGACCGGTGCCGGAAGGCAGGCAGACATAATTCTGTGATCCCGAAGCCGATGCTTTCAAGAATGCGGTGTTTCCCGAAGGAACCGCGAGATTGGCGGGAACGGGTTGGTTGGCGATGGGCTGGCCTTGCACTGGACACGTAGCCGCCGAAAGCATGGCTCCGAAAAAGAGTACGATCCGTTGCCGGAACATAGATCCTCCGATTTGTTTGTTTCTTACTTGGTTTCGAAAGTGAGGCGGGCACCGCTTGCAGTCACCTGCCACTCAATTAGTGCGTGCTGCGAAGGCAGGATCGACAGTTGGACGGATTCCAACCGCTGAGTTTTTCCGGCGGGCGAACTTCTTAACGCCGCAGTCTAGGAGTGCACCCGTCCCAATAGACACGCGGGAGGCGTAACACTCTGGCTTTGCAGCTACCCCAGCAGCGCCGCCGATAGCGCCTGCTTCATCACGCTTTCCGGCGCCTTTTGTCCGGTCCACAACTCGAAGCCGATGACGCCCTGATACACCAGCATGGACAAGCCATCCAGCACCGGCATTCCCCGATCCGTCGCCGCTGCAAGCAGCCGCGTCACCGGAGGATTGAACACCGCGTCGCACACCAGACAATCCCGGCGGGCGTCCGAAAGATCCACATCGGGCATTGCCTCCACGTCCGGAAACAATCCGATCGACGTCGCATTGACGAACAGATCCGCATCCGCAGGCACATGACATACCCCTTGCCACGCCTCGAAACGAATCGGCCCGTTCGTGCCCTTTCGCAAATGATCCACCATCGCTCGCCCGCGTTCGAGCGAACGGTTCACCACCAGCAGATCCGACACGCCCGCCAGCAGCAGTTCCGTTGCGATCGCCCGCGCCGCGCCGCCCGCGCCGATCATCACCACGCGCTTGCCTTTCGGATCCATGCCGGCATCCACGCGTACTCCACGCAGAAACCCCTTGCCATCGGTGTTTTCGCCAATCAGACGATCTCCCTCACGTCGAACGGTGTTCACGGCGCCGATCAAACGCGCTTCTTCCGAGAGCGCATCCAGATGCGGAATCACCGCCACTTTGTGCGGAATCGTCAGGTTGATGCCTCGCATGCCGAAAGCACGTACTCCGGTCATCGCTTGGCCCAGCCTCTCCGGCGCCACCTCGATATTCAAGTAGCGCCAGTTCAGGCCAAGTTCCTGAAACGCAGCCTCCAGCATGACCCCTGTCGGGTTCTCCGCCACCGGTTGCCCCAGCACCGCAACCAGTTCCGCCTGATAGTTTCGAGACAAGATGCGAACTCCTTGAGATGATGTCGACCAAGTTTCGATGCTACAATTTCCACCGTGCCGCGTCAGCAGTTGCAGCAAGAGTACACGCGCGAACAGATGTTGCGGGTAGCCAACGTTTCCGAGCGCCAGCTCCGGACCTGGGAGAATGCCGGGCTCATGGAGGTTCGGGAGAACTACTCCATGTCCGATCTGAAAGCCATCCAGACCCTCGCTCGCATGCGCGACGCCAAGCTCGGTCCCAAGCGCATCCGCACGGTCTTCGATGAAATCCGTCAGAAGCTTTCGGACGTGCAGAATCCGGCAACCGACGTGACCGTGCTTCTGGAAAACCGCCGCGTGCATGTGATTGTCGACGGCCAGCGCATGGAGGCGATCTCCGGCCAGTTGCTTTTCAACTTCGATCAGCAGGAGATCAGCCGGCTGCTCGCGTTTCCGAAGGATCACAAGAGCGACCGCGAGGTGCAGCGCGAGAAACGCAACGCCATGGAAGCAGCGGACTGGTTCCAGCGTGGCGTCGAGATCGAGGCCGCCGGACTTGCGCTCGATGACGCCAAGGAAGCGTACGCCAGAGCCCTGGAGTTGGATGCGAAATGCGTGGCGGCGCTCGTCAATCTCGGCACCATTCACTTCCATGCGAAAGATTGGAAACGTGCGGAAGCATGCTATCGCGACGCACTGCGCATCGAGCCAGACTATGCGCTCGGCCACTTCAACCTCGCGAATCTCCAGGACGAGAAGGGGAACCTCGCCGAAGCTGTGCTGCACTATAACGCCGCGCTCCGGATCGCGCCAAACTACGCCGATGCGCACTACAACCTTGCATTGCTTTGCCAGCGAACCGGCCAGGTGATGAAGGCCGTGCGTCACTGGCAGTCGTATCTCAAGCTCGACCCCGCCAGTAGCTGGGCGGAGATCGCACGCCGCGAACTGGCGAAGCTCCGTGAATCGGCCGTCGTGCGCCCGCTCACCACGGCTCCCCGAAACTCGCGGGGTCATCGCAGCCCGCGCGTTGTATCCTAAAAGTTACGCTCCTCGCGTTTCCAATCACCAGAACACATAGAGGTTTCATTTGAGCCGTATCGCACTCGCATTCCGCAGTTTCTTCAGCATTCTGTTTGGAGGAGAGCTACCTGCCGACATCGCCACCGCGTTTGGCTACGCCAAGCCTGTGAAAGAGAAGCCCGCGCCCCCACCGCCGCCTGCCTTCAAGCCCGCCGATGGCGCGGTGCAGATTCTCGGAATTCTGCAGCGCGACGCGCGACTGGTTGACTTCCTGATGGAAGACATCACTTCCTATAGCGACGATCAGGTGGGCGCCGCGGTGCGTAGCATGCAGGAACAGGCGAAGGCCGCGCTGCAGCGCTACGTCAAACTTGGCCCCGTGATTGACGGCGTGGAGGGCACGTTTACAAAGGCCGACGCGGCCGGCGGCCCAGCCTCCGTGAAATTCATCGGCAACGTCCCATCCGGTCCTCCGCCAAAGGGCGGCACGTTGCGTCACAGGGGTTGGAAGGCTGAGAAAGTGGACCTGCCTCAACTCTCCGCCAAGCAGGACAACACCGTTGTCGCGCCCGCCGAAATCGAGATCGAGTAGCCCCGGATGTCCAGTCGTTACGTTATTGGAATCGACCTCGGTACCACGAATTGCGGCGTTGCCAGTGCCGACACATCGCTTGCCGCCGATGCTCTTCATCTGCCGCCCGTCGAACTTCAGCCTGTCACTCAACTTGTCAATCCCGGCGAGGTGACACCTGAGGCTTTGCTTCCCTCATCGCTCTACATTCCCGATGAGAAAGACTTCCCCGAGGGCTCGACAGTTCTGCCATGGGAGCACGATGCATCATTCGTGGTAGGCACGCTCGCGCAGCGCCGCGGTGTGGAACGTTCGAACCGGCTCGTCAATTCCGCCAAGTCGTGGCTCTCGCATTCGGGCGTCGATCGCACTTCCACCATCCTTCCGCTGAACGCTCCCGAAGGGACCCGCAAAGTGTCGCCCTTGGAAGCGTCGCGCCACTACCTCGAACACGTTCGCAAAGCCTGGGATCATGCCCATCCCGATGCTCCTTTTGGCGATCAACAGGTACTGGTCACGGTGCCCGCTTCATTCGACGCGGTTGCTCGCGAGTTGACTCAACGCGCCGCCGAGGAAGCCGGCTACAAGTCCGTCACCTTGCTCGAAGAACCTCAGGCTGCCTTCTACGCATGGCTTGAGCGCCATCCTGATTGGCGGGAGCGTGTGAAAGTTGGCGACCTGATTCTTGTGGTCGATATCGGTGGCGGCACCACGGACTTCACGTTGATCGCCGTCACCGAGAGCTGCGGCGAACTCAGTCTGGAGCGAGTTGCGGTCGGCGATCACATCCTGTTGGGTGGCGACAATCTTGATCTCGCCCTTGCCCGGCTGGTCGAGCAGCAACTCGCCGCGAAGAACACAAAGCTCGATGCGATCCAGTTCCATGCGCTATGGCAGCAGTGCCGGGTCGCGAAAGAGAAGCTTCTTGAGGAAGGCAGCAAAGCGAAGGAGCACTCCCTCACGCTTCTCGGGCGCGGCACCGGTCTGGTGGGCGGCACCATCAAGGCGAAGCTTCTGCGCGAGGACCTCGAAAAGATCCTGCTGGATGGCTTCTTCCCGAAAGTGTCAAGCCACGATCTGCCCGCGCGCCAGCGCCGCGTCGCGTTGCAGGAAGTTGGCTTACCCTATGCCGCCGATGCGGCTATCACTCGTCATCTCGCACGCTTCCTCCGTCAACAGGCCGCCACCGCCGAGCATGGCGCCATCCGCCGCACCAACAGCGGACTGGCGGCGCCCTCGCACGTTCTCTTCAACGGTGGTGTGTTGCGAGCCGGCCTGATTCGCGAGCGTCTGCTCGAAGTTCTCAACGCGTGGCTGGCGGAAGAAGCGATGCCTGCCGTGGAACCGCTTACCGGTGAGGATCTGATGCATGCCGTCTCGCGGGGAGCCGCTTACTACGGGATGGCGCGGCGCGGTAAGGGCGTTCGCATTCGCGGTGGCGTGCCTCGCACTTACTACGTCGGCATCGAAACGGCCATGCCCGCCATTCCCGGCATGCCTCCTCCCATGAAGGCGCTCACCGTTGTGCCATTCGGCATGGAGGAAGGCACCTCGCATCAGTTCCAGGACCGCGAGTTTGGTCTAGTGGTCGGCGAACCCGCGGAGTTTCGCTTCTTCTGCTCGGCTTCGCGCAAGAACGATGATGCGGGGCTGCTGCTTGATGAATGGAATCCCGACGATCTCGAAGAACTCGCCCCGATTGAAGTGACACTCTCCGCCGATGGCCACAGTGGCGACATGGTGCGCGTGACTCTCGAATCCACGGTCACCGAAACAGGCGTGCTGCAGCTCTGGTGCGCCGGTAAGGACGGCCGCCGCTGGAAGCTCGAGTTCAACGTCAGAGAGCGGGTGGCGTAAGTGAACATCGGAATCGATCTCGGCACCACGAATTCCGCGCTCGCCTTCATTGACCCGCGCGAAGCCGGCGAAGCGGACTTTCCACCGATCCACGTGCTCGACGTGCCGCAACTCATCGCCGAGGGGCGGACTGAATCGCGGCGCACGTTGCCGTCGTTTGTCTACATCGGCGATTCCGAAGTTGTCGGCACACATGCGCGCGAGCAAGGGGCGCTGGTC
Source organism: Bryobacterales bacterium (assembly GCA_016789785.1). The sequence goes on from JAEUQE010000003.1 coordinate 6,970, forward strand.
CCCACGCGATCGGTGCACTCCGCCAAGAGCTGGCTGTCGAATGCGGAAGCCGACCGTACCGCGAAGATTCTGCCTTGGGACGCACAAGAGGCGGGCCGCATGTTCTCGCCCGTGGAAGTGTCCACGCGCATTGTCCGGCATCTCGCCGAATCGTGGAATCGCTCGCACACCGATTTCCCGATCGCGCAACAGAATGTCGTGCTCACCGTGCCCGCTTCGTTCGATGAAGAAGCGCGGGAGTTGACCGTGCAAGCGGCGCGCGAAGCGGGGATCGAGCAGTTGACCCTGCTGGAAGAACCTGCCGCTGCGTTCTATTCGTGGATTGCCAATCACCTTTCGCAATCGCAGAAATCGCTGTTCAACGGGCAGACGGTGCTCGTGTGCGACGTCGGCGGCGGCACGAGCGATTTCACCGTCATTCGCGTCAATCGCGAAGGCGATCGTGTCGACTTCACGCGCACGGCGGTCGGCAAGCATCTCCTCCTCGGTGGCGACAATCTCGATCTCACGCTCGCATGGCTGGTGGAGGCCAAGCTTGGCAAGTCGCTCTCCGTGCGCCAGCGCAGCGCGTTGCGCAGGCAGTGCGCCGCGGCCAAAGAAACGTTGCTGATGGATCCGAGCCGCAAGAGCGTCGAGATCACGGTACTCGGTTCGGGTTCGTCGCTGATCGGCGGAACGCTGCGCACCGAGATCACGCGCGAGGAAGCGCTTGAGTTGACGCTCGAAGGGTTTCTGCCGCAGTGCACTCTCGCCGATCAGCCCAAGGAAGACAAGAAGAGCCTCTTCCGCGAACTTGGTCTGCCGTATGTTTCCGACCCCGCGGTGACGCGCCATCTCGCCGCATTCCTCTCCTCTTCGGGCACCGAGAAGATTGATGCGGTTCTGTTCAACGGCGGATTCTTCATTCCCGAAATCTGCCGCCATCGCGTTACTGATGTGGTGGAGCAGTGGTACGGCAAGCGGCCCGCGGTCTTCGAGAATCAGGATCTCGATCTCGCCGTCGCGATCGGCGCGGCTTACTACAGCCATGCGCGAGGCAGCGGCAGCGGCGTGCTGGTGCGTGGCGGTCTGCCGCGTGCCTACTTCATTGGCATCGATAGCGGTACGGCCGGGAATGTCCGCACCGTGTGTCTTGCGCCGCGCGGCACCGAAGAAGGATCGTCGCTCGATCTCGAACTCGAGGGGCTGCAACTCGTCGCCAACCGGCCCGTCTCGTTCCGGCTCTATAGTTCGCTTACGCGCGCCGATGACAATCTGGGCGACGTGGTCGATTTCTCACCGCAAGAAGTGGAAGCGTTGCACAAGCACGCGCCCTTGAACGCGGTGATCCGTTTCGGCAAGAAGATCGAAGAACGCCTGATTCCCGTGAAGCTCGGCGGCCGGTTGACCGAAGTCGGCACTCTCGAAATCTGGGCCGAATCCAAGATCAGCGAACAGCGGTGGCGCTTGCAGTTCGAGCTTCGCAAACGCGCGGAATCCACCGTGTCGAAACCTGCCGCCGTTGTCAGCGAAGAAGCTCTCGTGCGCGCCGAGGAACTGATCCGCGATGGCTTTGCGAAGGGCGCAATCGAGCCCGCCGAACTGCCCTCACGCCTGGAACAGGCGATGGCGCTCGGGCGTAATTCCTGGCCATCGAGCGCGATTCGCAAGCTCGCCGATCGCCTGTTGGAACACGCCGACAGCCGCAAACTCTCGCCGCAGTACGAAGCCCGCTGGCTCAATCTCACCGGCTTCTGCCTGCGCCCCGGCTTCGGCTTCCCTGGAGACGATCTGCGCATCGAGCAAGCCCGCCGCGTCTTTGCCTCCGGCCTCAGTTTCGCCAATCAGGTGCAGTGCGAAATCGAATGGTGGATCTTCTGGGGACGCGTGGCCGGTGGCTTGAATCGCAATCAGCAGGTGGACATCTATCAGCGTCTGGCCCAGCATCTGTTGCCGCGCGGCCAGAAGAAGCAGCGCCTCAACTCGAGCCTCGAACGCGAGATGTGGCGCACGGCGGCGAGTCTTGAACTGCTGCCGGTCCAGACACGGACGGAACTCGGCGAAGCGCTCATCAAGAGAGTGAAAGCGGGCGACTACAAGGAGAGCGAGTTGTGGTGCATCTCGCGTCTCGGCGCGCGCAAACTCTTCTACGGCCCCATCAATCAGGTGCTCCCCGCGGCCACCGTTGGCCGCTGGGTGGACGCACTGGCCAAAGCGAAAAACACTGCGGACGCCATCGCCACCATCGCTACCCGCACCGGTGACACTGCCCGCGATCTGCCCGAGGCGGCGCTGGCGCTCGCACGGCGTACCATCGGCGGCAATGCAGCCGCTTTGGCGGTGCTGGAAGGCGAAGCGCATCGCGACATCGCCGCGCTCGGCAAGCTCTTTGGCGAGGAACTGCCATCGGGCCTCGTTATCGCCTCCGAGAATGACTGAACTTGCTCTCGTCGAACGCATCCGCCGCCGCGCCGGCAAGTCTCGCGCGATGGTATTGGGTATCGGAGACGATTGCGCAATCTATCAACCGGCGCCCGGCGAACAACTGCTCTTCACCACGGACCTGCTGATCGAGGACATCCACTTCCTTCGCGGTACGCACAAAGCTGCTGACTGCGGTTGGAAAGCGCTGGCCCGCGGCCTGAGCGACATCGCCGCAATGGGTGGCATGCCGCGCTTCTGCCTTGTGTCGCTCGCCGTGCCCGAGTGGGCCACGGACCGTTGGGTGAACGGGTTCTACGATGGCCTGCTCAAGCTCGCCGCGCTCCACAAGACCACGCTGGCCGGCGGCGACCTCTCCCGCGCGGACAAGCTCCTGTGCGACATCGTCGTCTGTGGAAGCGTACCGCTAGGCAAGGCGCTCCGCCGGGATGGCGCCAAAACAGGAGATGGCATTTATGTTTCGGGCGCGCTCGGCGCATCCGCGCTCGGCCTGGCCACCGGCAAGGGCGCGGCGTTCCGCAGACACCTGCGTCCGGAGCCCCGTTTGAAGCTCGGCATCGCACTGCGCGAGAAGCTGCATGCCACCGCGGCTATGGACCTCAGCGACGGGCTTTCGCTGGATCTCCATCGCCTTTGCACCGCCTCCGGAGTGGCCGCCGACCTCAACGGCGACCTGCCCATTTGGGGCGGCGCAACACCGGCCCAGGCGCTGCACGGAGGCGAGGACTACGAGCTTCTGTTCACGGTGCCGTCCGGGGTGAAAGTGCCTTCGCAGATCTCGGGAATCCCCCTCACACGCATCGGCGAGGTGGTCCGCGGCAAGCCCGGCGCGATGCGCATTGCCGGACTGCACCTGCACCCTCTCGGCCACGATCACTTCCGGTGACGGCCACTTCCGCGCCACCGGAAATACGTCTCGCGAGTAACATAGAAGGGCATGCCTCGCATCCTGATGGTGGCGTCCGAAGCCACGCCTTTCGCCAAGACCGGCGGGCTCGCCGACGTCTTGGGCTCCCTGCCAACCGCACTCGCCGCGCAAGGCGCCGAAGTCGGCGTCGTGATCCCGCGCTATCGCAGCGTGCCCATGGACGGCGCGGACCGCATCTGGGACCAGATGCAATTCTGGGTCGGACCAAGCCGTTACGATGCGTCGATCTGGGAGGTCGACAAGCAGGGAGTGCGCTACTTCTTCGCCGACATTCCGGCTTTCTTCGATCGCGACGGCATCTACGGTGCAAACGGCGTCGACCACTTCGACAACTACAGCCGCTTCGCCGGATTGTGCCACGCCGCTCTCGGGATCTCCCGCCACATCTTCCGCCCGGACATCCTGCACTGTCATGACTGGCAGGCCGCTCTGACTCCGGTGTACCTCCGTCAGTACTTCGCCAGCGATCCGACGTTCTACGGTATGCGCACGCTGTTCACCATCCACAACCTCGGATATCAGGGCAAATACGGCAAGGACAAGTTGTGGTGGCTCGGACTTCCGGAGTGGCTGTTCCGTTCGGACCTTCTGGAACACTACGGCGGAATCAATCTGTTGAAGGGCGGCATTGTCTACTCGGATTACCTGACCACGGTCAGCCCCACCTACGCCCGTGAAATTCAGACCGTCGATCAGGGCTTTGGTCTGGATGGTTTGCTCCGTGCACGCAGCGCTTCGCTCACAGGCATTCTCAATGGCGTCGACTATCGCGACTGGAATCCGGAGACCGACCCCTACATTGCGGCTCCCTACAGCGCCGACGACCTGGAGGGCAAGCGCGAGTGCAAGCTCGCGTTGTTGCGCGAGTTCGGTCTGCCCACGGACAGGCCTGAAGTGCCCGTGATCGGCATCGTATCGCGCATGGCGGCCCAGAAAGGCTTCGACCTGATCGCCTCTGTGGCCTACGATCTCGTCAACTGGGATCTTCGACTGGTGGTCCTTGGAACCGGCGAGAGCCAGTACGAGAACCTGTTCCGCACGCTGGCGCACGCACGCCCCGACCGTTTTGCCGCTCGCGTCGCCTTCGACAACCGCACTGCCCACCTGATTGAGGCCGGCGCCGACATGTTTCTCATGCCGAGCCACTACGAACCCTGTGGGCTCAATCAGATGTACAGCCTGCGCTATGGCACCGTCCCGATCGTGCACGCAACCGGTGGTCTGGATGATACGATAGATGCGAGTACCGGATTCAAGTTCCGTCCCTACTCCGGCGATGCCATGCTAGGGGCTCTGCGCGACGCGCTTACCACCTACTGGACAGAGCCGGATCGCTGGCAGTCCATGGTGCGGGAGGGAATGCAAAAGGATTTTTCATGGGAATCCTCGGCTGCCCAGTATCTGGAACTGTATCAGCGGCTTGCGTCCGCTTAGAAGCCCGCCGCAGGTTCCCAGGTGGAAGTGCGCTGAATCCTCGGCGAGAGTAACTGCATCTGATTTTCTGGAGAAACGATTTTACATGGCTGGTGACAATACACTGACATTCACAGACTCGAACTTCGACACTGACGTCCTCGGGGCGGAAGTGCCGGTTCTGGTTGACTTCTGGGCCGAATGGTGCGGCCCGTGCCGTATGATGAGCCCGACGGTGGACGCGATCGCGGCCGACTACGCCGGCAAGGTGAAGGTTGGCAAGCTGAACGTGGACGATAACGGCTCTACCGCGATGCGATACAACATCCGTGGCATTCCGACGCTGCTTCTGTTCAAGGGTGGGCAGATTGTGGAACAGCGTGTCGGCGCCACTGGCAAGCCCGATCTCCAAAAGATGCTAGACGCCCATCTGTAAGGCGCATTTCCCTCCCTCCACAAAGGCCGCTCGTAACCCGGGCGGCCTTTTCGTATCTACGCCCGCGTCTGACCAGCTTAAATCCCTTGTGTACCGTCTGTTGCGTTAGGAAGTAGCCTTGCCGCCTGCGCCAAGTCCAATCGGATCTGGCGCCGGATGCTCTTGGGAGGTTCTTGATAGGCGTCTGATGGCTCATCTTGCCGGTTGCACCAGACTTCCGAATGGGGATAACACGACGGTTTTGGCGTGTGCTTCGGGAAAAGAACGAACACCCGTCCGTCTTCCAAACGATACGAACGGCGGACATCTTCTACCAGAAGGACAGCGACGAGCCAGTCCGAGCGGTCATGACCATCGCAGCAGGCTGGATGAACCACGTCCATTGGACGGCTGTACTTGGCGCGATTGACCGACTGCGGCTTTGACTCGAACGCCAAGGGCGATAGAATGCCCTCGATCACATGCATGTGCATCACCCGACGGTATAGTTCTTCGTCAGGCTCAAAACACTGGTCCGAAACGCGGTCGTTCTGAGCGAGCCGGTCCTTGTCCCCGGACGCCGTCTCAAATACCAAGCTGACTCCGAATGCTCAACAGTGCTTCCTGGATTTCGTCGAATCGAATTTCCCGGTCAACGGACTCTCCCGATGGAGATCGGAAGACGAGCCAAAGGTCGCCATCATTCGACGCTTCTATGTGTGCGTATTGCTCTCCACGAACGAAGCATGCGCCGACACCGCCATCCGCCGATGGAACGATCCGAGTGATATCGATGCTCAAAGATTGGGCGGCGGTCCTGATCCTCTCCAGCAGCTCGAAAGCTTGGGCGTTAGGCGGTTCCGCGCCATAGGAATTCCAATTCGGCCCAAGTTTTCGGATTTCTGAGATCTGTCTGTCCAGCCTCTCATCCACTTTCAGCCGGTGCACGAACTCGCTTGGACTGAATTGCGGGATTTCACCGGAGACTCCTGTGAGCGATCGGGATCCTTCGAAAGCACGATAGATGGGCGGTGGATCCGCCACAGCAAGATATTCCACTAGTCGAACAGCCTCCTTGCCTTATCTGTAATCGAACCTTCGAAAAGCTCGTTCTTCCGGACGCGGAGAATCTCCAGTACCGCCCAGGCCGACTCAGGCGTCATGGAGTGCGCCTGCACGAATACATCAATGTCGAGAACCACGGAAACGACGTTAGGCCGCGACGGAGGCTTGATTGTCTGAGTGAGGATTGCCGCTGCACCGATATCCGGCTGCGGAATCTGCAGTTGCATGACGAACCCGCTCAAGCCTTGGGGCAAACTCGGGCCAGCTTTGGGGATCGTCAGAAAGTACTCATCGAAGTCAACGTTAGAGCCAGGTATGTCGACCGTGTTGATGTATCTAACGGCAACACGCTGAATCACCGAAGGCGCAAGGAATCGCTCGAAAACAGACCACTCGCGCTGAGCCCGCTCGCGGAACGACTGCCAGTTCTCATAAGGTGCGAGACGGCTGAACGTGAAGCCGTCCAGATCAGCTTGGAAAACATCCTTACCATCTGCACTATAGAACAGATACCCCGTCTGTCTCTGTTTTGCGGACGCAGAGACCTCATCTCCCGCGGATAGCTGTCCTTGCACCAACATTCTTCGCTTTGCCGTCGGATACCGATCCTTGATTTCGGTTTCGATCCGGCTAAGGTCAGATAGCTTGGCGCCCTCCGGAACCAGAACCCGGAAGTCTATGATTGCCTCCGTGATTGGTGCTCTCGTGTAATGCCGTACCGGCAGTCGTGGTTCAATCAGAGAGGTTTCCACGGTATCCATCAGTTTACCAAAGCACCCTGAAACCAGTCCTTTGCCCACAGCCCCGGCATCCGCGAAATAATGGAGAGTCCCCATGAAGAAGCAACCCGCTCGACCTCTCCCTGCCAACACAGAGACCACCACCGGCGTTTCCCGCCGTGTCTTCGTCGCCGGCGCGGTCGCTGCCGCCGCCGCGCAGGCCGCCGAATTCCGCAGCGAATGGACCCCGTCGATCTCACGACCGTGGCTCGGTCCGGAATACTGGGCCAATCCACTTCAGGATTGGCGCGTGCGCAACGGCCGCATGGAATGCTTCGTCCCTGGCGGCGACCGCAACGTCGTCCTCCTCACCCATGAGTTCACCAGCGAATCCGGCGACCTCTCCATGTCCGTCCGCATCGGACGACTTGAAGAAGACACGCGCCAACTCGGCCAGGGCTTCGTCGGCTTCCGGCTCGGCATCCGCGGCCAGTTCAGTGACTATCGCGACTCCGCGGTGCACGGTGTTGGCGTCGATGCCGGAATCACCGGCGACGGCATGCTCTTCATTGCCGACCCCGAAACGCAAGGCCCGCGCATCAACCTCAATCAGCAAAACCTCACGCTGCGCCTCATGGCAACGCCCGACGGCAACGCCTACCGCATCGCACTCGACGTTCTCGATGAGCGGGGCACCGTGCTCGCCGGCGTGATCCGCAATCCCGCACCCGCCGAATGGCTCCGGGGCGGTATTGCCCTGGTTTGCAGTTCGGGCCAGGTTGTGCGCACGCCGCATCCGCCCGTGATGACTCCAAGCGGGCAGGATCGCCGCGACCCGCGCCGTGGCGGCACCATGCGCTTCTGGTTCAAGGACTGGCAGATCTCAGGATCCAAGGTTGCCGCCTATCCGGAGCGCGCATATGGCCCCATCCTCTTCGCCACGCACACGCTGAGTAGCCGCGTGCTGAAGATGACCGCCCAACTGGCGCCCCTCGACGATCCGTCTCTCGAAGTGCAGTTGCAGACCCGCCAGGCCAACGCATGGCGCACCGTCGCCCGTGCAAAGCCGGATCCCATGTCGCGCACCGTTCACTATCGAATCCCCAACTGGGACGATACGAAGGACATCGCCTACCAACTCGTGCTCAAGCGCAAAGACGAGAAGGGCAAGGACGCGGAACACACCTTCGGCGGCACGGTTCGCAAGGACCCGCGCGACAAGGACCGGATCGTCGTCGGTGCGCTCACCTGCTGCAACGACCTCGGCTTCCCGCACAACGAGATCACACGCGCACTCCAACACCACAAGCCCGATATTCTCTTCTTCACCGGCGATCAGATTTACGAACGCGTCGGCGGCTACGGCATCCAGATGGAACCGGTCGAGCAAGCCACGCTCGACTATCTCCGCAAGTGGTACATCTACGGCTGGGGCTTTGCCGATCTCCTGCGCGACATCCCCATGGCCGCGCTCCCCGACGATCACGACGTCTATCACGGCAACATCTGGGGCGCAGGCGGGAAGAAATCATCCGCTGAGGGAGACCCCGATGCCGCAACGAACCTCACGCAAGCCCTGCAGGACTCCGGCGGATTCAAGATGCCCGCCGAATGGGTGAACATGGTACAGCGGACGCAGACCAGCCATCTGCCGGACCCCTACGATCCGGCGCGCGTTCAGCAGGGCATCACGGTCTACTACACCTCGCTCGAGTACGGCGGCGTGAGCTTTGCCATCATTGAAGACCGCAAATGGAAATCCGCTCCCAGGCCCACCATGCCGGATGCAGCGGTTCGCAACGGATGGTCCAAGAACCCTCGTTACAATCCAGCCCGCGATGGCGACGTCAAGGGTGCCGAGTTACTCGGCGCGCGCCAAATGGAGTTTCTGGAAAAGTGGGCGGCGAATTGGAGTAACAAAATCTGGATGAAAGCGGTGGTTTCCCAGACCATTTGGAGTAACCTGTGCACTCTCCCGCCTCCCGCGGATACGGACTCCGTGGCTCCCCGCCTGCCCCTCTTCCGTCCCGGACACTATCCCGAAAACGAGATCAACACGGCCGATCATGATTCGAATGGCTGGCCGCAGACCCCTCGCAATGACGCCCTTCGTCTCATGCGCAAGGCTCTGGCATTCCACATCGGAGGAGATCAGCACCTGGGCAGCACCGTCCAATACGGAATCGACCAATTCAACGACGGTCCCTATGTCATCTGCACTCCCGCGGTTTCGAACCTCTTCCCTCGCCGGTGGTACCCCGCGAAAGCCGGCAACAACCGCGCTTCCGGCGCACCTCGCTACTGCGGCGAACATCTGGACGGCTTCGGCAACCGTATGTATGTGCATGCGGTCGCAAATCCTCATCAATTTGGCGTCGAACCGGCCATCGTGAACAATCGCGCACCCGGCTACGGCATCATCGAACTCGAGCGGACGTCCCGCAAGATCACGCTCACGAACTGGCCCCGCTGGGTGGACCCCTCGCAGCCAGGCGCGAAACCGTTTGCCGGTTGGCCGGTCACCATCCACCAACTCGACAACGGCATCAACGGTGCACCGTTCGAACTGCCTCTTCTCACCGGGCTCTCTCCCGAGACGGTGGTCCAGGTGATCGACGAAAGCACCAGACAGATTGTCTACACGGTGCGCGCTTCGCAAAAGGAGATGACGCCCGGCGTTTTCCACGAAGGCAGCTACACCGTACGGCTTATCCCCGACCGGGGACGTCCCCGCGAACTGCGGGCACAGACGGCGAAAAAGCGAATGGCCTGATCCAATGTGTGCCCGGTTTCCCGCCATCTATTCAGTGGGAGGGCGGGACTCATGGCCACAATGCCAGAAACAATTTCCCTGCTTGCCCTTCGGGCGAATGGGTACACTGGAAATGCGGTGAACCTGCGGACCGACTCGTCCGTCTCTCAGAAAAGGGGGCGCGAACAGGGGCCGCGCTACAGGAATCCTATGGAGTGGGACTGGCGTTCATATCTCTTTCCAGGCGACGCGGAGCAGGACGAAGGCTTTCGCAGTGAGTTGACCCGCCAGGCAGTCTCCGGACTCAAGATCATCGGCGCGATCAACATTGCGGTCACCCTGTTCTTGTTGCTCGCGCGTTTCGTCATCGAGCGCGATCCAGGCACGCTGCCCATGCGTGTGGCCGAGAGCACGTTGGCTGTCCTCCTGGGCGTCGCATCGCTTCTGATTGCCCGCACGAAGTGGATTGAGCCGCGTGCCCGTCTGGTCGGCATGATCTTCGGTTTCCTTACCGCCACGGTCCTCATCTGGTTCTCGCTCTGCTTGTGCGAACTCACAGCCGACGCGGATGACTTCATCCCGGGCCAGATCACCATGGTCATGCTGGTCGGCATCGCCGCACTGCCACTCAAGCCGGTCCATTCCATGATCTTCGGCGGCTGGATGCTCGGCACGTACGTAATCTCAGCAAAGCTGGCTGAATACTGGGCGCTGCCGCTGGCCTATCTGCAATCCACCTACGTTCTCTTCATTTTTACGTTGACCTTGCTTGCCACCGCCCTCACCGCCATCGTGTACGCGCAGCGCAGCAACAGCTACTTCCGGTACCAGCAGGCGTTGAAGGCGGAACGCGATCTCCAAGAGATCCAGCGCCGCATGATGCTCTCGGAGAACGCCGCATCGCTGGGCCGGCTGGCAGCCGCCCTGAGCCATGAGTTGAACTCGCCTGTTGGCGCGCTGTCGTCAGGCGTGGATACCCTGGTGCTGCTAAGCGCACGTCAAAGCACCAATCCCATGGAGCCGCAGCGCTTCGTGATGCTGCTGAACGACCTGCGCAAGACCGTTCAGGATGCGTCTTCCCGGCTGGGGCAGATCGTCGCCCGCATGCAGCGCATCGCCAATCTCGACCGCTCCGAAATCCAGAAAGTGCGGCTCAACGAGTTACTCAACGATGTCATCGTGCTCGCCGACGCACGCCTTAAGGAGAAGGCGGATCTCGACGTCGCTCTCGACCCCGTGCCGGCCATCATCTGCCGCCCGCAGCAATTGAGTGCCGTGTTTCGTAATCTGCTCAACAACTCGGTGGATGCGTTGAATGGCGATGGCCGGATCCGTGTCGCCTCGCACCTGGCGGGCGAGTCCATCGAAATCGAAATCGCCGATAACGGCAAAGGCATGAAGCCCGAAGAACTCGAAGCGCTCTTCGATCCTGGATTCCGCGTCGCCGAGGGCCGCGTCTCCACAGGCAACTGGAGCATGTTCAGCTCTCGCCAGGTGGTGCGCGAACATGGCGGTGATATCGCCGTCGAAAGCTGCGTCGGCAAGGGCACGACGGTCCGCGTCACGTTCCCGCTGCAAAAGCTGGAAATGACCTGAAGCCGCGTTCCCCCGATCCCGCACCCTCCACGCACGATACACTGTGATCGCTATGCATCGCAGAGCTTTTCTTGCCTCCACTGCCGCGTTTGCCGCGCAGACCACGTCGAAACCGAAAGTCAATATCGGAATCGTAGGCGGCCGGTTCGGCGCTACCTTCCAATGGCATCTCGACCCGGGCTGCACCGTCGGCGCGGTCTGCGACATCGCGCCGGACCGTCTCCAGCGTCTCTCGGAAGTCTACCGCTGCGGCAACACCTACAAAGACTTCCGCGAGATGTTGAAGCATCCCGGCCTGAATGCCGTCGGTGTCTTCACGCCGGCGCCGCTCCACGCATGGATGGCGATCACCGCGATGAAAGCAGGTAAGCATGTCATCAGCGCGGTACCCGCCGGGCTTACCGAGGACGAACTTGCCGAAATCCTCGATACCGTGAAGTCCACCGGCATGAAGTACATGATGGCCGAGACCAGCTACTATCGCTCCGAAGTGATTACCTGCCGCGAGTGGGCGAAAGCCGGTCGCTTCGGCACGATCTTCTATTCCGAGGCGGAGTATCACCACGAGGGGCTGCTCGATCTGATGTTCGATGAGCGCAAGTTGCCCACCTGGCGCCATGGCTTTCCACCGATGCTCTATCCCACGCACTGCACGGGCATCGTGATTCCCGTCACTGGCGAGCGCCTGGTGGAAGTCACCGCGCATGGCTGGGGCGACGGTCACGAAATCCTTAAGACGAATGCCTACAAGAACCCTTTCTGGAACACGACGGGCCTGTTCCGGACCGCAAAGGGGCATTCGTCGCGCATCTCCGTGTTCTGGCATGTCGCCGCGGGAGGCACGGAGCGCGGCCTGTTCTATGGCGATCGCATGAGCTACATCATGGAGCGGCCCGAGGGCTCACCAAACACCGTGTTCCGCATCGCGAAGAACGGCGAGACTGTCATCGACTCGAATGGCTATCCCGAAGGCAAAGTGGAGCGGCCCGCGCACAAGGAGCCGGATCATCTCGCGAAACTGCCCGAGCCGATGCGCGTGAAGACAGGCCACGGCAACTCCCACACATTCCTCACCCACGAATTCGTCAGTGCGATTCAGGAGGACCGTCATCCCGCCGTGAATATCTGGGAGGCGATCGCCTACACACTGCCCGGAATCGTCGCGCACCAATCGGCGCTGAAAGGCGGGCAGACGATGAAGATTCGCGACTACGGCTCAGCACCGGCATAGGGTCCAGCCGGCTCCGTTCACTCCCATTTCCCGTCGAACCCGGAAGAGTATGCTGAGATCATGCGTGTGCTGATCGGACTGTTGGCATGTTCTCTTCTGGCGGAAGAAGGGAAATGGACGCCGCCGCAGATGCTTGAGTTTGACGCGAAACATCTCGCATCCCTGGGCCTGCGGATCGCTCCCCGCGACCTTTGGGATCCGGCCAAGGGCAGCGGACTGCTGAGCGCCGCCATCAGCACCTCGGGGTGCTCGGCCGGTTTCGTCTCGGCCACCGGGCTGCTCGCAACCAACCATCACTGTATCTTCGGCATCCTCCAGGAGCACTCCACTCCACAGAACGATCTCGCGACCAACGGCTTCCTCGCCCGGACCCGGGAAGCCGAACTCCCCGGCAAGACGATGCGCATCACCGTGCCAAAGGCCTTCCGTGATGTGACCGCCGAGATCGAAGCGGCTGCGGCCAAGGCGCCCAACGACCTTGTCCGGTACGAGATCATCGAACGGAAACGGAAAGAGATTACCGCCGCCTGCGAGTCGAAGCCCGCACGCCGGTGTCTGGTCGCCACTTACGACGGCGGTGTTCAGTATCTGCTGCAAGAGATGATCGAGATCCGCGACGTTCGCCTGGCCTACGCGCCCGCACGCTCGATTGGCGAGTATGGTGGCGAAGTCGACAATTGGATGTGGCCGCGCCACACCGGCGACTTCGGCATCGCACGCGCGTATGTCTCCCCCAACGGCGAGCCCGCGTTCCATAGCAAGGACAACGTTCCCTACCGTCCCGAAAAGTTCTTTCCCATCTCTCAGCGGCCGCTCAAAGAGGGCGACTTTGTGATGGTGCTCGGCTATCCCGGCGTCACTTATCGCAGCCTGCTCGCCGAAGAAATGCGCGAGCGCCGCGATCGCTACTATACACGCCGCGTCGATCTCTTCGGCGAGTGGATCCAAATCTTCGAAGATGTCTCCCGGCGCAGTGCCGAAGGGCGCATCGCCGTCGCCGCCGACCTGAAGAGCATGCTCAACCGCTTCAAGAATGCACAGGGGCAGATAGAAGGCTTCCGCCGGGGAAACCTGCTGGAAAGGCAGCAGGAGGCTGAAGAGGCCGTCGCCACCTGGGCTGCCGCCCGACCCGAATGGAGAGATGCCGCCGGCGCCCGCAAGGAACTGCTTCGTCACTTTGAGGAACGCCTCACCACATGGGAGCGCGACTTCCTGCTCGACAATATCCAGTACGGCTCCAAAGCGCTCTACTTCGCGGTCACGCTGGCCCGCCTTTCCCGCGAACGCCAGAAGCCTGACCTCGAACGCGACGAAGACTACATGGATCGCAATCTCTCGCGCCTTCGCGCGAATCTCGAGCGCGCGCAGAAAAGCTACTTCCCCGAGGCCGACCAGCGAATGCTCGAAGCGTTTCTCAGCCGTGTCCACAAGCTACCCTCGAGCCAGCGCATCACCGCTTTGGATGGCATTGCTAACTCGGACCTCCCGCGCCTGTATGCGTCGTCCAAGGTGCTCAATGTGGCCGACCGTCTTGCGATGTTTCACGAAACCGAGGCGCAGTTGAAGAGCCACAAGGACCCGCTTCTCGACATCGGCTTCGCGCTCGACGACCAGATGGCGCGGGTGCGCGAGACGGACAATCGATGGCAAGGCACGGTGTCTCGTCTGCGTCCGAAGTGGCGCCGAGCCGTTGCGGCGCATGCGGGCAAACCGGTCGCGCCTGATGCGAACCGCACGCTCCGTGTCAGCTTTGCGCACGTGAAAGGCTACACGCCACGCGACGGCATGCGATTCGTGCCCTTCACCACCTTGTCCGGCATTCTGCAAAAGAATACCGGCCAGGATCCTTTTGACGCCCCGAAGCCCGTCCTCGAAGCCGCATCGGCGAAGCGCTATGGGAAGTATCGGGACGCCGTGCTCCATGATGTGCCCGTGAACTTCCTTGCCACTGGCGACACCACGGGTGGCAACAGCGGAAGTCCAGTCATCAACGGATTCGGCGAACTTGCCGGGCTCAACTTCGATCGTGTCTGGGAGAATGTCGCCAACGATTTCGGTTACAACCCCGCCCTCGCACGCAATGTCAGTGCCGATGTCCGCTACCTGTTGTGGACCCTTTCGGAGATCGAGAAGGCGGACGAGTTGCTTCGCGAGTTAGGCATTCGCTAGGAAAACAATATGTTCCGTGCACTCTTCTTACTCTTACTTGCGTCCGTCTTGCAGGCGCAGGAGTCCGGACGCTGGCCGTTCCAACCCGTCAAAGATGAATTCAAGCCCGACGCCCTGCTCGACCTTCGCTATCTCAACGAAAAGGAAGCCGGCGAGTCAGGCTTCATCACCGTTGACGATCAGGGCGACTTCCGCCTCGGCGATGGCAAACCAGTGCGCTTCTGGGCGGTCAACACTTCAGTGCAACGCGACAAGCCCTTCGTCGCGCGCCCGCGCTGGAGCCCCGCCGAGCCCGACCTCGCACGCCACGCGCGGTTCCTCGCCAAACGCGGCGTGAACATGGTCCGTTTGCACGCCCACATCAACCCGGATGTGACCGCGAACAAGGAAGCGAAGCCGTCGGACATCAATGCAAAGGAACGCGACTGGATCTGGCGCACGGTCGCCGCGATGAAGAAAGAAGGTATCTACACCACCATCTCTCCCTACTGGCCGAACACCATGCAACTCAATGCCGCATGGGATGTGCCGGGGGGCGCCACGCAGTCCGTGCACGGCCTGATCTTCTTCGATGAGTGGCTACAGGAAAACTACCGTGCCTGGATGCGTGCTCTGCTCGCGGAAACCAATCCATATACTGGAATTTCACTCGCCGCCGACCCCGCCGTTGCCATCATCCAGATTCAAAACGAGGACAGTCTGCTGTTCTGGACGGTGAACAATCTGCGCGGGCCGAAGCGCGTCGACTTCACAAAGAAGTACTTCATTTGGGTGGTTGGGAAGTACGGCTCCGCCGAAGCCGCGCAGCAGGCATGGAGCAACAACCGCGTGGACGGCGACGCTCCCGCCAACGGTATCTTCGAGTTCCACAACCTCTGGGAGATGACGCAGAATCGCACCGGCGGCTTCAAGAAGCGCCTTGACGACCAGCTTCAATTCTGGTCGGAGACCATGTTCAACTTCCATCGCGGCACGGCGAAGTTCCTGCGTGAGGAACTCGGATGCAAGCAACTCATCAACGCAACGAATTGGAAATCGGGCGACGTGGTGCGCCTCAACGATGCCGAACGCTGGACCTACACGGCCAACGAAGTGATCGCGGTGAACCGCTACTTCTCCGGCGTGCACAACGGCCCGAATCGCGGGTGGGCGATCATCAACAACGATGAGTTCACCAGCCCATCCGTGCTGCTCGACCCGCGCGACTTCCCACTCAACCTGAAGCAGGTTCGCGGCTACCCGATGATGGTCACTGAGAGCACATGGGTAATGCCGATGGCCTATTCCGCCGAATCGCCGTTCCTCATCGCCGCCTATCAGTCACTCACCGGCATCGACGCGTTCTACTGGTTTGCGACAAGCGACGAGGAATGGTCACCACCTCAGTCCGCCAACGGTTTCCTGCCATCGCAACAGAAGTGGATGTTCGCCAATCCCGACATGTTCGGCGGATTCCCCGCGGCCGCGCTGATGTATCGCACCGGAATGATCGCACGAGGCGAGCCCGTCGTCTCAGAGCAACGCAGTCTCACCGATTTGTGGGAGCGCCGCACCCCGATCCTCGCCGAGTCGCCGACGTATGATCCAAATCGCGACGCGGGCGACATCGCGCCGGCATCGAGCATCAAGACCGGTGTCGATCCGAAGGCGTTTCTTGCAGGGCCCGTCGAGGTTGCCTACGGTATGGATCCCGCGGGTTCGCGCATCGCCGACTTCGGCCCGATGTTTACGGAGTCCGCCGTGAAGTCGGTCACAGGACAATTGGAATGGAACACGGAGAAAGGCTTCTGCCGCCTCGATTCACCGAAGGCTCAGGGCATCGCGGCGTTCTTCAAGAACGCGCCGGAACACTACTTGAGCGATGTCGGGATCAAGTCGGGGAATGACTACGGCACAGTCCTGGTGGTCGCGATGGATGACCGGCCACTGCGGGAATCGGCACGCGTTCTGGTCCAGGCCGGCACACAATCCAGGCCCACCGGCTGGCGCGAGGAGCCGAAGGAAATCACG
Source organism: Bryobacterales bacterium (assembly GCA_016789785.1). The sequence goes on from JAEUQE010000003.1 coordinate 23,689, forward strand.
GTCAGCGGTCAAACGGTCCAAGGGTTCCGCGTTGCGGATTTCGGACGCGCGCCGTGGTCGATCGTGGAAGCGAATCTCGAAGTGACGCTCACCAACCCCACTCTCAGTAAGGCCACCGTGCTCGATATGAATGGCTACGCGCGAGGCACAGCGGAATTGAAGCGCGATGGAGATCAGGTGATTCTGCGCTTTCCGAAGGACGCACTCTACGTGGTGCTCGAATAGATGCGTCCACTGAAGACACTGGATCGAGTTCTCTCGAAAGCGGGAATCGGATCCCGCACGGAGACTCGAAGTTGGATCGGCGCCGGGCGCGTGCGCGTGAATGGCAAGCTGATTCAGACGCCCGACCACTGGGTGGATTTGGAGCGGGATGAAGTTACTCTCGACGGGAAGCCGGTTCGCAGCGTTCGAAAGACTTACTTACTGCTTTACAAGCCAAAGGGTTACCTCACCACTTACAAGGATCCCGATGGCAGACCCACGGTTTACGATCTCTTCTCGAATTTGGAGCAGTACGTGATCCCTGTGGGCCGCCTGGATCTCGATACCAGCGGCCTCCTCCTGCTGACCAACGATACGCAGTTCGCCGAGCGGATCATGAACCCTGATTACAAGGTCCCGAAAACGTATCAGGTGAAGGCGGCTGGTGATCTGACGGAGGAAGCGCTCGATCAACTCCGGCGTGGCGTGGAATTGGACGATGGCCCGACGAAACCCTCCATCGTCCGCCGGCTGCGCTCAGACAAGGACAAGACGTTTCTCGAACTCACCATCACCGAAGGCCGCAACCGGCAGGTGCGCCGCATGTTGGAGGCGATTGGCAGCCGCGTCCGTAAGCTCGTGCGGACCTCCATTGGTCCCGTCAGCATTGGCAAGCTGGAGATCGGAAACTCTCGCGAATTGACCCCGCACGAGGTGGATGCGCTCGCCGGTGAGGGCTGGTTCGCAAACGCTACACGCGCCACAAAGAGTGCGAAGTCTGTGGCTCCTCGGTCACCTGGCCGCGGCGCCGCAAATACTCCAGGTGCGCGAGCACCTCGAAAACAGCGAAGCGGTGATGGAACGGCGCGAGCGGGCGCGGCCAAACGGCGCTCACCAGGTCGTGCGCGGTGAGCGCACCTCCATGCAGAGACCCCAGGATGATGTCGCATCGCTCCTGATGGTGCGCCTTCGTTTCCACCACCCATTGCTGATGCCCCTGATGGGGTTCGCCATGGCCGGGCAGTAACTGATCCAGTTCGAGCGGCGCCACTCGATCCAGCGACGAGAGAAACTCGCCCAACGCGTCCCGCTGCGGGAGCCAACTGATGTTCGGCGTGATGTTCTGGAGCACGTGGTCGCCGCTGAACAACGTCCGATGCCGCTTCGAATGAAGGCACAGGTGTCCCGGCGAATGCCCCGGTGTGTAGATCAACTCGAGCGGTCCCACCGCGGTTTGTAACTGCTCACCGCCTTCCAGCACACGATCCGGCGCGAGATCCGGAAAGTTCGGCTTCATGCGGAGGAATGCGTTCTCGATGCGTTCGATCAAGGGCTCGGGCACGCCGGCCCATCGCAATGCGTCGTCCAGCCAGCCAGGCTTGTGCGCGGGCGTTCGCGCGATCCGCTGCAACTGCTCCATCTCGTAGCGGTGCATGCTGACGCGCGCGCCGGTCAACGCCAACAGGCGCAATGCCTGCCCCACATGATCGGGATGTGTGTGGGTGAGAAAGATCTCGCGAATCTGAGCCCATTCCACGCCAATGGACTGCAACTGCGTTTCGAGCGAATGATACGACTCCTGCGTGCCCAAACCGCAGTCCACCAACATGAACCCTTCGTTCAAAGGGATCAGATAGGTGTTCACCGACGAGAGCTCGAACGGAAGCGGCAGCGTGATCTGATAGGCGCCGGGAAGGACTTCACGCGGCGTCAGCATGCCGCCGGCGCCACCTTGGCGGCTTCATGGCTGTGGTCGGCATGATAGGAACTGCGCACCAGCGGACCGGCCTCGACGTGCGGAATTCCCATGGCCTCGCCGATGCGTTTCAACTCGGCGAACTCATCGGGATGCACGTAGCGCATCAAGGGCAGATGTTTCGGAGTCGGACGCAGATACTGCCCTAAAGTCACGATGTCCACCTGATGCGCGTGCAGGTCGCGCATCACGGCCACCACTTCCTCCACCGTCTCCCCGAGCCCCATCATCAACCCGGACTTCGTCGGAATCCCGGGCTTGCACTTCTTGGCATGCGCCAACATCTCCAGCGAGCGCTGGTAACGCGCACCCATGCGCACCTGCCGGTACAGCCGCGGTACGGTCTCGGTGTTGTGATTCAGCACGTCCGGCTCGGCATCCATCACGATTTCGAGCGCCCAGTGCACGCCCTGAAAATCGGGCACCAGCACCTCCACCTTGCAGCCCGGCACACGCTCACGAATCGCGCGGATGGTCATCGCGAAAAGCAGCGCGCCCCCGTCTTTGCGATCGTCGCGATTCACGCTCGTGATCACGGCATAGCGCAGCCCAAGCGTGGCGACCGCCTCCGCGACACGGCGGGGCTCATCGAAGTCCACTTCCAGCGGCGCACCCTTCTGCACCGCGCAAAAACCGCAGCGCCGCGTGCAGACGTTTCCGAGAATCATGAAGGTGGCAGTGCGGTGATTCCAACATTCGCCCACGTTCGGACACGCCGCGCTCTCGCAGACGGTGTGCAATTCGAGCCGCTCCACCAGCGACTTCAGCTCGCGATAGTTCTCGCCCACGGGAGCGGGCGCGCGCAGCCATTCCGGCCGTTTCTTCGGCGAACCAATTTGGACCAGCACTGATTCCATTCTAGAGATTTGGATGATTCGAACCGCGCCGAGGCTGCAAGGCGTCAACGTTTCTCGAAAATCGCGATGTACTGCGTGCCGGGAAGATGCTCCGCCTTGGAGACCAGCTTCCAGCCGAATCCTTCTACTTCCTTAATCACATCGTCACGATCCAGGCGAATGTGCGCCGGATCGCGGAACCCGCTTTTGTAGAAGTCGACGATCACGAAGCGCCCACCCGGCTTCAGCGACCGCGCAATGGATCCCAACATCTTCTCCGGATAGTCGAAGTGGTGATAGGCATCCAGCGTGAACGCGACATCCACCGCGTTTTCCGGCAACTTCGGGTCCAGATCGGTGCCCTGCACAAACTCGACATTCGTCAACGATTGCTTCGACACCGCCGTGCGGGCCTGTTCCAGGAAATCGGGAAAGATGTCCTCCGCGATCACCTTGCCGCTCGCGCCCACCGCCTTGCTGAAATAGGGCAGCATATAGCCGACACCCGTGCCAAGATCGGCCACCGTCATGCCCGGCTTCAAGTGCAAGGCGTCCACCAGTTCCTGCGGCTTCTGGCGGCCGTCGCGGTCACTCGCCGCCAGCGTCTGCGCCACCCGCGACCGGCCTTCCTTCGTCTTGTAGCCGTTATTGGCACTTCCGGCGACCTGCCCATAGGCTCCGGCAACAGATAGCAACAGTACGAGTAGTCTCATCAGGCACTCCAGATTTCTTCGCAGCGATCTTTCCAGCTTACAGCGGACGTTCCATCGGCAGGGCGAGTGGCGGTTCCACCATGAAATCGAGCCCCGCCATCTGCGCCACCGCCTCCTGCACCGCGGCCTCACTTGCCGGCTCCAGCGTGATCACAAACGGCAACCCGTGCTTGCCTTCGCCGGGAAGCTGAAGCACGGCGTCGAGGCTGATCTTCTTCTCAGCGAGGATCCCCGCCAGCGCGGCAATGATTCCGGGGCGATCGCCCACGCGGAATCGAAGATAATAGCCGCTCTTCTGCAGCGCCATGGGCAGCGGGCGTTTGTCGCCAAGGTGCGAATGCGCGAACGGTGACACACGCTCCGGACTCCCGGCCCGAATCTCTCGCGCCACTCGCATCAGGTCGCTCACCACGGCGACACCGGTCGGGTTCGGACCCGCGCCACGGCCGTAGTAGAACGTGTCCTGCCCGTACTCTCCGCGGACCCAGATGGCGTTGTAAGCGCCCTGCACGCTGGCCAGGATGGTCGATTGCGCAATCAGCGTTGGGCGCACGGAGAGAAACAGTCCATCCTCCGTCCGGCGCGCGCCACAAAGCAGCTTGATCGTGTGACCCAGCCGGTGCGCATATTGAAAGTCGATGGGTCCGATGCGGCGAATCCCTTCCGTGTGGATATCGGTGGGCGTGATCCGCTCGCCAAACGCCAACGCCGCGAGGATCGCCAACTTGCTTCGCGCATCGTAGCCGTCAATGTCGGCGGAGGGATCGGCTTCCGCATAACCCAGCCGCTGTGCTTCCTTCAAGACAACATCGAAGGCCGTGCCGTTGCGTTCAATCTCGGTCAGAATGTAGTTACTCGTACCGTTCAGAATGCCCTGCAGCGCGACCACCCGGTCACCCGAGATACCTTCCCGGAGCACGGCATGGATCGGGATGCCGCCGGCGACAGAGGCCTCCATGGCGAGATTGATGCCGCTCTTGATCGCACGATCCCAAATGCCCGGCCCATCGAGCGCCATGAGCTCTTTGTTGGCGGTAACCACCGACTTTCCCGCCGCAATCGCCGATTCCGCAATCTCTCGGGCAACCGTCGTGCCGCCGACCAATTCCGCGATGATTTGGATCTTCGGATTTCCTACCACTTCCCGCCAGTCCGGCGTCTTATGAGCAGAGGCCAATCCGGCGGGCAGATTCTTGCTGTGGACGGACGGGCTGCAAACGGCCTCCACGTGGAGTGGGAAGCCGAGTTTCTGTGCGATTTGGCTGGCGTTTTCGGTCAGGATGGTCAGCGTTCCCATGCCGACATTCCCGAGTCCGATGATGCCTACATTCACTTGATCCATTCAGGGAATATGATAGCAGTGGAGGTTCCATGAGACGTTTTCGCTGGCTCGCGCTGACTGCCCTCCTCGCCGCACTGGCGACTCCTGCCCAGCCGCCAGCGCCCCGGCGCGAGGACGACATCCCACGGCTCCCCGACGGCCGTTCGCAACTTGAGGAGATCCTGAAGTCGGACCACAAGGCATCGCTGAAGGATGCGGCCGATCTGATGAAGCTGTCCGAAGAGCTGAAGATCGAGCTTGAAAAGAGCGGCCGGCACGTGCTTTCCGTCGGCATGATCAAGAAGACCGAGGAGATCGAGAAGCTCGCCAAAAGAATCCGTTCACGGCTCAAGCGTTACTGAGTCCATCGTTTCTGAAGTACTCATGCATGCCGGGTGAGATCGTCGTCCGCGTTGGCCGCTTGGAGCACACCTGATGGCGTTTGTATCGACCAGAACGCTCATCTATCTAGCCGCGATTCGAATACAGCCTTTCACGACTGATTGCATCGCCGGAAAGTACGGGCGTGGCTGGCGGGTGGCTTGCGGCCCACGCACGAAACGCCGCCGCCCGTTCGGAAGGCGACAGCATCATCCCCGTGATTCGGCTCGGACGCCGGTGTTAGGCGCTATGGCACCGCCAGCAGCCGTTCCACCAGTGCTTGCTCCGTCTCCACCACCACCGCCTTGCGCGGCAATACCCGGCGCGCCGCAGTCGCATTCATGCGGTTCCAATCGCCATCAATTGGGTGCAGTACCGTGCCCGTGGCTTGAGAGGCGGCGAGCAGGTCTGGTAGATCAAATGCCCGAAGCACATCGAAAGGAACATACCAGAAGGGGATCTCACGGTCCCACGCCGTGAAGCGGCGCTCGCGCTCGTCTTTCTCGAACAGCCGGTACGAGGCTTCGTGCGACACCGGCCGGTCCAGAAACTGCCGGAAACTGACGAAGCCCTCGCGCAGCGCGTAGGCACGGATCGGCGGCCCTTTCCGCGCCGCCTCCGCGATCGCGTAGGTCGAAGCCAGCGCGGCGTTGTCCCCACGCGCGTACCAGGCAAGCGGGGCGCCCGCGTATTCCGGCTTTCCATGAACCGCCCGCGCCACCGCCAGCATGTCACCTGCCTGACGCCAGATGAAATGATCGCCGGCCAACAGGCTCACCGCGGCCGTCCAGCCGCGCTTCTCGGTGCGGAGTTCGCCGATGCCGCGCGCGTCGATCCCGAGCACGCTCCATCCGCTCTCCCGCGCCCGCTGGACCACTGCATCGCCTGTGAGCGTGTCTTTGCCCGCGTCCAAAACAGCGACCATGAGCCCCTTAGGAGGCCCCGCTGGCCTGAGCAGCAGCGCGGGAATCGCAACCTCGCCCACGGCAATCGACAGACGTTGCTCGCTTTGGCCACTCAGCGTTGGCGTGGCGGCCGCAGGCGGCTCGGTCCCGAAGAACGCCGACGGTACGGCTGGCCCACGCCCGCGGATCCCGGCAGCCATCTTCCGCGCAAACTCTTCCATCCCCGGACCCGCCGCCCGCTTTCCGTCGGGGAAACATCGCAACTCCACCGCATCCGGCGGCGCGATGTCGACCGGGCCCTCAGGCGCGGGCGAGCCGTCGCCGCGATCCCTCAGATATCGCAGAAACCAGCCGTAGGCCGCCTCGCGCTTGCGCTGCTGGTAGCCGTGACCCGACGATGGATCATTGAAATAGCCAAAGCGCTCCGCCATGCCATGCGCGGCATAGAGATTGCGGCCGTAGTCGACCAGCGTCCCGGCCACAAACCCAGGATCAGTCGTCGAGTTGATCACCAGCACCGGGCGCGGCGCGATCATTGCCAGCAGTTCGTGGTTATCGGCGAAGGTGATCAGCCCGGGGATGAAGTGACAGTGTTCCGCGGCCCGGTACCAGTCGAGGTCGCGGGCGAAGCGGATCTGCAGCGCGAACTGGCTGGTCCCGACCACCGGCACCGCGACACGAATTCGATCGTCCAGGCTGGCCGTGATCCACGTGTTGTAACCGCCTCCTGAAGCCCCCGTCATCCCGATTCGTTTCGGATCCACTTCCGGCCGCGAGAGCAGGTACTCGAGCGCGCATTGCGTCTCATACTCGGCGAAGCCCTGCTGCGAGATCCCGGCCAGAAGCGACGACACGCGGCGGTGGTCGCGCGTCGAGACACCACGCTCGCCCTGCCCGAACGGGTCGAAGCTGAAGACCGCGAAGCCGCTCCGCGCCATGTGGATCGCAAAGGCCTGGTGATCGGGCAGCATCTTGCTGGCCTCATACCAGTGCCCGTTGTAGAAGAGGATCGCCGGCACCCGTCCCGAGGCGCCTTCCGGCAGGTACAGATGGCCCGGAACCAAGACGCCTGGAAGTGATTCGAACACCACCTTCTCGATGCGATACCCGCTGCGCCTGAGCGTGCCGGTAACGCGCCCCTTGGGCTTGGGCGGCCAAGGCATCTTCTTATATCCAAGCGCGCTCTCCAGCCTCCGGCGCAACTCGGGCCGAGCCGCCGCAGCCTCCTCCGGAGTGCGCGCATGACGGATCGATTCCAGGCTCCGCACGGCGCGCCGCTCCAACTCATCCAGATGGTCCACCAGCGGCAGCGCCGCGAACAGGGCGAAGAGCGCGGCGATCATTTCACCCCCACCCAACGCGGCAGCGACACCGTCGTCCGGTAGTTCGACTCATTGAAGTCCGGATTCCGAACCGGCGCATAAATGCGCGAGCCCTTGAACGGGCGGTCCGGTGTGTAGATCCACACCCGCTTCGTGTCCCAAACCACAATCTCATCGCGCTCATCGCCGGTGAGGTTCAACACATTGTAGGCGAGGTCCGGATGCCCGTCGTCGGGAAACATCACCACTCGCCGGAAATGCCCGTCGATCATCCCTCCCTCGCGCACGTTCGCCGAAAGCATCGAGAACTCCTGACCGTCACCGCGCCAGTTCACGGGCAGCATCGGACTGCCGTGATGGAACGGCTCCGCCTGGCCAAGCAGATTGCCATCCGCGTCGAACAGGCTGACAATGCCCGGATTCCTCCAGAAGTTGATCGTGAGCAACTGTAAGCCGGGAACGTCCATGCGGTACTTCGCGACGCTTGGACTCTGAGCGTGCCCGATGTGCGTGTGCTTGAGCAGATTCCCCTGGATATCCCACAGCAGGAAACCTTCGTCCGAACCGCAGGCGTACACGCGCGGAGGCTCCTTGGGATTGTCCGTGAAGTTCCCGATCACAATGCCGTCGGCGTGATCCTTGTACTTGGTGTCGTGCGACCAGAGCGCCTTGCCATCCGGTCCCCACAGCGTGTAGCCAAGCGCGAACTCCTCGCGGCCGTCGCCGTTGATGTCCAGCGGATAGGGGAAGTGACCTGTCTGCCCCGAGCCGCGCCAGAGCAGCTTCAGATTCTTGTCGTACACCCAGAAGTACTTGTAGCGGTCCTTCAGGATGATCTCCGAAGCCACCTTTCCGCCCGACAGGTTGGCGAAGGCAATGGAATCGCCCGCGTTGAGCTCGTAGGGGCGCTCGGTAAGATCGGTGTCCATCACCGGCGTCGGCGCTGAGCTGCGCATTTCGCCGGTCCGCCCCTCCAGAATCTGCAGCTTGAAATCGCGGACCAGCACCACTTCATTCTTGCCGTCACCGTCGATGTCATGAATCTGGAATGGCGTGTCGTTGGTCAGCAGACCGTTACGCGGATCGGGACGTCCTTTCTGCCAGAGAATCTTTCCGTCCAGCGTCACCGCGGTGAGACACGAGATCGCGTCAAACGCATCACGCCGCACGCGAGGGATGTTCTGCGCGATCAACATGTCCATCTGTCCGTCGCCGTCCAGATCGCCAAACCGCACGTTGCGCCCCGCCCCATAGCCCGGCGTCTCGAACTTCTTCCACAGCTTCGGCTTCGGATTGCCGGCCCGCAGACTCTCCAGTTCCGCTTCGCGCGTGCGGATGGTCTGCTGAATCGACGCGATCACGGTATCGGGCGCACTCACCCGCACCTGACGGTACCGCGCGGGAACGTTCGCCGTCAGCCCAATGCGGCCCGAGACCGATTCGTTGTCGCTAGCCTCCAGGATCAGCTTGCCGTCAATGTAGGCGCGAATCTTCGGCCCGTCGTTTTCCACCTTGAGCGTGTAGTAGCGCTGCGTGTCGTAGGAGAACGGCGCCGCGCCGAGTTCGCGCCAGTTGCCCACGTGAAGCACCTTGTCGATGGGCAAACGGAGCCGCAGCACCGCTTCCTTGCCGCCTCGCAGCCCGAAGACGTAGAAGTGGCGGTTGGTGCGGTAACGAAACGCCACTCCCGTAATGTCCCTGAAGCTCAACGGCCGCATCTGTACTTCATAGGTGTAAGAGTGCCAGGCGGGATCGCCAGTGATGAACAGAGGCTGGAACAGATCGGGACGGTCGTTGGGGAATACATTGAGACGGTCCCGGGCGTTGACGAGATGCTGCTCCACGTAGGAAATGCCGTCCTCATCGCCTGCCACCCATGCATCCTGGTGAACAATGGCGTTCTCCCACGGCGCCGTCTGCACGCCGCGGTGCGCAAGGTAGTGATACTCCTGAATCGCCCCGCCCAGTTGGCCCACGGGCTCACTCAGCATTCCCGGCGGCAGCTTCGAAAAATCATCTTTGAACAGGTCGCCAGCGAAAAGCCTCGCGGCAAGGGTCAGAGTCAGCAGATAGAGCATCAGAAATCGAGCCTCATTCCCAGTTGGAGATTACGCGGAGAGTAGTTTGTGTTCGACGTCCGGATCTGCCCGAAAACCGGGCTCACGACACTCGTCTCCGGGTTGCCCAGCATGGGCACGTTAAACGGGTTGAAGATCTCGGCGCGGAACTGCAGCCGGTAGCGTTCGGCGATCGGAATCGCCCGCGAAATCGTCATATCGTAGCTGAAGAAGCGTGGACCCAGGATCGCGCCAGGCGCCGCACTGCCGAATTGCCGCGTTGGCCTGCTGGCGGCGGCGTTGAGAAAAGCCGGCTGCGCGAAAGCGGCCGGGTCGAACCACTGATACGCTTTCTCGTGTCTCGACCTCCCGCCTTGATCGAATCGCCCGTCCTTCACCCGGTCGGCGCGGTTGGTGTTCGCTCCCGTCGGTGACTGCCCGTTCGGCGCAGTGATGGTGAGATAGCTGCCGTCCTGCCACGTGGTCAGGCCGGAGATCGACCAGTCGCGCAGGATCCAGCTTGCCGCTTCGCGCCCCGTCAGGTATTTCCTGCCTGGGCCGAACGGGAGATCGTAGACGTAGTTGAAGTGGAACACATGCGGCGGTTGCCCAGGCACCGGACCGGAATCGTATCGCGCCTGGGGATTGGCAATCGGATCCGACGCAACCGGCTCGAGCCGCAGCGTCTTTGCATACGCGTAGTTCGCGTTCAGAAACAGGCCGCCGTCGAAGCGCCGCGTGATCTCGAACTCCAGCGCGTGATAGTTGGACGTGCCGTCGCCGGCACGTTGTCCCGCGGTAATGCCGAACTGCGTCCACCTGCGTCCTGTGGGATCGCTCGCCACGCGCGCCAGGCACTCCGTCGGACCCGCCACGCAGGAGTTCACCCGCACCGACCGGGAAAGGTTCCTACCCTGGTTGCCGGCGTACGAAGCGCGGACTCCAATCAGCCGGCCCAATTGCCTTTCGAGGGTCACGTTCCACGTCCTCATCTTCATCGTAGGGTAGGACGGGAAAAAGCCGTCGAGCGTCGTGAGCTGCGTGTTCGCTCCCGCCGTCGTCGAATCCGCCGTCGGGTTCCGGAACGTGTAGAGGCGGTTGACGTCCAGGTTCTGAGAGATCAGCAGAGACCGCGAGAGATTCGCCCGCCGCACGAACGGAGCGACGTTCACCTCTCCTTGAAACTCATTGATCGTGTTGTCCACGTTATAGATACCGAAAGACCCACGCAACACAAAGGCGTCCTTCATGCGGTATGCAAAGCCCAGGCGCGGCGTGAAGTCGAGCCGGTTCGGGGCAATGAACGTGTTGGGCAAGCCCCGCTCGCGTGCTTCGATGTAGCTCCCGGCAAACTGTTGGAACACAGGATGCACCTTCGACAGACTTCCGTCCGGAATCAGGATTTTTCCGGTTTGCATATCGCTCACAGCCTGACGCCCGTGAATCTCGCTCCAATAGCCGAAGTAATCGTATCGAAGCCCGTAGTTCAGGGTAAGCCGCGGCGTCACCTTCCAGTCGTCCTGCAGGAAGAAGCTGGCGTTCTGCTTGGTCTGAAATGCCCCATAATCGCCGATGGTCACATCCGTCGAACTCGGATAGCCCATCAGAAAGTCCGCATAGGCATCGCCCGTCGCGGAAGAGGTGGAACGAGGGTTGTTGAAGTCACTGGCGGTGGTATAGCGGCCGTACGGCGGCGAGGCGAGTTCGGTGGTCTTCCAGCCCTTCAGTGCCGACACGCCCGCCTTGAAGGTGTGGCTGCCCATGGTCCGAGTGTAGGTGGGTTCGAGCGCCCAGTTGTAGTCTGCCGAGTAGTTGAACAACAGACGATCGAAGAGCACCCCGATGCCCACGGCATTCCCGCCGATGGCGATGGCTGGCGGACCCGCAAAAGGAGGCTCAGGATTCACGTCCTTGATGGCGACCGGAAACTTCGTGTCGCCGCCCGTCGGGGTGTTCTTGAAAGGTAGGTTACGAAACGTGAACTGGACGTTCAATAGTGAGACGGGGCTGAGGGTGCGCGTCCACGTGGCCCCCGCGGTCTGGTTCCACTGCTTCTTTGCCGACGCCCCGATGGAGCCCGGTACGTCACCCCGGTAGCGCGATGCCTGATCGAGATGTCCGATCGTTGCTTTGGCAAAGAACCGGTCAGAGGAGGAGAAGTTATGATCCCACCGGAAGTCGTACTTTTCCGAGTTGTCCTTGAGTGGCTTGAAGTAATTGGCGTTAAAGTCGGAGATGCGCCCCGCCGGTTGGGGAGCGCTGGGGATCGACTTCAGTAACTCGATCGCGACGGGGTCCAGACGCGTCGCGGGGATCATGAAGTTCGGGAACGGTAGGCCATTGTTGAGCGGATCGAGAGGCGTCACAGGCGCGGGCCGTCCGGCGGCGTCCAACCTGAGCTGATAGGAGCTGAGGTTCCCGGCGCGCTCCGCCTCTGTCGGATAGCGGACGTTCGTGCTCTGCGTTGCCGCATGGCGGAAGATGTCTGCTGAGACCAGGAAGAAACTCTTGTCGCGCCTGATCGGTCCCGCCAGCGTCCCGCCGAATTGGTGCCGCACAAAGGAGGTCCGCACTGCGTCCTCCCAGCGGCGGGCGCCCATGCCCCCGGAACGGTAGAACTCGAAAGCCGAACCGTGGAATTCGTTCGTCCCGCTCTTGGTCGCGACAATCACCTGCGTCGGCTGGGAGAATTCGGCATTCGCGCCCCCGGAGACGAACTTGACCTCGGCAATGGCTTCAATGGAAGGTATCGAAAGGTCGGCCCTCCGCCCAATGCCGTCAATCGCCGGCCATGCCGTCGTCTGAAAAGAGTTCACCGACGCGCCGTCGGAGGCCACCTGCATCGCGCTCCGTCCGCCCTGGTTGAATGTCCCGCCCATCACATCCGTCGATCCCGCTGGCACTCCTGCTGTCTGGCCGACCAGGGTCTGGATCTCGCGGACGATTACCGGAAGATTCTTCAGTTGTACCTCGTAGCGCGAGTTGCCGATTGCCGCGCTCTCGGTCTGGATGACCCCGGCCGAGGCCTCCACCGTGATCCGCTCGGTCACGCTCCCCGGTTCCAGTGCAATATCCACGGTGAGTGTGGTGTTGACGTCGATGACCAGGCCGGATCGCGAAACCGTCTTGAAACCGTCCTTCTTGAGATCAAGCGTGTAGGTCCCCAGCGGGAGCGAGGTCACCACATACACCCCCGTATCACTGGAGGTGGCCTGATACACTTGGCCGGTTCGGGTTTCCCGGGCGGACACCGCCGTGCCTGGAACCGAGAGCCCCGACGAATCCGTGATCGTGCCCGTGATTCGGCCCATTCCGGACTGCGCCGCCAGAGGGGAAGCGACAAACATCACTACTGCAAAGAACGTTTTGAACATGATCCAACCTTGACCTTGAAGTTGCGAAAGCCCGCTCGTCGGCGAGTATACCCACGGTTCCGGACCCGGTCAAGAAAAAGTTATGTTTTCAACGGTTTAGTGGATGTAGCGAACGGTTTCAGAACAGGCCTGACCGCTAGCGGATAAGCACCCTGTGTGCGTGGTATGTGACATCGAAGGGCAGCATCGCCTCGGAATTCGTCTTCACCACCGCCTGCCAGGCCCTGGGCCAGCCGGAGCCCCCTTCGGTCTGGAACCTGCGGAGTAACTGCTCCATCTTTGGCGCCGACGTCAGGAACTCGGCTGCCGCATGGACCCCCGCCGAATTCGTCCCCGACACGACGATCGTCCTGTGTGCCCCGGCGTCGTCACCATCGCTCGGCGTCACCGTGATCAGTCCGAAGTGGTGCCCGCCCTCGACATAGAACTCAGGTTGCCCTGAGGCCGGATTCGGCTGCCAGATCGCGCTCCCATTCGCGGGGCGATGGAAACCGAACCCGAACCAGCCCTTGTCCAGGATGAGCTTCGCCGCCCGGCTGTAATCCGGCCGCCCAAACAGAATCACGTTTCGGTTGCGCAGCGCGAACGGTCCGGTCACACGCTCAGGCATCACCTCATGCGGGACCCCAGCCCGCTCCAGCAGGCGGATCGCGCTGATTGTTGCCGCGACGTCGCCGAACATTGGAGAGTTGTGGCCGGAGTTCATGAACAGCCTGCTGTCGGCAGGCAACTCCTGCCGCTCCTTGTACCAAGCGAGGATCTCCGGCGAATCCGGAATCGGACGGTATCGCCGGCTCTCCGCGTCGGGTGGCGCAGGTAAGATCAAAACGTGAAACGGCGTAGCGATGCAGACCAGGACATTCCCATCCTGCCGGAGCAGCGGCCCCCAGGCTTCGCGAAGGACATGGGGCACTTCCGGGGGACTCTTCCTCTGGCCAAGCAGATAGCCAGCCGCCAGGGACGCCAGCGACGTTCCGACACCCAGCGCCCAACCGGCGAAGCGGCGCCGCGTCGGCGCGGCGAGAAGAGTCCCTTGTGGCACGCGCGCGAACTGAGGGCAATAAGTGCCCTTCGGAAGCTCGACCCTGACGGCTGCCCCGGGGTTCTCCAGAAGATAATAGTCCGCCAGCTTTCGGCGTAGCGCGTGCGCTCGAGTCCGGACGGTGGCGTCGTCCGCGGTCGAATAGCCCTCGGGCTTTCCGAGCACCTGGACTCCGATCAGATACTCGCTCAGATTGGCGCCCTCGCCTTTCATCTCCTGGGCGCATACAAACTCGAGAAAGGCCTTCAGTTGGTCTGATCTTGCCAGAGTCTGGCTGTTGAGAACCTGTTCGACCGCAGCCTGTCTTTCGGAGGAAGTTACGCCCGGCTCCGTTCCTTCACTGCCGACGATCATCACGGGAGTATATCAGTCTCAACCCGATGCCGGAAACGTAATCCGCACTGGCGGCACCCGCGGTGGCGTAGCGCATCCGAAAGACCTGGCGTTCCTGACGCCCTTGCCATCCGGGCTCAGATCTGATATTTCGTGGCCCATGACTCGAAGGCAGTTCGGATGGCTCTCGGGCGCGGCCACGCTGTGCTCCGCAGTCCCTCGGCTTCACGCCGCCAGGCCGATGAAGATCACCAGGATCACTGCGACGGAAGTTCGCGGCGTTGTCACCGGCAAGGGACTCGTCCTGCCCTGGGATCCCAAACAGGAACCACAAGACACCCGCGACTACGTCATCGTTCAAATGTTCACCGATCAGGGCATCGTCGGGACCACGATGGATGGCGACTACCGGCTTCCCAAGGGTATTGCGGCGGAGGTGTTGAAACATGCCGAGGCGTACTTCATCGGCAAGGACCCCTTCGATGTCCAACTCCATGACGTGCAGTTCTTCCAGAAGATCCGCGCCACCCCACCTGTGCGGCTCTTCTTCCTCGACATCGCACTCTGGGACATCATCGGTAAGGCCCTCGGGCAGCCGCTTTATCGTGTATGGGGTGCGCACTCATCGAAGGTCAAGCCCTATGCGGCCACCGTCCACTTCGTCAAGACACCGGAGCAGCGGGCGGAAGACGCGCTGAAATTCTATGAACTCGGCTTTCGCGCCATCAAACTACGCCTGCACAAAATGGAATTCGCCGAGGATGTCATCCTGCCCCGCAAAGTCATTGACGCCGTGCGCGGCAAGATGGATGTCATGGTGGACGCGAACCAGGCAGGGAAAAAGAAGGGCGATCCTCCTCCGGTCTGGGATGTCGAACGGTCGAAACGCACCGCGCTCGCCCTGGAGGAGATGGGGCTGTTCTGGCTCGAAGAGCCGCTCAACCGGATGGACTTCGACGGGCTCGCCAAAACTCGGGCGGTGCTCACCAAGATGCACCTTGCCGGAGGCGAAGGCAACATCGGTTTCGGGGACTTCGTCAACTACTGCACGCGGCGCTGCTACAGTTACCTTCAGCCGGACCCCGTGCAATCCGGCTCGATCACCATGGTGCGCAAGATCGCGGCCATGGCGGAAGCACACGGTATTCCTTTCGGACCGCATCACGGCAAGAGCGGAGTAGGCATGCTGATCAGCCTGCACATGCAGTGTTCCGCTCCCAACAGCGGTTATCTCGAGTATATGTACGATCCGGGCTTCTGGAATCCGGATGGCTTTCAGGCGGGCTTCGAAGCGCCCTATCCGGTCGACCGCCAGGGATACGTCCACGCCCCCGAAAAACCTGGCCTCGGCGCTCCCTGGGACCGCAAGTTCTTTGCAAAACATAAGCTGACGTTCGGGTAACGCAGGCAATCTTACCGGCCGCTTTCCCTCCCAAAGCGAAGCCCGTTTGGGCACTTCCGAAGCACTGTTGCCGCGGGAGTTGTCGATCATTCACCGCCCGGAATACGTGACTGAACTTCGGAACGGGTTGGCTGTGGCTCGAACTCCCGCCCGGGAATCATTTGGGATGCGAGCGGTGCTATCGCTCAATGACGCAGTGACTGACATACTCCATTTGGACTGGCAGCATCGCGATGGCTCGGGCCCGGACCAGCACTTGGTACGACCGGGGAAACCCTAGAATTTCTTGTGCCTCGAACTTCCCGGCCAACTGCCGGAGTTGGTTCGGTGAGGAGAAATACTCCGCCGCCGCTTGGGTGTCCGTCGAGGCAAGCCCGGAGAACAGCACGACCCTGGAACTGGACGGGCCGTCGCTCTGCGAAAGCACCGTGATTACTCCATACCGGTCATCGTCCCGCGCCCGCCCGGCCTGCATTGCGGAATCGGCGTAGCTCCTCACGGGCGTGGAGCCGCAAGCCACCTTCACCACGTACTCCTTGGCCGGTCCGGAGTACTCGATCGACATGGGCCTGCTCGACAGAAAGAACTCCGCCGCCGGACTGTACTCCGGGCGGCCAAAACACCACAGCATTCCGGTCACGCATGTAAGAAGCAGTGTTTGCTCGCTCCGCTACGATCTCGTACCCCGCTCCAGCGCGAGCGAGCAGGCCCACGGTCGTCAGTGCCCCGATGGCGGCGCCCCATAACGGGGAGTTGTGTGTCGGAATCAGATACGGTTTCGTTCCTCCGACCTCCGGATACCGCCCGAAATACCATTCCCGCAATTCTGTTGAGTTGGGTAACTCGTGGCGCCCGAGCGGCCGGCCTGACGCCTCTACTACAAACCGGAAAAGAGTGCCGACCCGAATCGCCTGGAAATCGTCGTTCCCAGGCCAAGCGCCGTTCTGCAACTCAGAAGCGACCCGGAAAAGGCCACCCAAGTCGAGCATGTGCCCTTACGAATCTGGAGTTCCACCATACTACCCACACGCTCGGTCACATCGAAGCGCGCGTGCAAACCGACGCGGCCGTGATGCTGACGAATGCATCGCGGAAATCGTATCGAAGGCTGCCGGTTCGTGAATTCGGGTGTCTACGGCATCTGGCTTCATCTCGATTCCCGCGACAATCTTATCGACCGCAACGAGATCTCGGAAGGCGGTGCGGGCGGTGTGCTGCTGGCCTCTGCTCGCCTGAGCTACCAGGACGACTCCAAGCTCTACACGCCAGGACCAGGCGCCGCCAAAGCCGCTCCACTTGGCGACCAGATCACCCGCAATCATATCCACCACCGCGGCCGGATTCGATACTACTGCAGCGGGGTTCACCTGGATTCGCGGCCTGCGGGCACGGCTTTGATGGCCGGAAACTATGTCGCGCACAACCATCTGCATCATTTGTCACGCAACGGTATCTTTGCCTCCGGAATCAGGGCGGCAAAATCTTCGAATACAACCGCATTGAAGAGATCATGCTCGATGTCGAAGACGGCGGCGCCATCCACGTCGCTACCATGAACCAGTTGGCGGCGCCCAATATCATCCGGAACAACCTGATCGCCAACGTCTGGGGTTGGCGGCAACTGCCCTCCGGAGGGAGAGAGCGCCACATTGCCCGAGGAGTCTATCTCGATTGGTTCGCCGCTTCCACGCATTCCGAAAACAACATCGTCTACAACACGAAAACCGGCGGCCTGCAAGTCAACGCGGGCGACGATAACCACTTCCTCAACAACGTCGTGGTCGGCGATGGCACGGCGTGGAACATCCACTGGCAGAAGGCGAATGCGCAGGGTACGCGGGACGAACGGAATCTGGTGATCAAAGACATGAACACGGCGTCCCCTTTTGAGAACGCGGACGCAGGCGACTTCCGGTTGCGCAGGACTATCCCGGGGGCAGAAGCCCACCAACTTGCTGTCCGGCTCCGGCGCGCCAAACCCCTTCATGTCCAACCCCAGTTCGGCGATCACCGTCCAGGCCGTGACTTTCTCCAAACCCAGGGATCTCACTCAGTCGGTCTACACATCCTGATGTGGCTCCAGACGCTTCCGGATTTCCGCCTCTAGCGCAGCAATGTCCTGATCCCAGTGGGCGATCTCTCTCAGTAGCATCGCCAACAGGAGGCGATGGTGTTCGGTGACAAACCCACGTAGCGCTTCTTCCAACTCCTTGCGTTTGGCCCGCAGCCGTCCTTGTGCGTGGTCTGTGCTGCATTGGAACGATGAGCCCGTCCACGAACTTGGAATCCCAGCCGCTTTCCGGCAAAAATCCACATCGCTGCGGTTACGCAAGGGACGGAACACGCTCGTTTGAAGCTCGATAACAGCAAGGGCAAGACGTGGGGCGCTTGGGTGATCTGCTGTGAACTGCGTCTTCCCGATGGTAATGTTCTGCCACCGGGCTTGACTTCTGCTGTTCGGCAGGATTGAACCAAGGACTGCGCATCGTCGCCACGGCACACAGCGGGCCGCACCTACAAGAGTGGGTTCTCAACGGCCAGTTTCGGAAAGCGGCAGAAGTCGCGGTCCACCGACCAGAGTTTCTCGACACCATGCTGGAGGCAGACGGCGGCAATGCGGGCATCGTGGACCTTGGGTCCCGCGATCCGGCCCTGACAGAGGAGTCGCTCCACAGACTGCCAGTGGGTGGGTCCCTCGGCGATGAACTGGAAAGACGGGCAGCGACGCCAGTTTTCCACCTCAGAAAGAGACTCATCGAGGGTGCTGGGCGGGTTGTAGATACGCGGGTGTGTGGTTATCGAGATGAATTCGTGCACGCATTGCCAAACGACGCACCAGCGGCGGCCACTGGCTAGCAGGCGGTCCATGGCCTGTAGTGCACGCTGCTGTTCCGCTGGGTGCCGGCGATGACGCCCCACAACTCTTCGAATCGGTCTGGAGCCGCCCCTGCCGCTACGCCATCCGCCGCTCCGAACCGGGGTGATCCAGCCAATAAAGGCGAAAGCGGAAGGCTTGCCGCACTCCCAAACCAGTCTCTCGGAAGGCAGACATTGCAGCCCGCGCCGGGTCCCTCAGTCCGGCTTTCCGCCAACAACGGATGCCGATGTCACCGGCTCCAGCAAACAGTTCAAAGGGCATCGCCACCCGTAAACAGCAAGATTCAGACGAAAAATCGAAAGCTCCCAGACGAATTCAAAGCTCCGAACCTTCAGACAAGAACAGCAACCGGTTCTCCGGTTCAAAGTTGGCCACAGACCCCGATGTCACCGGCTCCGTCGAACAGGTTAACGAGCGTTACAACTTCCAAAACAGCAGAATCAAGCGAAAATTCGAAAGCTCCCAAGCCTCCCAGCGCTCGTAACCGACCTCCAACTGTCTGGCATGCGGTGGTACGCAATGCGGTACCCCTGCTGTCTCCGTCTTTTGACCGAACTGCTATGATCGTGCCCAAGCGACTATGCGATACCTGCTCATCCTGCTGATCTCCAGCACACTCTACGGCTCCAGCGACATCTACAAAGATCTCAAGTGGCGCTCCATCGGCCCATTTCGCGGAGGACGCGTCACAGCCGTCGCAGGCGTGCCCTCGCAGCCCGACGTCTACTACTTCGGCGCGACCGGCGGAGGCGTCTGGAAGACCGCGGATGGAGGTTTCAACTGGCAGCCCGTCTCGGACGCATTCTTCAAGACAGGCTGTGTCGGCGCGATCGGCGTCTCTGCTTCCGACCCGAACGTCGTCTACGTTGGCATGGGCGAAGTGCCAATTCGCGGCAATGTCTCGCATGGCGACGGCGTGTACAAATCCGTCGATGCCGGCAAGACCTGGAAGCACATGGGCCTGGGCAACACCCGCCACATCGGCCGCATTCGAGTGCATCCCAAAAACCCCGACATCGCCTACGCGGCCGTCCTCGGCCACATCTTCGGCCCCCACGAAGACCGCGGTGTCTATCGCACGCGCGATGGCGGTAAGACCTGGCAGAAGGTGCTCTATCGCAACGATCGCACCGGCGCGGTCGACATGGTTCTCGATCCAGTAAACCCCGACGTGATCTACGCGGCGTTCTGGGAAGTGAAGCGCACTCCCCACAGCATGGAGTCCGGCGGCCCCGCCAGCGGCCTGTGGAAGTCGACCGATGGCGGCGACAATTGGACTGACCTCAGCCGCAAGCCCGGCATGCCGAAAGGCCTTCTCGGCAAGATCGGCGTGACCGTGTCCCCTGTGAATACCGACCGTGTCTGGGCCATCGTCGAGTCCGAAGATGGAGGCGTGTTCCGCTCCGATAACGGGGGACAGAACTGGACCCGCGTCAATGAAGATCGCAGCCTGCGCCAGCGCGCCTGGTATTACTCGCGCATCTACGCCGACACGCAGAAGCTCAACACCGTCTACGTGCTCAACGTCGGCTTTCATCGCTCCGATGACGGCGGCCGCACTTACACGACGATCGGCGTGCCTCATGGCGACAATCACGACCTCTGGATCGCACCCAATGACTCGGATCGCATGGTGCAATCCAACGACGGCGGCGCGAACGTCAGCCGCAACGCCGGGCGCTCCTGGACGCAGCAGAATCAGCCCACGGCACAGTTCTATCGAGTCGCGGTCGACAATGACTTCCCGTACAACGTCTACGGCGCGCAGCAGGATAACTCCACGGTCCGCATCGCCAGCCGCACCACGGGCCCGGGCATTGATGAACGTGCCTGGTGGGATGTGGGCGGCGGCGAAAGCGGTTGGATCGCACCGCATCCGAAGAACTCCGATATCGTCTTCGCCGGCTCTTACGGAGGCTTGCTCACTCGCTATGACAAGCGCACCGGACAGATCCGCAACGTCACCGTGTGGCCCGACAATCCGATGGGCTACGGCGCCGAAGGCATGAAGTACCGCTTCCAGTGGAACTTCCCCATCCTGTTCTCACCGCACGATGCCAACCGCTTGTACGCGGGCGCGAACGTGCTGTTCGAATCGCTGAATGAAGGCCAAACATGGCGCGCCATCAGCCCCGACCTCACCCGTAACGATCGCACCAAGCTTGGCCCATCGGGCGGTCCCATCACCAAGGACAACACTGGCGTCGAATACTACGCCACCATATTCACCGTCGCCGAGTCCGAAAAGACCAAAGGCCTCCTCTGGGCGGGTTCCGACGATGGGCTGGTCCACGTGACCCGTGACGGCGGCAAGAAGTGGGACAACGTCACTCCCAAGGACATGCCCGAGTGGATTCAGATCAACTCCATCGAAGCGTCTCCCAACGATCCGGCGACCGCTTACTTCGCAGCCACCATGTACAAACACGATGACTTCCGGCCTTATCTCTACAAGACCACGGACTACGGCAAGACCTGGCAGAAGATCGTCAACGGCATCCCCGATGGAGCCTTCACTCGCGTGATTCGCGAGGATCCGAACAAGCCAGGCCTACTCTACGCCGGAACAGAAACGGGCATTTATGTTTCGTTCGACGGCGGCGCCAACTGGCAGACCCTGCAACTGAATCTGCCCGTTGTTCCCATCACCGACCTTGCCCTTCAAAAGCGTGATCGTGATCTCGTGGCTGCCACGCAAGGCCGCTCGTTCTGGATCCTTGACGATCTCACCGTCCTGCACCATACCGCGGATGCGGCGGCAAGCGAAGTGCACCTCTTCTCCATCGAAGATGCTTACCGCCAGCCCGCATCTTTCCGCGGCGGCGGCAATGTCGGCGCGAATCCGCCGTCCGGCGCGGTGGTCCACTTCTATCTCAAGGAGAAGCCGAAAGGCGACGTGACTCTCGAGTTCCTGGATGCAGCCGGCAAACTCGTCAAGAAGTTCTCCACTGCCGATAAACCGGCCTCTGAAGGTGGCGACGCCGAAGAGGGACGACGGGCGCCTGCGGCTCGCTTCACGGCGGGCCAGGGCTTGAATCGATACGCATGGGATCTGCGGCACGAAGACGCGACCGGCTTTCCGGGCATGATTCTCTGGGCTGGCAGTCTGCGCGGACCTCGCGTCGCGCCGGGCGCCTATCAGGCGCGGCTCACGGCCAACGGAAAGACTCTGACGCAACCACTGGCCGTGAAGAAGGATCCTCGCATCGAGACGACTCCGGAAGACTTCGCCAGACAACTCGCACTCTCCATGCAGATCCGCGATAAGCTCACCGAAACACACAAAGGCATTCTGCAGATCCGTGACGTGCGGACGCAGATCAAGGCCGTGGCCGACCGCTACAAGGACGACCCCGCCGCCGCAAGGGTTCGTGAACTCGCCAAGAGCCTGTCTGACAAGCTGACAGCCGTGGAGGAGGAACTCTACCAGACCAAGAACCGCAGCGGCCAGGACCCTCTGAACTACCCCATCAAATTGAACAACAAGCTCGCCGCGTTGCTCGGGGTTGTGCAAAGTGCCGACGCCGCCCCCACGGATCAGTCCTTTCTCGTCTATGAAGAACTCGCCACGCGGATCAACGCGCAACTCGGCACGCTCGGCGGTCTCTTGAAGAATGATGTCGCCGCGTTCAATAAGGCAGTTCGCGACGCCAACTTGCCCGCGGTTCTCGCGAAGTAGAGTAGATGTACATCCCACGCCATTTCCGCGAAGAGGAAACCGCCACGCTCTGGGACTTCATGGAGCAGAACAGCTTTGGTCTGCTGGTCACCAGCCGTGACGGCGGGCCTTTCGCATCGCATGTGCCCTTGCTGCTCGATCGCACGCGAGGCCCTTACGGAACGCTGAGCGCCCATGTCGCAAGGGCGAATCCACACGCCGATGACGCGCTGGCGCAAGCATCCATGCTCGCTGTGTTTCACGGTCCGCACGCTTACATATCGCCCGCCTGGTATGCCGAGCCGCGCAATGTGCCTACCTGGAACTACGTCGCGGTTCATGCCTACGGGAAGCCGCGCGTGATCAGCGATCCCGGGCAAGCCATGGCCCTGCTGGAGCGCATGATCGCTGCGTACGACCGCCAGTGGCGCCTTCCGCCCGGCGCCGAGTGGGCCGCGAAGATGCTCAACGGCATCGTTGCCTTCGAGATTGAGATCGAGAAGCTGGAAGGCAAGTTCAAGCTCAATCAGAATCGTACTGCCGCGGATCGCAAGGGCGTCATCGAAGCGCTGTCGCAATCCACAGACCATGCGGCGGCGGCCATCGCCAACATCATGCACGCGCACGAAGTTTAGGATGGCGTTTCAAAGCGGCTGGCGGGCGCTTCGCGCTCCGGGTTCGATGATGCGCATTCCTGGCGGTTCGCTCCTAACCTCGCAGTGCGCGTGAGACCCCCAGGCAACTGCAGATCCATCGGGCTCTCCACGATCAGGCGCCCGGCGGCGTTGCGTGTGTGTCCCGATGGACTCCCGGAAATGTCAAACTGCGACTGCCACCCCGGCAGAGCTGGGGGCCTCCCTTGGTAGGCTAGCCTCGCCACCGTTGCAACTCGTCCGCAGTCCTGGTGTCGGCTTGAGCGCCGACACCAGAGCAAAGGAAACGGAATCGGTTCCGGCTACGGTAACGCAGACTTCAGTCTGCCGCCTCGACACTCATGTCGAGGCCCGTGCTCGGGGCTGGCGAATCGCCCCTTTTCGCCCGGCCCGCCAACCCCGCCTTCGCCGTGTGTTTTCGTTCACCTCGCCCTGCACCGAGACGAGCTTAGTCTCGGCGTATCGGCTTGAGAGCCTTCATGCTCGCGCGCTGGGCTCGAAGGCCCACGTAGGCGGCACGATCCCTTTCACTCGCAGATACACGATCACCTGACCTCGATGGTGCGCCGTGTGCGTGTACGCCCGCATGAACAGGTCCGAGCCATTGTGAGGCTTGGCGCGCGAAGAGAACTTCAAATCCGTCCGCAGCAGATCCTTCTCGGTCAGTTGTGAGAGCACCGCATCCACATAGTCGAACGTAGCGGCAATCCAGGCACGCACCGTAGCCTTATCTGTCGTGGTGGGCGCCACTGGTGGCTCCTTCACGCCGAACGAAGTCATGTACGCAACGTTCGCGCGGCCCAGATGAACAAGCTGCTCGCCGAAGGTACGCTGCGCGGGCACCGGCTTCGAATCGAAACCGTCGGCAGGCATCGCGTCCACGACCGCGAGCGTATACTCCTTCTCCACGCGCCAATGCGACAGGAACATGTCCCGCCATTGTCTGGCGAAACCATCTTTCCACTCCTGTGCGTGCGCGGCGCCTGCGCCCGCCGCGGCGATTCCGATGTTGCGAAGTGCTTTGCGTCGATCCATTCCGTGCAGTGTACACCCGTCGCGGGCCCGCCGTTGCTCAGGCAGTGCCACCCGATCCCCTCATGGCCGGAACCGGTAGGCGCGCAGGAGCGGATGGCGACGGCCCTCAACCCCTCCTGTATAGTCCACGGCAACCACGGAACCGTCCGGCAGTTCATCCCACGAACTGTAGCCACTGTCACCAGCGACGAACGAGGCGTTTGGTTCCAGCACCACAATCCGGTCTCGCCGGAACTGATCGGGAAACCCTTGCTTCGCTGTCCAGTTCCACTCCACCGAGTGGTCACGCCGGTTCCGGATGCTGGCCCGGAAGGAACGCCACTGCGAGATGCCGGCGTTCGCCTCATACGTGATGCCACGCAGAGGCCGCCGCGTATTCTGATCGTTGTTCGCTGTTCCCGCTACTGCGGTGCTCCTCCGGCCCGAGCGGTTGCCGAACCGCACTTCACGCGTGAAGACGCCGTTCACTGCCACATCCAACCGCTGCTCGCCATCACACCATAGCCGCAAGCGGCCCTGTTGGTTGACAATGCGATACCGTCGCCACTTCGATGCATCCAGGTTGACACCATCCGAAGGACGGTCCGCAAGCTCGATTCGATTGGGCAGGAAGCGGATCCATGCCCCCGCGCAGACGTTGCATGCATTCGCGGCGGCCTCGGGTACTCGCAACTCGAACTCCAATTCGAGCGACGAATCGTCGTCTTCCATCGGATAAAGCAGGAACTGCGCGGCCTGCTCTCTGCCCTCGCCGGTCTTGAGTTCCATCGCACCATTGCGCAGGCTGCATACCGCTTCGGTCCACAGGAACGACTGTGGTTGATACGGCAGCTTCTCGTCCGCGTTCCAGGCCAGCGCACAGGTGGCAGGAGTACCGCCGCTCGCATTGCGGAAGGTCGCGAACAACCGTCCGTCACGGAGTTTCCGCACATAGATCCGATGCCCGTAGAATGGCGCCAGCACGGGCTTCTGCCACGTGCGTCCGAGATCGCCGCTCATCACGAAGCGGCTCGGTTGGGCCAGCGCCGAGCCCGCATCGCCGATCCGCGTTGCCGCCAACACCTTCCCGGGTGCGTACTCCACCAATCCAACTTCGCAGTCGCCGACCAGCGGGTCATCGGTAATGGCTACCGTGCGATCCCAAGTTCGGCCACGATTGGAGCTGAACACGGCAGTCGACCGGTAGTAGTTCGGCCCCCATGGCATGCTCGGATACTTCTTGGCCGTCGTGGCTGCGGAGTCGGTCCGGGTGTACACCAAGTCGCCATTCGACAACTCGACGATGTAGCCGGGCTCCCCGCCCACATCATCGATCTTGCGCGGGCCGTCCCAGGTGCGGCCTCCATCCTTACTCAGCATCAGCCAGTTCGACATGCCACGCGGCGGCTTCTGCCATTGCGAGAGCATCGGCCAGTCATACTTCGCCGTCTTCTCGCCGCGATCAATGATCAATGCCAGCGTCCCATCCGCCAGACGGTTCAGTTGCGGCGCGACCCAACATGCGCGATCGGGCTCCCAGCCGAGTTTCGTGATGAGCTTGTGATCCGTCCAGCTTCGGCCTCCATCCTTCGAGCGGCAACACCACACTTCCACATAGCTGGCAATGTGTTCATCGGACCGCCGGTAGGTGCAGACAATCTCGTTGCCGCTCACCGCCACTCCAGCCGAGTGCATGTACCAATCCTCTTCGGCCCTTATGGTGACTCGCGCGGACTCCGGAAGTACGCGGCTGCGTGGAGCGGCATACGCGGCGCCCGCGATCAAACTCAATGCAGTTCGGCGATTCATTTCGTTGGTTCTCCTTGCGCCAGCAGGCGCGCGATGTGTTCGGCCGTGGCCCCGGGTTTCCGGCAGTAGTCCAGCACTGGATCGATGCGTTTGCTTACCGCACCAAGCGCCGCAGGCAGATCCTGCAGCCAGGCTCGCGGAAACACTATCGCTCCCTCTTCATCGGCGACAAGCCAGTCACCCTGCGAAACGCGCATGCCGCCCACCGTCACCGGCTCTCCCCAACTCACGACGTGCGGATCGCCATGCCGCAAGGTCACTCCCGCGGCAAATACGCTCAACGTCCCCAGTGACGCGGGATCGCGAATGTATCCGTTGGTGATGTATCCGATGCATCCGAGTGCTCGCAGCACGTGGGCGGTGAGGCGGCCGCACGCTGCTCCCGAACCCGGCATCGGGTTGCGATCGAAAGCGACCACCACCTTCGGCCCAGGCGAACTCTCCAGGTACTTCCACCACTCGACGTTGGCCTGCCGCTGGCCACCGCTCGCGGTGGAGATCGTGACGGGCACGGCGATCCCTTCCACGCGACGGCCCGTGACTCCAAACACCGGCATCGAGACGCCTTCTTCCCTGGGCCGCCGCCCGAGTCTGGCGACTGCGCTTTCGATCTCGCCCAAGCGGAACCGGTGGAGACTACCGCGCATGGTAGTGGGCGTCGCCGCGCTCGATGTCAAGGTTGTCAGGCCAGGCACGCTCGATGCCTTCACGATCCAGGAGCGCCTGGAAGTCCGCATATTCATTCAACACCGCCTGTGGTTCGGTCTCCCGTTGATGGCAGTAGACGGCCAGCAAACCAGCCGCCTCGCCGATGTTCCATTCCACCGGATGAAGCCGGTAGCAGCCGTTGGTGATGTGAGTGGTTCCGATGTTCTTCGCCGCGGGAAGCAGGTTGCGGCATCGCACCGGGATCATGGAACCCAGAGGTATCCGGAATGGAGGCGCGGGCACATCCACGTAGTTGTCACCGCCTGTCGAGGGATGCAGGTCGATGCGGTAGTAGCCGATTCCAACGGAGTCAGCAAACGGCTCCGCGAGCGCGTCAACCGTGATGGTCCGGTGCGCCCGGATCCGCCGCGACTCGCGAATGTAAGGAGCCTTGGCGAACCCGTCGCTTGTCCCGAGTGCCTCGCCTGCCAGCTTGAGGCCTGGCCATCCACAACCTCCATCCGGCCGGGGCGCGTCGTTCTGCAGCCAGTAGAACAGGCAAAGACTCATCTCCCGCGCTTCCGCCAGGTACCGCAACCGCTCCTCGTCTGATGCCGTGAGTAAGTCGCCATCCAGATAGTCGATGAGGGGCCAGTTCACCAGGCAGATGTCGCTTGCGTAGGCGCCTGGCTCGAACTGCGACCGGTCGATCAACCGCCGGTACGACCACAGCCCCGAGAATGCCTTCGGTGCTTCGCCATGCGGGTCGAAGCGATAGTGATTGGGCTGCATGGTGCGCGGATTCGGCGTGGTCCATGAGAACAGCGGACCTGGCCAGGGTGGCGTGAGCTTGGGAACGTAGTCGCGCCAGTAGGAGTAGCGCTCGGGCTTTGGGATTCTGTGGTCGGCGCCGGCGTGATGCTCCATGGCGAAGCACCAGGAGAACGCTTGATTGTTGCCCGGCGCGCCTTCCTCGTCTCCGCTCACAAACTCGCAGCCGGCCATCGGCAATAGATCTCCCAACTCCGTGGCGTCGATGACCCAGCGAGCGTTGATGGTCAACAGCCCGCCGCCACTCCGGAAGCTGACGGCGCGGATGGCGTCGGAATGCGTGTCCACGGACACCGGCACTGTGTCCGTGAGCACTCTCAGGTTGGGATAAGGCCGCAACAGCTCTTGAAGGACTTGATGCGAGACGCGCGGTTCGTGGCAGAGCGGGGACACCCATCCGTTGCCTGGATTCAAGCGCGGGTTGTCGCGCGCCTCTGCGCGGAGAGGCGTTCGTTGCCGGTAGTGACTGCGAATGCTGTCGCGCAACTTGCGGTAGGATCTCGTGCAGCCGAACTCCTCGATCCAGCCGTGCTCATCCGGCGGCACGCCCTGAGAAGTGAATTGTCCACCAATCCAATCAGTCTCTTCGGTGAGAATCACCTTGAGACCCAACCGTGCGGCAGCCCAGGCAGCGGCACAACCGCCCGTCCCTCCGCCAACGATCAGGACGTCCGTGCGGGTTTCCATGGTCCGTGGTTCCTCAAGTTCTTCGTCACCGCTTCGACAAGTCCCGCGCGCGTGGCGGTACCGCTCTGCGCGTACGTGATCACCGGACGCTCCCGGCGCTCGATCTCCGCAATCGCAGCTTCCAGGTCACCGAGCGTCTCACGCGGCACAATCAGCACTCCATGCGAGTCCATCTGCAGCAGATCGCCTGGCCTGATCACCACACCAGTGATGTTGACTGGCTGGCCGAAGCTGGCCACGTGGATGTAGGCGTGCGACACACATCGGTAGCGATACAGGGCCTGAAAACCGATCGCCTTCATTTCCGCGGTGTCGCGGATTCCTCCGTCGGTCACCGTGCCCACGCAGCCGAGAGCCTGGTGGATGCTGGCGTTCACTTCGCCCCAGAACGAACCAGGTGACGGCGAAGGATCAAGGTCGCGGACCACCGAGATCCGCGGGCCATGGATGCTCTCCAAATGCTGCCAGTAGTCGAACGACTCGAAGCGTCCGGCGCTGTCCGGTGATAGAGACGAGATCGCGCAGGTCGCTGCGAAACCCGCGACCGGCGGGGCATCGGGGTTCAGGCATTGAAGCCCTGGGGGAAGATAGCCCTCATTGCGAGGCCTGATCTCAAACAGCTCAATCGCGTTCGCAACGGTGGGCGTGCTGTAGCGTGTGAGGACAGATAAATCGTAGTTCATGGTCTCCAAACCAGATGCCCGATGGGCTTGTCTTCCGGACGCAGGCTGAGGACGTAACCTGCTCCGTATGCAACGGCGGCAGCGAACGCTCCGTGCCACATCCAAGAGATGGAAGTGAAGAGTGAAAGCAGGATCACTGATCCCGTTCCTGCAATCAGGCCAATGAATGCGCCTTGACCTGTGGCCCGATGAGTGGTCATGCCGAGGAGAAACACTCCTGTGACGCTGCCGCCAAAGAAGTTCTGTAGCTTTGTGGACGCGACCAGGATGTTGCCCAGGCGATCCACATACAAAGCGCTGAGTGTGCAAGCGACTCCGATTGCCACCGTGATCCAGCGCGCCGATGTGATCGAGGCCGGCTGGTTCCGCAACCTCGAATAGAAGTCCGTGGTGATGACGGTGGTGAGAGCGTTCAGCACACTGCTGACGGCGGACATGGCCGCGGCTGCAACGGCCGCCATCAGGATGCCCTTGATTCCGGGAGGCAGTTCTTCGAGGATGAACTTTGCAAACACGCGATCGGGCGGCGTGATCATGCCACCTTTGTCCGCATGCTGAGAGTAGAACACCCATAGCCCGGCGCCGATGAGAAAGTAGGCGAATCCCACCGCGGTGGCCGTGAGCATGCTGGAGATCAGGGCGAGGCGGCTCTTGTTCACGTTTGCGGTGGTGAGCATCTTCTGAAGTTCCGCCTGATTCACGCCATACTGGCTCATCAGCACGAACGTGCCTCCAATCACGCCTCCCAGCAAGGTGAACTCGCTGCTGAAGTCCATGGAGAAGTCCAGGAACGTGAGCTTTCCGCTCTCCGAGGCTATTTGCAGAACGCGGGCTGCACCTCCCGCGCGCCGGGCAATCACTGCCGCCGCGGTTCCGAGCCCTCCAAAGAGAATCAGCAACTGCAGCGTGTCCGTCCAGATGACCGCCTTCACGCCTCCCATCGCGGTGTAGAAGGTAGTGAACAGCCCCACCGCCATCACGACGGGCATCAAGGGCAGCCCTGTCATTTGAACGAACAGTAGCGATGGCGCATAGATCGCAATTCCCAGAAACAGCGCCTTCAACAGAAAGAACTGGCCGCTTGCAAGTAGGCGTGTCTTCAGATCGAAGCGCGACTCGAGGTATTCGTAAATGCTGAATACCTGGAGCCGGTAGAAGAACGGGATCATGATCCAGCCGATGAGGAACAACGCGAAGGGCGCGCCGAGCCGGTACTGCAGAAATCGCAGATCGCTCTTGAATGCCTGACCGGGAGCTCCAAGGAACGATACCGCGCTCAGCACGGTCGCGATGCCTGAGAAGGCGGCGGCCCACCACGGAATGTTCTGATGCCCGAGAAAGAAGTCGTTGAGTGAGCGCTGTCCACGGAAGAAGAAAGCGCCCACGCAGATTACAGCAATCAGGTAAACCGTGATGATCGCGATGTCGACGGAGCTCATCAGAACCTGGTTAGAAATACAGTTTCAGAGCGAGTTGGATGTTGCGCGGTGCGCCATTGCCGCGAATGCGCGCGAAGTTCGGGCTGCCCACCAATGCGCCGGGGAGACTGAGATTGACGAGATTCGGCAGGTTGTAGAACTCCCCGCGAAGCTTGATGCTGCGCCGCTCGCCCAGCCGGAAAGCCTTCATCAGGGTGAGGTTGATATCGCGGCTGCCAGGGCCTTCCACTTGATTTCGCGCGGATGTGCCGAAGCGGAAGCTGGCTGGGTTTGCGAAGGCATCGGCTGCGAACCACGAGTCGATTCCTCGAGCCGCGCCGTCGAGACGCCAGTCGCGAAGCACGTCGGCCCGCACGATCCGTGTCCCGGCATTGGCGATGTCGCCGGGCGTGGTGATGGAGAAGGGGAATCCCGATTGAATCGTGACGATGCCGGAGGTCTGCCATCCTCCCGCAACGGCTTGCGCAATTCGATTCGAGAAGCGGAAGGGCAGTTCATAGAAGAAGGAAGAGGCAAGGCGATGGCGGATGTTGAAGCCGGACAGCCCTTTTTCGAGAAAGAGACGGGAGGGATCCTGAGCAAATGCGGACTCCTGCCCGCCAAGCCCAAGCCACGTGGAGGTATCGTCCAAAGACCTGGACCACGTGTAAGCGACACCAAACTGCAAGCCTCCGGAGAGCCGCCGTTCGGCGGCAAGTTGCATGGAGTTGTAAGTGGAGAACGCATTCGAAGTCTGCTGGACGATGCTTCCGATCAGTGGAGAGCGGCGGCGGGCCTGCACCGCTCCCGCGGCAGGCGGTAACGCGGGATTCCCTTCCTGGCGGCGTTCCAGATGCGTCCCCTTGCTTCCCACGTAGGAGGCCTTGACGGCAAGGTTGCGCACCAGTTCGTGCTCGATCCCGAAGTTCCACTGCTGCGAATATCCATTGAGGTATCCCGCCGGGTCGAGCGTGCCGGTGATCACGGGAGTGCGCGGCACCAGCGAATCCGCGGAGATGCCTGGAAATGTTCCCCAGGTGAATTGCGGGACACGCGCGTTGCTGATGGTCTCCGTACGCAGGAGGAACGGTGGATTCAGCACAAGCTGCAACTGGACATTCGCGATGGCCTGCGCCCAGAAGACACCGTAGGCGCCGCGGACAACCGTGCGGTTGCCGCCGAACGGTCTCCATGCCACACCGAAACGTGGTGCGAAGTTATTGTTGATGGGATTCCGAAGCGTGTTGTGATCCAGCCGCCGCGTGGGAAACGGGATTGCGACGGCCAGCGGGGCATCTTTCGGATAGACCACCTGGCCGGTTGCGTAGTCGAACGTGGCCCACCGGTTGTTCACTTCGGTCCATGCGCCATCGCGCTCCCAGCGCAGTCCCGCGTTGATGGTGAGGCGCGGATGAATGCTCCAGTCATCTTGTGCGTAGAGGCTGAGCCGCTGGTTTCGCAAGCGTCCCGCATCGAAGCCGGTCGGGTTGAGGATGCGCTGCGTTTGAGGCACTCCCAACAGTACGTCGGCAATGGAATCGCCGGTGAAGGTGCCCGTGAAGGAGTAGAAGCCGGCGGAGGTTTGCGGTTGAAAGTTCCTGTTGCCATACATGCGAAGATCACCTCCGAACTTGAGGGCGTGCTTCGCGCGGATCCATGTGAACTGTTCAATCAACTGCGTGGAGTTCTCATCGCGCTCCAGCGGAATTGCATCATTGCCGCCAAAGCCGAGATAGTTCGTGATCTGGTGTGTTGGGAACCTCTGCAGACCGGCGGACTGGGCGAAGCTGGGCAAGCCAAGCTGCGATGGGAAATCGGTTCCCAGACCTTCGGGAATCAGTCCGAACCGGTAGCGCGTGATTCCGAAGCGGACTTCGTTCAGCATGCTCGGCGTGAGGGATCGTGTCCAACCCGCCACCGCACCCTGGTGGCGGTTGGTGGTGGTTTGCCCGTTGAAGGTGAGCGCCGCCGCGAGATCTGCACGGTCCGTCCAGGAATATCGCACCATCAACTGATCGCGGTCGGTGATGTTCCAGTCGCCTCTGCCATGAACCTGATCACGATCCTGCGGACTGCTCACGGTCTGCTGGTAGTTCCTTGTTGGATCCCCGGTGGTATTCGGCTGCGGATAGAAGGCGAACAGCTTGGAGGCCGCGGGGTGGAAGCGTTGCGTGGGGATGCGATTGCCGGGGAAGGGTGTGCGGTTGCCACTCGCATCGGTATTGAATGGGTCGCCGATGACGGGCCTTCCGGAGAAGTCGCCCCCTCGTTGCGCGGCGGTCGGCACAATGGCCGCGGCGAAATTGACATCGCGGCGGCGGAAGCCTTCATAGTTACCGAACCAGAAGAGCTTGTTGCGGATCAGCGGACCACCCACGGAAGCGCCAAAGCTGTTCTGGCGGAGGGGAAGCCTCGGGTTGCGGAAGAAGTTCGGGAAGAAACCGTTGGCGCTCAGTTTGTCGTTCTGGAGGAAGTGAAACAGGGTGCCGCGCACCTGGTTGGTGCCGGACTTTAATGCGACGTTCACGACGGCGCCGGAGGCTCGCCCGTACTCCGCCGCATAACTGGAGGTCTGCACTTTGAACTCCTGCACCGCGTCCAGACTGGGTACGATCACGGCATTTCCGAAGAGAGTCGCGTTGTTGTCCACGCCATCCAGCATGTAGTTGTTATGCTCCACACGCTGGCCGTTCACCGAGAGCGCAACGCCTTCAGAACGTGTGCGGTTGACGTCGTTGCCCGGCCCTCCTGGCGTCGCACCGGCGGCGAGGGTTGCCAGCGCCATGTAGTTACGCCCAATGATTGGAGCCTGGATGATGGTGGCGTTGTCGACTGCCTTGTAGGTTCCTGACGAGTCCGTTGCCACGAGGGGAGCACTTCCCTCCACGGTCACGCTCTCCTGCACGTCTCCTGGCTGAAGCATGATGTCGACGCGAACCGTGGTATCCACTTCCAGAGCGACAGGTTTCTGTTCGAAGCGTTTGAAGCCCGTGAGCGTTGCGGAGACGGCATACTCACCGATGAGAAGGTTGGTGAACAGATAGAGGCCCTCGGCGTTCGAATTCACCGTGCGCAAAACGCCCGTGGCCATGTTCCGCGCTTCCACCCGCACTCCACCGGCCGTGGCTCCCGACGAATCTTTCACGATTCCGGTGATCCGTGCGGTTGTCGTCTGGCCATGCAGCGCGACGGACAACGAAGTGGCGAGAATTGCGATTTTCAACTGAAGCATTGCGTGGCTCCTTGATTCTTCTCCATCGCGAGAATCGCTTCGATCTGATTGCGTTGTTCTGTGGAAACAGAGTCGTCAAAAGGGTGGACCGCGGCCTTTGTGGCGATACCCAGAAATTGAAAAGCAACCTCAAGACCGCGCCAGCCGCCGGCGGTCTCAAAGATTCCATAAGCACGGTTGAGGCGCAGTTGCAGGTGACGCACAAGATCCCAGTCCTGCCGCTGTGCCGCTTGATACATCGCGACTGGCAGCTCAGGAAGCACGTTGTGAAAGCCACCCGTGAGGCCGTCGAAGCCCGCTCGAAGCCCATCACCCATGCGCTTCTCGGCGCCACAAATCAGCGAGAAGCGTTCCCGGGGAAGGTCGAGATCGAGAAAGGTCCTCCACTGCGCGTCATCTGAAGAACTGTTCTTGATCCCGGCGATGTTGGGGTGCTTCACGAGTTCGGCGAGCACGCCCGCGGTGATGGTGTTGAGGGGCACGTGCCGCGGATTCTCATAAAGCACAATGGGCAGGTGCGCCTGGTCGGCGATCGCCGCGAAGAAGCGCGTAGTCTCCCCTGGTGAGTAGTGGAAGTAGTAAGGAGGTAGGACCACAACCGCATCCAAAGGGAGTCCTTTCAGGCGGCGGATACGGTCGAGCACGCGGCGAACGCTGGTGTCCGATACACCGGCGAGCACAGGCACGCGGCTGCGAGCGGCTCGACACACGGCCGCAATGATCGTGTCCTGTGCCGCATCAGAATGGAAGGCAAAGCCGCCCATCGATCCATTGGCGAACAGCCCGTGGACTCCGGCCGAGAGCAGGTATTCGACGAGTGTTCCGATGGCGCTCTCGTCGGGTGATTCGTCGCGCAGCAGGGGCGTTGCAACCGGGACAATCACACCGCAGAGCTTCCTCATCGCCCGTCGCTTTCTTCCATGGAAAGGAACTCCGCAAGCCTGATTTTGATGGCGGCCCAGTTTTCGGTGAGATGGAATCGCATGGCCTCGGCGGCGCGTTTCGGGTCGTGCGAGCAGATCTCTTCGACGAGGGGGGAGTGATCGCCACGCTTCTGTTCCGCTGCGCTGCGCCGGCGTTCCGATGTGCGAATGAGGCGCGACATGGCAAACAACGGGGCGGCGACCTGTTCGAGCAGCCGTGCCGCCGTGGCGTTGCCGGCGATCTCCCAGATGAGGCGATGCAGGGCGAAGTCGAGTTGTGAGAATGCGGCTGCATCACGTTCGGCCGAGAGCTTGCGGGCCGAGGCGCGGAGCGATGTTTCGAGCGAAGGCGTAAGACGGGTGGATGCGCGTGAGGCCGCGTCGCACTCGAGCATCAGGCGGACGTGCACGATCTCATCGATCTCATCGGGAGTCAACCGGACGACGCGGGTTCCTTTGTAAGAGTTCTGTTCCACTAAGCCTTCGTGGGCGAGCTGCTGGAGGGCTTCGCGGACAACGGCTCGGGAGACGGCGAATTGTTGCGAGAGAGGAATCTCCACCAGACGCTGGCCGGTTTTGAGCTGGCCAGAGAGGATGGCAGCCCGGATGGCCGCGTACACTTTCTGCCGTGCTGAGTCGCGCTTGACGGGTTCAAAGCTGAGAGCGGCGCCGGAACTCACATGTCCTCCATTGCTGTATTGCTGCATTGTCGACAATATAACAATGAAGAGAGAGTGTCAAGCCTGCGGGATTGATTTGGTGCGCCCTGCTGTGGCGATGTTCGTGGTTCCCGGGCTGCGATGGCTACGGTAACGCAGACTTCAGTATGCCGCTTGGACAATCGTGCGAGGCCTGTGCTCGGGGCCGGCGAATCGCTCTGGTGGCTCGCAAGGACCTCGGTGATCGTGCATTTTCGCTCACCTCGCCCTGCACCGAGACGATTCTCGGCGCGGCAGGCTAAAGCCTAGCGCCACGGTGAGGTGCGCGGCCGCAAAATGTGTAAGACCGAACTATGCGAGCTTGTGCTTCTTAATCGGCAATTCGCGAATCCGCTTGCCTGTCGCCGCGAAGATGGCGTTGGTGATCGCCGGAGCGATCGGAGGCACGCCGGGCTCACCGACCCCGGCGGGCAACTCCGTGCTCGGAACAACGTGCACGTGCGTCACCATGGGCGCTTCGTGGATGCGCGCAACCGGATAGTTATGGAAATTCGACTGTTGCACCACGCCGTTCGCACCGGTGATCTCACCCATCAGCGCGAGGCTCGCCCCGAACACCGCGGCGCCTTCAAACTGCGACTTCACGCGATCGGGATGGATGATGGTGCCTGCGTCCACGGCGATATCGACGCGCGGTATGCGCACTTTGCCCGCACGGTCCACTTCCACTTCCACCACCGCGCACACATAGCTCAAGAAGCTGCGATGCGCCGCGATGCCCCATCCACGGCCATTGCCCGATTTCTTGTTCGCCCACCCTGACTTCTCGGCGGCAAGCTGAACCACGCGCCGCAAGCGTCCGGTATCCACCGGATACTTATCCAGCGGCTGACCGTTGTTCCAGAACTTCACGCCCTGTGCCGCGAAATCGATCTTGCGCGGGCTGCCGATCACATCCAGCAAATACTCCACACGATCGCGTCCGGCCGCATGCGCCAGTTCATCCACGAAGGAATGAATGCCGAAAGCATGATAGATATTCGCCACCGCGCGCATCCATCCGATTCGCACGGGGTTCTTCATGCCGCCGTTCTCGGCTCGATGATTCGCAATGTCGAACGGAAGATCCACCAGGCCCATGCCAAGCTCGAACTCCTGGCCTTCGGTCGCACCCGGTGCGAAGGTGGATCCGATGGTGGGAAACACGCTGCGATGCAGCCACGCCGTCGGCCTTCCCTTGCCATCGGTTGCCGCCTTGAAGTACATCGCCGCAACGGTGTGATAGAAGTCGAACTTGAGATCTTCCTCGCGGCTCCACACCACCTTCACGGGCTTGCCGACCTGCTTCGAAAGCAGCGCTGCTTCCACCACGTAGTCCGGTTTCGACTTGCGGCCGAAGCCGCCGCCGAGCAGCGTGACGTTGCACACGACATCGCTCTTCTGAATCCCCATGGCCGCGGAAACGGCTTCCTGCACTGCCTGCGGATTCTGCGTCGGCGCCCATGCGGTCACCTTGCCGTTCTTGAATTCGGCAACGGCCGCGGGCGGTTCCATCGCGGCATGCGCGAGCATCGGCACATAGTATTCGGCCTCATGCGTCTTCGCCGCCTTGGCGAACTCTCCATCCACGTTGCCGGTGTTGCGGACCGCCTTCTGCGGCTTGCGTGCCGCATCCAGCAGCGCCTGTTTGAACGCACCCGATTCCCACGTCGCATTCGGGCCGAGATCCCAGTTCACCTTGAGCTTCTTGCGGCCCTGCATCGCGGCCCACGTGTTGTCGGCCAGCACCGCGACACCGCCCAGCGCCTGGAACATGTGAGGCGGCTTGAAGGCATCAATGGTAGCGGTCTGCACCACGCCCTTCACCTTCTTCGCCTCGGAATCATCGAAGCTCTTCAGCTTGCCGCCAAACACCGGGGACCGTTCAATCGAGGCATACAACATGCCCGGCACCTTCGCGTCATAGCCGAACGTGCCACCGCCAGTGACGTAGTGATCGAGATCAATCACGGGGATGTCTTTGCCAACATAGCGGAACTCCGCGGGTGACTTGTATTGAAGATCGCATTTTGCCGGGACACCCTGCTTTGCGGCGATCGCTACCAGTTCACCGAAACCAGCGGACTTGCCGCTCCTGGCATGCACTACCTGATTCGACTTCGCCTTGCATTCCGCCGCAGGTACGTTCCACTTCGAAGCAGCGGCGCGTTCGAGCATCAGGCGCGCGCTTGCTCCCGCATCGCGCATGGCGATGTAGAAGTCGCGGATGGAGCACGATCCATCGGTATTCTGCGATCCGTATTTCTCATCGCCGATCGCCTGCTCAATGCGCACCTGCTTCCAATCGGCTTCGAGTTCATCGGCAAGCACCATGGGCAGCGCCGTGCGAATGCCGGTTCCCATTTCGGAGCGATGGGCGACGATCACCACCTTGCCATCAGGCTCGAAGCCGAGATAGACACTGGGCTGCCACGCCACGGCTGCTTCGGCCTGCTCCGGCAGAATCTGCACGCCGAGCACCATTGCACCCGCGGAGAACATGGTCTCCAGAAATCCGCGGCGGCTCACCAATCGCACGTTGTCTTGCGTCATCATGCCTTCACCCCCGCGGCCACTTTGATGGCCTGACGAATGCGTTGATAGGTGCCACAGCGGCAGATGTTGCCCTGCAT
The DNA here is from genome assembly GCA_016789785.1 of Bryobacterales bacterium. Next base: position 61,100 of record JAEUQE010000003.1, read on the forward strand.
GGCACTGTCGATGTCAGAGTCAGAGGGCTTGGGCTTCTCCTTCAACAACGCCGCAGCCTGCATGATCTGGCCCGGCTGGCAGTATCCGCATTGCGGCACCGAGCACTGTTTCCATGCCTGCTGCAAGGGATGCGTTCCGTTCTTGCTGAGCCCTTCAATGGTGACCACGTCCTTGCCGGCCATGCTCTTCATGGGAGTCACGCAGGCGCGGGCGGCCTTGCCATCCACATGTACCGTGCATGTCCCGCAGAGTCCCATGCCACAACTGAACTTCGTGCCGGTCAAGTCGAGAAGATCACGGAGGTACCACAACAGCGGCATATCCGGATCACCATCGAACTGTTTCGATGCACCATTTACTTTCAAGCGGATCATTGCAACCCCTCTCTACGTTCCGGGATAGCTCTCAGGCTACCATACGGTCAGAGGATGTTACGCTAGTCAATCTGCCATGCGAATCTGTGCTCTTTTTGCCGTCATTCTTGCGCTTGCCGCCTGTTCGAAGAGCGGTGGAGGATCGAAGTCACTCACCGCGGAAGAGTCGATGAAAGCCGCAAAGCTCAGCGAGGATTTTCATCTTGAATTGTTTGCCGCCGAGCCGATGGTGCTGGATCCCGTGGACATGGTGTTCGACGAGGATGGACGCGCTTATGTCGCCGACATGCTCGACTTGCCGTGGGACCCGCCGAGTGGAAAACCGGCACGATCGCGCATCGTGATGCTCCAGGATACCGATGGAGACGGCAAGGCCGACAAGAGCACCGTGTTCGCCGAGAACGTTCTGCAGGTGAGCGGGCTCGCGGTTTGGAAGGGCGGCCTGATTGTGCCCGCCGCTCCGAATATCTACTACATGAAGGACACCGATGGAGACGGCAAGGCTGATGTGCGCGAAGTGCTCTTTACGGGCTTCTTTCAGGGAAACCCTGAAGCGCAGATCACGAACCCGCGATACGGCGTTGACAACTGGATGTACTTCGCCAACACGGGCAACGCGGGCCGCATCACGTCACCCAAGTGGCCGCAACATCCAGCAATGGAAGTGCGCGGCATGGACTTCCGGTTTCATCCTTCGAAGAACGTTGCCGAGCCTTCGTCAGGCGGCGCGCAATATGGCCTGACGTTCGATGATTGGGGCAATCGATTCATCTCTCAGAACACGCAGCATGTGCGCCATGTGGTGGTGCAGATGAAGTATCTGCTGCGCGCTCCGCTGCTGGAAGCCGGCAACGTGAATCACGATCCCTATGGCAAGCGCGAACGCCTCATGTATCCAATCACGCAGCCCGAAGAATGGCGCGTGGAACGTACGAAGCTGCGGCAAAAGCGCTACGACGAATTGCAGACGGGACGCACCGAGCACCTCGCTGGACATATCACTGGGGCGGCGGGCGGCACGGTGTACAACGGCGATGCGTGGCCCGAAGAGTATCGCGGCTCGCTCTTCACTGGCGATGTGAGCGGCAATCTGGTACGCCGTGACATCCTCTCGCCCGATGGTGCGACCTTCACGGCAAAGCCTGCCAAGGACAACGTGGAGTTTCTCGCGTCGAGCGATCCATGGTTCCGCCCGGCATGCTTCGCCAATGCTCCGGACGGCAACCTCTACATGATGGACATGTACCGTCAGGTGATCGAAACGCCACTCTCGATTCCGGAGGAGTTGCAGAAGCGCCTGAAGCTCGATTTCTATCGTGGCGATGATCGTGGACGTATTTATCGCATCGTGCCGAACAAGCCGCGGCAGAAGCGGGATCTGCGCCCGGCCCTTGGCAAGGCGAGTTCGTCCGATCTTGTGGCGCTGCTGGGTCATGACAATGGCTGGCATCGCATCACTGCGCAGCGCTTGCTGGTGGAGCGTCAGGAGAAGTCCGTAGCGCCGAAGCTTCGCGATCTCGCGAAGAGCGAGAAGCCGCTGGCAAGGCTGCATGCGCTGTGGACGATGGAAGGGATCGGAGTGCTGGAAGAAGCGGATGTGCTACACGCACTCAACGACGCGCACACCGGCGTCCGTGAACATGCGGTACGGCTCTCAGAGTCTCTGTCCGCTTCGGCGGCAATGGAGAAAGCGCTGATCGCGAAGGCCACCGACAGTGAGATTCGCGTGCGTCTGCAAACGGCCTTCACGCTCGGCAGCTACAAGTCGGCGGCTGCGAAGAATGCGATTGCGGCGCTTGCGGTGAAGGACGGAGAAAGCGCATGGATGCGGACGGCGACGCTAAGCTCCGCCTACGAATGGCCCGGCGAGTTCTTCGCGAAACTCGTGGGTACGAAGGCAGCGGAGAGCCGGGAGTTGTTGCGTGCCGCGGGAACCCTGATCGGTACTCGCAGGCAAAGCGCGGAGGTCGGAAAGCTGTTGGCCGATGCCCGGCGGCTCGCGGCGCCCCAGCATGTGCTGGAAGGAGTGTCGCGAGGGTTGGAACTGAGCCGCAGCGGCGGCGCCTCGCTCACCGGATTGGACGCCGCACTTGCGCCGCTTCTCGATGCGAAGGATCCCGCGGTGCAGCGGGCCGCATGGGACGTCGCCCGCAACATCAATTCAGCGGCGCTGCAGGCGCGCGCCGCGAAAGAAGCGTTCGATGAGAAAGTGCCACTGCCCACGCGAGCAGCGATGATCACGTCGTGGCGAGGACTGGGCGCTGATGCGGCTCTTCCACTGGTGAAGAAGCTGATGGCGATGAATCCGCCATCGGTGTTGCAGGCAGCAGCAGTCGACGTGCTGGCGGGCTACAAGAGCGCGGATGCGACAAGCACGATTCTGGGTGCATGGAAATCCTACTCACCGGAGGCGCGAGTGCGTGCGGTTGCTGGAATGCTCGCGCAGAAAGAGCGCGTGCCGCTGTTGTTGGACGCGATCGAGAAAGGCGATGTGGATCCCGCGGCGCTTGAGATCAACGCGCGAAATCGCATGCTGGAAGAGAAGGATCCTGCACTTGCCGCGCGTGCGAAGAAGATTTTCGCCGGGGCTACTTCCGATCGCGACAAGGTGGTCCAGCAGTTCAAGGAAGTTGTTTCGATGAATGGCGACGTGGCCAAGGGCAAGGTTGCGTTTGAGGAGAATTGCGCGCGTTGTCATTCCGCTCGCAAGCAGGGAGCCCGCGTTGGACCGGATCTGCGCGGCGTGAATAACAAATCGAAAGAAGAATTGTTGGAGGCGATTCTCAATCCGAGCCGAGCGATCGAGCCGCGCTTTGTGAACTACGTGGTCACGACGAAAGACGGCCAGATGTACGATGGCGTGCTGGCCAATGAGACTCCAGGCACCATCACACTTCGCGGTGGCGCCGAAGAGGATGTGACGCTGTTGCGGTCCAACATTCAGGAGATCCGTTCGTCCACCATTTCGCTGATGCCGGAAGACTTCGAGAAGTCGATGAACAAGCAGGCGCTGGCGGATGTGATTGCGTTCCTGCGCGCGGGTCTCTGAGATCACCGATACCGTAGAGATCAGTTTTTCGGAAGCGACGCGCGTGGAATGCGCAGTGCCATCGAGCCCGCCACAGTCACCACATCGTAGCGGCCTTGATATCCGACGAGCAGATGCGCGGCCCAAGGCTCCATGCGATAGTCACGCGTAAGCCAGTCGACCATGTCGCTGGTGGCGATGCGAATCGAGCGGTCGAGCGAACTCACGAATTCAGGCTGGCTGCCGACGCTGATGATATGGGTTGCCGTTTCGACGCGCGGGTTTTCGAGGCGCGCCTTCTTGCGGAGTTCGATCGTCATCGTGAGATCCATGGACGTTTCAACACCCGTGCCTGATGGCTCGCCGTCCGCCTGCAGTGCGTGCCCGTCACCGACAAAAAGCAACGCACCTGGATGATAGACGGGAAGCAGCACGGTGCTGCCCTCCACAATCTCGTTGTAGTCCATGTTGCCGCCATAGGGACCGGAGATTCCCGAAGTGGGCGCGAAGACACCTGGCGCCGCCACTCCGATGCAGCCCAACATGGGCTTCGCCGCAAACTCCATCTTGTGTACCTTACTCACGGGCTCCTGCAAGCGCACGGTGCTCTTCGCAAGATCGATGTGCCATTTCACGATGTCGTCGCGTTCCGGCACGACCGCACCTTTGCGATAGCTGCGTGGATGCAGGCCCTCAATGGACTCCGGCGCGAGCGCGTAGAGGCCGAGGCGGAACGTGGTGAACCCGTAATTGCGATTCATGCGCAGCTTGTCAATGCGCACGGCAATCGCATCGCCTGGTTCGGCACCTTCCACGTAGAAAGGACCTGTGAGAGGATTGCCTCGCTCGCCCTTGCGCTGGCCTTGATGATCGTACCCGCCGGCATCGAGCGTGCGCGTCGCCACGCTGTCGCCTGGCTTCATTCGCGCGAGCGCCGGATGGCGATGATCAAACGAGTTGTAGAATCGCGAGGCCTCCACTTTGTGAGTCTCGGCGAACAAGCAGCAAGCGGCAAACAGAGCAAGAGAAAGCAGGCGCATAGAAAGGCATTATTGCTCTTTCAGCGGCGTCCCGCTGGCGCAAGCTTAGAACCGCCAGTCGAGGCCGATGTTCGGGAAGATGCCGAGTTGCTCGTTCGTGATCTGTTGGTTCGTGCGGCGATTCCAGGAGAAACCCGCGACGTTCTTGCGATTCGTGATGTTCTGCGCGCCGAAGAACAAGAGCAGCGGCTTGCCCCATACCGTCAGGGTGCGATCCACGCGGAAGTCGAGACGGAAGTAGTCAGGCAGGCGGTCCGCGTTCACCTGATTCAGATCGAAGATGGGACGGCGCTGGCGCGTGCTCTCGGCAACGTTGAAAGGAGTGAACGGGCGGCCCGTGAGATAGGCGCTGCGGATGCTCATCTCCCACTTGGGCGTGAGGCGATAGCCGCCAACCACGTTGAAGATGTAGGGATATTCGAAGCTTGCGGGTCTGCGAATGCCGTCCAGCGCACCCTGCCTTGCACTTTGGCGCGCGAAGTTCGCCTGCCCGAACCACTTCTCACTGAAGCGCTTTTCGATGAACACTTCGAAGCCGCGCACGCGGCCACGGCCCGCGCTGGTCAAGGGGAACAGAATGCTGGAGACATCGAACGTGTCGCCGACGTTGGCAAGGCTTAGCGTCGGGAACTGCGTGGACACCGGGTAGTCCTTGTAGTTTTTCTGATAGACCTCCACGCTCATGCGGACCGTTGGGCTGATGGTGTAGTTGATGCCCGTAACGTAGTGATCGGAGCGCCATGGAATGAGAGCGCGGTTCTGCGGGAACACAGCGAGGAACTGAAAGAACGGCTGCTGGAAGTAGGTGCCGTAGCTTGCGCGCCAACTCAAACGGTCGTTGATACGGTAGCTCAAGCCGACGCGGGGGCTGAAGCGCGAACTCGACAGGTATTGATAGTTGTCGAAGCGGCCGCCCCAGGTGAGATTGAACCTGCTTCCAAGGTTGCGCGTGTTCTGGAAGTAGGCGCCTGACTGATAGGCAAGGAACGATGTGTTGACGACGAAGCGATTCACGCCGGGCACAACCGAGAAGGGAGTATCTTCACCGAACGGTGATGCTGTGTTGTAGCCAAGCCGGAAGATCTTGAAGCTGCCTCCGAGTTGAAGCTTGTCGACCATGGGCAGGTAGGCGGTGAGGTCGTATTTGATGGTAGATTCGCCTTCCGCCGACTTCTCGCTGAAGACCGTGGGCGCGTTCGCGATCTGTTCATTCACTGACTGACTCGGAGGCGGAATGGTGAAGCGTACAAGATCCTTGACGCTCGAGTTGATGCGGGCTTCCGAGTGGGTGAGGCCAAGCAAGCCTACGCCGCGCTCGCCCAATAGGCGCTGCCAGTTCAAGCCAGTGGCGCTACGCCAACCGTTGTATCGAATGTCAAAATTGTTGATCTCCTCGGTGAGGTCTTCGTTGCCGTCCGCGAGTCCGAGCCGGATGCGATCATTGCCGCTGACGTTGGCGATCCAGATGCGATCTTTCGGCGTGAGGTCGTACAGCGCCTTGGCGTTGTAGGTGTAGGCCACGGGCACGCCACCGAATCCGATGTTGTCCGTGAAGAGATCGAGGAAACTACGCCGGACGCTGGTGACCCAACTGCCTTTGCCCTTCTTGATTGGACCTTCGAAGATGGCTCCCGCACCGGCGAAACCAAGCGTGGCACGGCCGCGAAGCTGTTCGCGATCGCCTTCGCGTTGCGCGATCTGCAATACACCACTGGTGCGGTTGATGAACGGCGCGGGATAGCCGCCCGTGAGGAACGTCACATCCTGAATCAGCGCGGCATCCAGAAGGCCTACCGTACCGCCGGCGGAAGCGAAGTTGGCAAACGCATTGATGTTGGGAATCTCGATGTTGTCGACGATGAAGAGATTCTCGAGCGGCGATCCGCCCCGAACGATGATGTCGTTGCGGAAGTCATCACTGCCGATCGCGATGCCGGGCAGGGTCTGCACGTACCGGGATACGTCCTGCAAGGCGCCGGCGCTTTTGAAGATCTCGCGCTGACTCACGAGATAGCCAGAGTTCTTCACTTCTTCGGGCGGCAGGAACACGGTATCGGTCACAGTGACGGACTGCTCCACGGCGTCGATCTTCGGGAGTGTGATCACCACGCTGGCTTCAACACCAGCGCGAGCTTCCACTTGCGCAGTCTTCAGTTCGGCCTTATTCTCAAGTGTCACAACGAGCGTGTACTGCCCTGTGCGGAGATCGACGATTCGGAAGGAGCCGTCTTCCTTCGTGGTGTCACACCGCTGCGCTTCCGATGCGCACACCCGGTATCCGGAGGCTGGGGCCTGATCCGCAAGCAGCACCTTTCCGGTGATGGTGGCAACGCCTGTGGTGTCTTGCGCGGAGAGAATCGTGAGAAAGAATGTAAGAAAGGGAAGGATGAACTTCACTCCTCTCTAGAAGCCGCCAGATCGCCCGTTGATGCATTATTTGAGCACTTGCTCAATAATTAATCCATCGTTCAGGTTTCGGTTCCATCTACATTGCAAGTGAGCCAGATTTCCGAGGAGCGTCGGCAGCGAAAGCACGACCGGCAGAAGCAGTTGCTGCTGGCGGCGGCGGGCCGTCTGTTCGCTGAGCAAGGGTACAACAGCGTGACCGTGCGGCGCATCGCGGAAGAGGCGGACTGTTCACAGGGTACGCTGTACACGTATTTCGCGGACAAGGCGGACATCCTCAAGCATCTCTGTGAAGAGACATTCACGCGTCTCGGGAAGCTATTGGACGAGGTGGAGGCGAAGAAGCTGAAACCCAAAGCGTCTCTCGTTGATGCGTCGCGCGTTTTCGCGGCCTTCTGCCTGGAGAATCCGCATCACTTCAAGGTGTTCCTGATGGCCTCCACCGATTTCGGCGACGAAAAGGCGGTGGAGTTCGTTGGCCGCATGGGCATGGAGAGCTTTCACCGTCTGCGCAGGATCTACGAGGCGGCGGAGTTTCCGGTTGAGAAGCCTATGGGAAGCTTTGCGTGGTGGAACGGACTGAAGGGTGTGGTCGACTTTGTGAACCTTCATCGTGACAAGCCGTGGTTTGACGGCGAACGCCTGGTGGACGTGTGCATCGAAACGATGCTCCACGGCCATCGTGAAGGAACGGGCCGGCGCTAAGCGCAGTGTTAGGATCAAGAGAATCCTTCAGTTTCCTGGAACGCACATGGGCAGTAGCTGGTCCAATATAAGAGGGACAGGGTTTCGATTGCGTCTGCTGTTTCTCATCGCCGGAATGATGGCAGTGGCTTCCGCCGCGGAGTTGCGCCCGAACACTCTGTCTGCTTATGAGGAATACTGGCGGCGCATCGACAATGAACTCAGGACGCGTCCGAACTTCCTGGTCGCCGATGCGAAGGGAGGGCGCGAACGCATGCGGCTGGGCGAAGTTCTGATCTTCGAGCGGCGCGATCGCAAGGAGCCACCCGACGGCCTCATTCATCACTGGGATGGCGCGGTGTTCATCCCTGGTGTGAACGTGAAGCAGGTGCTCGATCTGGTGCAGAACTACGACCGTCACAAGAACATCTATGCCCCTGAGGTGGTGGACTCGCAGACGCTCTCGCGCAACGGAAACGATTTCCAGATTCGTCTGCGCCTGCTGAAGAAGAAGATCGTGACGGCAGTGCTGGAGACCGAGCATCATGTGCGCTACCGCAAGGTTACGGATCGCAAGTGGGAGAGTGTTTCGCGCAGCACGAAAATCGCGGAGGTGGACGGCGCGGGTTCGGGCCACGAAACGCAGTCGGCCCCTGGTACCGGGCATGGTTTCTGTTGGCGCCTGGATAGCTTTTGGCGCTTCGAGGAAGCGGACGGCGGGGTGTATGTGGAATGCACATCGGTATCGTTGTCCCGGGACATCCCGTTCGGTATGTCTCGCCTGATTCGGCCCATCATCAATGATCTTCCCGAGACTTCTCTTCGCAACGTGCTGACCCAAACGAAGCGTGCGCTTTCCAACTAGCCCTCCAACCCAGTAGACTTGCTGCTTAGGATCACTATGGAAAAACGTGTTGATAAGGCGAGAGCGTTGGTGGAGTCGCGCGGTTTCGGTGTACTGGCCACCATGTCGAAGCGCATGCCCGGCTATCCGTTCGCATCGGTGATGCCGTACGTGTGCGACAAGCAGGGGCAGCCGGTGTTCCTGTTGAGCAGGCTCGCGGTGCACACGAAGAATCTACTCGAGAATCCGAAGGCGAGCTTGCTGATCTTCGAACCCGAAGCGGAGTCCGACCCGCTGGGCGCGGCTCGCATGAATCTCATGGGCGAAGTTCAGGAGCTGCCGGAAGAGGCGATCGCCGAAACGCGACCTCTCTACATCGCGAAGCATCCCGATTCGGAGCAGTGGCTCGACTTCGGTGATTTCGGCCTGTATCGCATGCGCATCGACGATGTGTACTACATCGGCGGCTTCGGCGAGATGGGCTGGGTGTCGAAGAACGACTATCTCGCGATTGAATCGAAGGACTGAATCAATTCGGCGATGACGGCGCCGGCAGCCTGTTCCGCAGTGCCTTCGCGCTGTTGCTTGCCGCTCCATTGCCACTGTTCGAGATACGCGTCCGTGCCGGTGAGCCCGTCCTTCATGGCGACGCGGTCAATCTCCTGTTGGAATCGCTCGGGCAGTGGTATTGACACCGGACGCTTCCCTGGCTCCTGCACTTTGATCTGCGCGGGGATGTGCTTCCAATAGAGCACCTGAAATGTGATCATCCCAACTCCCCTTTGCGGTAGGCACGCAAGTAGGCCTTGCAGTTGCGGTCGCGCCCGAGCAACATGTCGACAGCCAACTGGTAGGGGCGTGTGGTCTTGTCGGCGAGGAAGAGTTGATGGAAGTTGTTGGCGACGGGGTCGACAATGCCGCCGTCTGCACCGGCTTCCACCGCAAGATGAATGAATGCCTCATTGACGAGCTTGCGCACGGGGATTCCAAAGGAAACATTGCTCAAGCCACCGCTGATGTGGATTTCCGGGCCGTATTTTTCGCGAAGTGTGCGAATCGCATCCAGGCAGTGCAGACCGTACTGGCTGTCGACGGCGATCGGAAAGACGAGGGGATCGATGTAGATCTGATGCTTCGCGATGCCTTTCGTGAGCGCGGCATCCACCATGCGGGATGCGTTTGCGACGCGCTCCGCTGCGTCCTGCGGCATGCCTCGCTCGCCTGCGGCTGTGACCATTACAGCGAGCCCTCGCGACGCCGCAAGATCGAGCGCCTCCATCCGTTCGAGCGACGCGGAGTTCAGCATGGGTGGGCCGCACCTGGCTTGCGAAGCGGCAATGCCCGCGCGGATGATGTCGAGGTTGGACGAGTCGACCGCTACCGGGACCGATGAGTGTGTTTCCACCATTCGCACCAGCCATTCGATCGCTTCGATCTGGTCGTTGAGCTTGAGCGAAATCTCATCGACGTTGAGATCAAGGAAGTCCGAACCTGCTTCGATCTGGCGGTGGATCAGCGCCCTGAGATAGCGCAGACCTTCCTCATCGCCCGCCATCGCCTGCCGCACCGCGATCATGACGTGCTTCACCCGGCCTTCCTGATAGTCCTGACGGCTCTTCATCGATTCAGGGATGACCAAGTGCCGCACCTGACCCTCGGCATCGGTGTATCGCACTGCTTCTTCACCACCAGGCAACTGATCCACAAGCTTGCCCTTCAGCAGAACAACTCTCGTGGTGTGGATGTTTTCTCCGATGATGAAGAAGTCGTGATCAAGTCCGGCGGGCTTCATACGAGCAGTCCTTTCGGGGCGGGCATTGGTTTGAACTGGCAGGCTTCGACGAAGATCTCGAAGAAGTCGGGAGTGGTTTCGAGTTCCACATGTTCGATTTGCGTGACCACACGCTCAATCGCTTCACGCTTCGATTGCGAGAGCAGCAACTGGCGCGCGCCTTCGAGTGAGCCATTGCCGATCTTGATGACGCGGTCTTCGGGCACGGGAGCCAGGAAGCCGATCTCCACAGCGTTTCGAACATCAATGTAGTTTGCGAATCCGCCGGAGAGGTAGAGCTTCGAGATCTGCGCTGGGTCCACACCGAGGGTCCGCATGAGAATGAACTGCCCGCAGTAGTTGGCGGCCTTCGCTTGTGCGAGGTGACTCGCATCCTGACGCGAGAAGGTGATGCCGTGGTCTGGCGCAATCCGCATCTCGTAGGAACGGTCCTTGAACACGCCTTTCGGCGTCATGCGATCGTGACGCCGCAGTTCGGCAAGCAGGTCGATCAAGCCGGAGCCGCAGATTCCTTGTGGAGCCTCGCCGCCGATGACGTGGTAGCGCCAGCCGTTCGGAGTCCACTCGATGCGCTCGATCGCACCATCTCCGCCGGTCATCCCGAAGCGGATGCCGCCGCCTTCGAACGCAGGCCCCGCCGGACAAGAGGCCGCAATCAGACGGCCCGCGCGACCCAGCACCACTTCCGTATTCGTGCCGATGTCGACAAGCATCACGGTCTCATGCTGGTTCTCAATGCCGATGGCGACGAGGTCCGCGGTTGTGTCGGCGCCGACGTGGCTTGCAATCAGCGGCGGCCCGACGACACGGGCTTTCGGATGGGCAAGCAAGCCGAGTTTGTGCGCGAACTCACTGAGAGCGGTAGTAGTTCGCAGACCGCTGCGGAATTCATGCTCGATCTGTGATTGATAAGGGCGCTGGCCGATGGACTGCACATCGATCCCGAAGAAGAGATCGCGCATGGTGGAGTTGCCGGCGATGATGATTTCGTAGATCTGCTGACGATCGGCCCGCAGTGCCTGACAGAAAGCCTTGATCTCGCTGTTCACTGCGTTGATCGTGACCTTGCGCAACCGCCCGTGATTCGGTCCTCCGTCGTAGCTGATGCGAGTCATCACGTCGCTGCCGCCAAAACGTTGCGGATTCTCGATGGCGGCCTGATAGACAGATTCGCCTGTTTCGAGATTGACGAAATCCAGCACAACCGTTGTGGTGCCGAGGTCCACGGCGATGCCGTACATCTCTCCACGATAAGCGTCGAGAGGCTCGCCGGCATACATCACCGAATCCCCGTGCCGCGTCACTGGAGGATCAATTGCAGCATTTGCGGAGCGATTCGCACTGGTAAGGATCTTCGGACGCCGTTGCATGGGCGCGAAGGTCACTGGATCCGTGGAGGGAGTTTCGATTCGGGCCTGGCATGCCAGCCTGTAGGGGTCTTTCAAGAACGATTCGGCATCCGTGCGCGCACAGAGTTGCTCCGCGCCCGATTTCACCTCGACGACACACTCGTTACATGAGCCTTGCCGGTTGCAGGAACTGGGAACGTCGATCGACTTCGCGTCGGCAACGTCGAAGAGAGTCAGGCTTCCCATGCGCTTCGATAGTTGAGTTTGTCGTCGCCCGCGCAGAGGGGCTTACCATCGGGCGCCGCTGGCTTTCGCTTGTTGCGGCAACCGAAGGAAGCGGTGCATTGATTGTGCCGGTTCTTGTAAGGACAGCGGCCCGTGGACTGGTGATCCGCATGACGCACCATGCCTTCCATGATCCGGTACAACTCGTCCCTTCGCTCTTGAAACTCGGCTGGATCGATCTTTTCCATGGGCGGTTCCCGTCAGCGAGTAGCCGGTACGCCGAGCAGTTGCTTCGCTAGAGCCACGCACGCCACTGCGTCTTTGCCATAGCCATCGGCGCCCATATCGTCAGCGAAGTCTTGTGTGACGGGCGCGCCGCCAACCATGATCTTGACGTTGTCGCGCAGGTCGGCATCAATGAAGGCTTCAATGGTCTTGCCCATGTTCGGCATGGTCGTGGTGAGAAGCGCGGACATGCCCACGAGAGACGCATTGTGTTCTTCCACTGCGTCAATGAATTTGTCCGCGGGAGTGTCGACGCCAAGATCAATCACTTCGAAGCCCGCGCCGCGCAGCAGCATGATGCACAGGTTCTTGCCGATGTCGTGGAGGTCGCCTTTCACGGTGCCCATGATCACTTTGCCCACCGGCTCAATGCCTGATGCGGAGAGAATCGGCTCAATGTGCGCCATTCCCGCCTTCATGGCACGGGCGCATGAGAGCACTTCGGGAACGAAGATGAAGTTCTCGCGGAACTTGATTCCCACCAGACCCATGCCCGAAATCAAGCCGTAGTCCATCACCTCGAGCGCCCCGATTCCGGCATCCAGGGCTTCTCTCGTAAGCCGGCCTACGGTGTCGTTATCGCCGTCGATGAGCGCCGCGGAGATGGCTTGCATGCGCTCACTCGCCTTCGCGAACAGATTGATCAGGCGGTCGCGCTCCTCGGGCCTGAGGATGAACTCTTCAATCTCCTGACGGATGAACTCGTTTTGAACGTCACTCAATTCGGCCATGATGCTAGTTCCTCTGCGCGTGTTCGTGATGCCAGTCCTTGACGGCTTTGGGGATCTCTTTCAGGTTTTCGATGGTGGTTTGCAGCGGGATTGCACATTCGGGTCCGACGAGTTGAACGCCTGCTTCGAGATTCGCGTACACTTCGCGGCGCACATCTTCGGGCGACTTGGAGAACAGCGTCTCAGGGTTGTTGATGTTTCCGACCAGCGAGATCTTGCCACCAACTGCCGCCACCGACTCCGCTGGCGTGTTCTTCGAATCGAAGTGAAACGCGGCCATCCCGGTTTCCGCGATGTAGGGCATGCGATCGACCGTGCGTCCGCAGATGTGGAGAATCAGAGGCGCCGGAATGCTTTCGGAAAACTCGTGATGCATGTCCTTCAAGTAACGCGCGTAGTATTCGGCGCTCACCAGATCGCCGGTGGCGTGGTCGGGCAGCGTGAGAGCGTCGGCGCCCGCTTCCATCTGCGCGAGTCCGAATTCGATGGTGACCTTCTTCAGTTGATCGAGGCAGTACTTGGTGTCGCTTGGCGAGTCGAGCGACATGAGGAGGAACGTCTCCACGCCGAAGGTATGGTAGCCGAGTGACCACGGACCCATGGTCTTGCCGACGATGGCGACTTCGTTGCCGAACTCGCGGCGCAGAATGCGGATGGCTTCGAGCACGCACTGCGCGTCAGGATGCTGCATCCAATCTTGCGAGACAACGATATCAGCGGGCTTCAGATAGATCGGCTCACGCATCCGCACGGTGGGCCAGTTGTCTTTCTGCTCCCACTGCATCTTGCACCCAAGGGCGGATGACTCCTGAATGATGGAGAACACCGGCATGATGGAATCGAAGCCGAGTTCGGTGTAGCTGGTGGCGGCAAGCTTCGCCATCAGTTCCGGTTTTCGATTTGCATCGGGGAACGGGGCATCGGCAAGATCCATCAGTTCCACCGTTGCCACGGAGGTCGGATTGCAGACGGGTGTGCGGTCGACAGGTTCGCGCCGTAGAGCGGCGAGCACCCGTTGTCTCGAAGTCATGGAAGGAACTTGTGCCATGCTCTCCTCACTTCTGCGCACTTGGCGCGACCAGCATGCCTTTGGAAGCGGCGGCCTCTTCTTCGCGAATCACCTGGCGGACATTGAGAGCGCGCGGGAGAAGCAGGCCGATGAGTTCGTCGTGCGCCGATTGGCAGGGGAAGGTGAATTCCGCCGAGCCAGCGGGCCCCGGAATGACTTCGGCCAGCTTACGGAAACCGTTAACGACGGCGTCGACCCGGGCGCTATCCGTGCCAGCCACACGGTAGAGGCCGCCGCCGAGGGAGGCGACCGTGATCTCGTTTCCTGACTTCTTGTCGATGATCGACATCGGTCTCGGCATCAGATCCGCGCCGTTGGGAAGCTTGCACGCTTCCAGAAAGAGCCGCCTGGTGGCGATTGGATGAGCATCGCCGCAGGAATAGGACAGAAGGCCGCCGTTCAGATCCATTCCGCCCAGCACGGTCATTGCGCGCGCGACGAAATCGAGCCGTTCGGCGGCGCTGGCGCTGTGGGAATAGGTGTGGATCAGATACTGGTTCTGCTGACGGTACAGGCCAATGGTGATGTCCCCGCAGTGCGGGTCCATGGAAACAAGTTCGATTCTCCGGCCAATGTCTTGGGTAAGTGCCATGAGGCTTGACACCTGTCTACTTGTCTGACAAGCTGATCTTCAGTCTAGTCTACAATGATTGACGGAATCAAGCCTCTGGCGCGCACGTCGCTCTCCGATGGAATCGTGGAGCAGCTCACCGTACTGATAGCGAGGGGCACGTTGAAGCCGGGTGAACGAATGCCATCGGAGAAGCTGCTCTGCGAGCAGTTCGGAGTGGGCCGCACGTCGGTTCGCGAAGCGCTGAAGTCGCTCGCCGCGATGGGCCTGATCGAATCGCAGGCCGGTGAGGGCCATTTCGTGGCGACCGATGGGAGCCGTGCGGTGGACCGGGCTCTGCAGGTAGGGATGCTGCTGGACGCGACGAAGGTCCGGGAGCTGATCGAGACGAGGCTAATGTTGGAATCGGAGGCGGCGGCGCTGGCGGCGCGGCGCGCGACCAAGGAGCACGTTGCTGCCATCGAGCGCCAGTTGGAAGCGATGGAGCAGGCTGGTGAGGACTACGCGCAGTATCTGGAAGCGGACTTGCGCTTTCATCTGGCGATTGCCGCGGCTTCCCAGAACTCGATTCTCGCGAACCTGCTGGCGAGCATTCGCGGCTACCTGCAAAGCTGGGTTCACGAAGCACTTCGACGGGGCACGCGCAGGCGCGCGGAGGGTTCGATTGCGGAACATCGCCGCATTGCCGACGCCATCCGAAAGAAGAAGCCAAAGGCTGCGAGGCAGGCGATGACGGACCACATTCTTTCGAGCAGCGCGGATCTGGAAAAGACGGCCCGCGCCGCGTCGTAGCCCGCGCGTTTCAGAAGTTCCGTCGTGTATTCTCTCCCGAGCCCGCATCCGCAACTGGTCGTGGTCCAGGTGCCTGCTTCAGAGGGGACGCGGCAGACTGAAGTCTGCGCTACCGTGCAGGCATCGTTGAATGCCTCAGAATGCAGAACCTCCGTGGCCGACTGAGAGCCGGCAGATGCTTCCCCCTGAGAGGGGAAGTATGGGATGCTGCGTGCAGGGATCTGCGCCTGCCCAGAGGCGTCCCCTGGAGAGCGGACGCGGCAGACCTGGGGGTCTGCGCTACCGTGTGCGCGCCGTTGGAACGCCGCAGAATGTAGAAAACTCCAGGTGCCGGCTGAGAGCTACTCCACAATCGTGCAGGGGTTCGAAAGTTCGCCGATGCCCTGGATGGAGATCGAGCAAACATCGCCTGGCTGCAACGCCGCATCTTCTTTCACGATGATTCCCGTGCCCGTGCACAGCACCGATCCCGAAGGCACTTGATTCGCACGATAGAGGTACTCGATCAGCGTCTCCACCTTGCGATGGAGCTTCGCTGTGGAGGTGCTGCCGGAGAAGATGGTGGTGTCGCCGCGCTTGATGGTGCAGGTGACTTCCAGGTCATACGGGTTGCCGATTTCATCGGGGGTGACGATCACCGGACCGAGCGCGCAGCATGCCGTATAGACCTTCGACTGGGGTAGATAGAGCGGATTCTCGCGTTCGATATCCCAAGCCGATACGTCGTTGGCGGCGGTATAGCCGATGATGGAGCCCTTCTGTCCAAGCACGACGGCCATCTCCGGCTCGGGCGCGGTGAACTTCGAATCGGCGCGGATTCCGATTGGTTTGTTCGGTCCCACGCAAACACGCGCGGTGCCTTTGAAGAAGATCTCGGGACGCGGCTCGCGATAGACGTAGGCATAGAAGCCCTCGCGCGTGCCATGTTCGGCATCGCGAAAGCTTGCACTGGTTTCGTAGGTGCAACCGCAGGCCCACACTTCGCGGGGATGAACAGGGATGATGGGAGGAATGGACTCGCCATGCGATGCTGCGCGCCGCGCCGCCAGTTCGGTGAGCGGAATCCCTTCCTTGTCGGAGCGCTCAATCAACCCTTGGAGCGTGTAGCCCGGAATTGGGCGAGCCAAACCCTTTTCAAATACCGCGGCAGTGATCTCGTTGTTCCAGCGGATCTGTCCCAGTCTCATTTCGGTCGTGTTCTTCTTTCTATTCGCCATTCGCAATCAGGCGAGCATTCTCGCGGACGTGCCGGGCCTTCCGGAGAAGGCCCGCGGTATTCGAAATCAGTACTTCAGGTAAACGGTCTTGTAGTCGCTATAGAACTCCATCGCCGCAGGCCCCTGCTCCTTGGGTCCGAAGCTCGACTCCTTGGTGCCGCCGAAGGGGAGCTGATACTCCACGCCGGCACTCGGCAGATTCACAGTCAACAGACCCGCTTCCATCCGGTACACGTAGTCGAAAACTCGCGACACATTTGTGGTTTGGATGGACGCGGAGAGGCCAAAGGGAATGTTGTTGGCAATGCGCATCGCATCGTCGAAATTGCGGGCGCGCATGACGGCAAGCACGGGCCCGAAGATTTCTTCCTGTGCGATGGTCATGTGCTCGGTGACGTCGGCGAAGATCGTGGGCGCGACGAAGAAGCCCTTGTCGTAAGCGCCGCCAGTCAACCGGTGACCGCCACACAGCGGTTCTCCGGCTTCCTGGCGTCCGATCTCGATGTACTTCAAGTTGGTCTCAAGCTGCGACTCGTCAATGGCAGGTCCGATGTCGATGCCGGGTTCCATTCCATTGCCGACCTTGAGCCGCTTGGTGCGTTCGACCAAGGCAGCGACAAACTTGTCGTAGATGGACTCTTCCACGATCGCCCGGCTGGTGGCGGTGCACTTCTGTCCAGTGGAGAAGAACGCTGCGTTCACGACGTTCTCCACGGCGGAGGGGAAGTCCGCGTCGCCGAGTACGATGGTTGGATTCTTGCCACCCATTTCCAACTGGATTCGCAAGCGGCGCTTGGCAGCTTCGCCGTAGAGCCAGTTGCCGACCGAGCAGGAGCCTGTGAACGAGATGGCTTTCAGCTCCGGTGCCTCGAGCATGGCGTTGCCGAGTTCGCCGCCGGAACCCGCCACATAGTTCACGACACCCTTGGGAATGCCGGCTTCATGGCAAGCCTCCACGATGCGCCACGAGGAAAGCGGCGATGCGGATGCGGGCTTGAGCACGACGGTGTTGCCACAGATCAATGCCGGAGCGAGTTTCCACGCAGGGATCGCGATGGGGAAGTTCCAAGGTGCGATGAGGCCGACCACGCCGATGGGTTTGCGGATGGCGAACATGTGCACGCGGTCGCGTTCGGAGGGGACGAGCATGCCAGGCATGCGCGAACCTTCCCCGCCGAAATAGCGGAAGATATTGATCGCGCGGCGGACTTCGCCCTTCGCTTCGGGCAACGTCTTGCCTTCCTCGCGCGTCATCTCTTCGCCGAGTTGATTGAACTTGCTTTCCAGAATGTCGGCTACTTTGAAAAGCAGCGCGCCGCGCGCGGGGGCCGGCATTGCGGACCAGGCCGCAAAAGCATTCTGAGCGGATTCGCAGGCTTCGCGCATGTCGGCGAAGGTGCCTTTGGCAAACAGCCCAACGAGTTCGTCAGTGTTTGCAGGATTGCGGTTCTCGAAGGTCGCGAGCGGAGTACGCCACTCGCCGTTGATGTAGTTCGGATATGTGTTTGCCATGATCGATGCGATTAGAACTTTACGCCCGGCACATTGCGAGCGCCGGCGTCGGTCTTGAAGTACGCCTCGTTGCGAGTGAAGTTGAAGAAGCCGGCGACGAGGTTGTTCGGGAACAGTCCAATCTGCGTATTGTATCGCTGAACTGTCTCGTTGTATTTGCGGCGCTCCACGGCGATCCGGTTCTCGGTGCCGGAGAGTTCATCCTGCAGGCGCAGGAAATTCTCGTTGGACTTGAGATTCGGATAGTTCTCCACCACCACCATCAAGCGCCCGAGTGCGCTCTCCATCTTTCCGTAGGCCTCAATCTTTTCCTGCGGCGTCCGCGCGCCCATCATTGCGGCACGTGCTTCGGTGACGGACGCGATCACTGTCTGCTCCTGCTTGGCGAATCCTTTGACGGTCTCCACAAGGTTCGGGATGAGGTCAGCGCGCCTTTGCAGGGCGACATCCACCTGAGACCACGATCCGCTGATCGCTTCGCGCTCCGTGACAAGAGTGTTATAGACACCTTTCACCTGCGCACCAACGCCGAACACGATCAGCACCAACACCACAAGAACTGCGATTGCGATTTTCATTGGCTCCTACCTAGCTTACAATCTCTGGTTTGTTCAAACGGTCAACGACATCAATCACGATCTGAATCTGGGAGAGATAGGCGGCGAGCAGACGCTCGGGCTCACCCGGGCCCGAAGCGAGTTTGCCTTCACGCATCGTGAGGATCTCCAGAAGCGGCGACTGATCGGCATTGAAGCGGCGGCCCACTTCGTCGATGATGTCGCGGCGCGCGTAGTTCGGGCTGTAACCGGCCAGCTTCAAAGCGTGGCGGAAAAGCACGCAGAACGTTGAAATGGAGTCGAGCATGAGACGGTTGAGTAGCGTCTTGTCCTGGAGCACGCCGGCCGCCTTCTGGCGCAACCGCAGTAGTTTCGCGCGAAGCTGATACTCCACTTGAGCGCGATAGTAGCGGTCGTCAATCGGGAGTGCTTCGATCAAATCGGCGCCCGCGAGAATGCGGCGGCGCTCCTTCATGTCGTGGAACTCGATGGGGAAGCAATCGGCGGAGGTGCGCACTTCCTGTTCGCTGAGCAGCAGCGGGGCGGGACTTCCCTTCTGCCGCCACCAGCGGAAGATGGCTTCGGAGTCATGCAACTCGGCCGGGGTGACCTTGGTCAACACGCAGAGGATGTTGATGTCGGAGAACTGTGCATCGTACTCGCCGGTGACCGCCGAGCCGTAGAGCACCACCGAAACAAGCCGGTCAGAAAATGTTTTGGTCAAGCGTTCCGTGAGTTCGGTAATGAGTTTCTGCATAGGCACCTACCAATCGCTGGACGCGCCGCCTCCACCAGAGTCGCCGCCACCAAATCCGCCGAAAGAGTCGGAGGAATCGTATCCGCCGAAACCCCCGCCGCTGTAACGCCCGCCGCTCCAGTCGCTGCCTGGCAGAATCACCGGAAAGAAGCCGCCGGACCGAAGGCGGCGCGACCTGCCTGCAATGGTTGCGAACGCAAGAAACGCGACGAGAAATCCGAACGGGATGAGGAACGGAACAATGGAATGCCGCATCTGCTCGCGGGAAACGTCGCGGCGCGACGGCAATCCGGCCCCCAACGCGACCTTCTTCTCTTCCGCGATTCGGGCGCCCAACTGATGGGCCGCTTCCAACAAGGCCTCGCCGTAACGGCGCTCACGCAGCAGCGGCCGCATCTTTCGCAGAAGACCACCGGAGTAGCCATCAGGGATTGCACCTTCCAGGCCGTAGCCGACTTCGAGCCGCATGCGCCGGTCATTGGTAACCAGCAACAGCAACACGCCTTCGTTCTGTCCTTTTTGCCCGACACCCCACTTGCGAAAGAGTGTGTTGGCAGCGTCTTCAATGGGCTCACCATCAAGCGTGGGAAGGGTGACGATCGCGATCTCGGCCTTCGTGGCCGCCGTCACTTCGCGGCAGTAGCGCTCCAGTTCGGCGCGATGCGCGGGATTGAGAACGCCTGAGAAATCGCTGACATGACCCTGCGGCTGGAGGTTGGCCAGATCCAATGCAGGAGCAACGGTGACAAGCCACAGAGTGAGCGCAACAGTGCGCCAAGCGGGTTGCATAAGAGGCGTTCTCTTTCAGTGTAGATTACGCCGAGGCCGCCTTCTCCAACGCTGATTCGAGCGCTTCCCTGGTGAGGGTGGTGCTGATGAACAATTCCTGCCGCGCACCGTCACTCAGCGCGATCGCTTTCCAGCCGTTTGCCGTGGGCACGGTGACCCGCACTTTCACAGGGCCTCGCGCATCGCGCACCTGCTTGATCACGCCAGGAATCACGCTGCGGATATCGGCGTTGGTCTCGAGCAGTTCCTCCAGCATGCGGCGCACGCCGTCGAGAATGCTGTGTTCGATCTTTAACTTGCCCTGATGCTTGCGGAGTTTCATTTGAATCGCTTCCGGAAGAGGATGTCGCCACCAATGACTCCATTCTCGTCGCGCACACCGACCACGGACCAGTTCTTCTTGATGTCCCATTGCAGACGCACCAACTGTTGGAGTGCGCCGGTCAAGTTGGTGACGTAGGTGACGGTGATGTCGCGGGTGAACTGCTGCTCAATGGTGAGGCGCGCTTGTGGCGTGGTTTCCAAGCCCACCAGTTGCGGATCAATCTTCACGCGGCTGACACCAAAGAAGCGGTTGAGGCGGCTGGACACGCCCGCGCTGACGGCCTGCCCGAGCAACGTTTCCGTACCCGCATACAATCCCGATCCCTGCCCGGCGATGTTTGTTTGCGAGGCGACTGTGGATCCTGTTGGTGTACGGCCGACGGCGAGCAACGCGATGATGTCCTGGGTCTGCAAAGGAGGATCGGAACGATAGGTGATGTTGGGCTTGTCCACGGGCCCTGAGATATTCATGTTCACGGTGACAGCGCGCACCGTGGTTTCGAGATCGAGGTCGAGCACCGGTTCGATGCGAGCCGCGTTGAAGAACGCCACGGTTCCCCGCGTGATGCTGTAGTTGGTACCGAAGAAGTTCAGCTCGCCCTGATTCACCGACACGGTTCCGAGAACCACGGGCTTTGTGGGGCTGCCGCGAAGGCGTATATCGACGGCTGCCTGAACACCTTTTGTCAATGATGTTTCGAGCTGGAGATTGGGAACGCTGATGACGCGAACGTCGAATTGCATGCCGCGCAGAAGCGAACTGGAGGTTGGTGTCTGCACTGGTTTCGCGGGTGCAAAGATGAGGCTTCCAATGTCGGTGCGCGGTGTGAAGCCTGAGCGCAGCACGGTGACCGTACCTCCCACCAGGCTTTGATCGGCGGTGCCTGTGAGCGAGAGCGCCGCATTCACCGTTGTGCTGGTGCCTTCGGGATAGCGGATGCGCACGCGCTCCAACTGACCGTTCATGCGATAGGACATCGGCTCTTCGTTCGAACCGAAGGTGATAAAGCCGTTCAGCTTCAGGTCGCCGCCGCCGGATTGCGCGGTGAAGTTCTGCAGCAGGGCGCGATTGCGGTCAAACGCGACCACGCCCGTTGCTTTGTCGATTCCGTTGGTGAGGTCGCGATGATAGACGCTGGCGTCGCGAATCTCCATGCGGCCGCCGAGCAGAGGACGGTCAATGGCGCCACGCACGGTCGCGTTGACCACGGCCTGACCCGTGGTGCGCAGTCCCGAAACGTAGTTCTGGAAGATGCCGAGATTGAGCCCGCCGCGCAAGTTCACGTTCCAGGAAGCGCGGCTGCCGCGAAGCACGCCACCGCCGATCTGCATGTTCGTGTCCTTGCCGGTGAGGTTGGCCTGTTGCACGCGAATGCCGTGCTGATCCACTTCAAACGACAAAGCGCCCTCGTTGCGCAATGTGAGTTCCTGCACCACGGCGGCGCTCAACTGGCCATTGGTGTTGCTGGGCTGCAGTTGGAATTGGGCGATGTCGACGCGGGCGCGAAGAGTTTGCGGCTTGCGGATCGACCCGCTGAAGACAACGCCACCCCGAAGTGTGCCGTCAAACGGGATCTGCTGGGTGATACTGAATGCCGGAAGAACCTCGCGCACTCGGGCAAAAGAGATGGCGTCGAACTCGATCTCGCCGAGACCGGATGCTTCGTTGCGCAGGCTCCACTCGCCCGACCCATGAATGGCCGTCCCAAGAAGCCGTCCGACGGCGGTCACAGCGAGGCGTTCTTCATTGGTGTTGGTGCGCAGCTCCAAGTCACCCAGCGGTTTGTTGGCGAGGACAACATCGCGGACCTGCAGCGTGCCGTTCAGCGATTCGATCCGCGGATCGCGCGCACGCACGGCGAGCACACCTTCGGCCTTGAGGTCGATGGCTGCGTGCAAATCGTCGCGATGGCGGCGGACGGTTTCGAAGCCCGCCAGTTTCAGGGCGGCGCCTTCCGTGTGCCATTGAAGCCTGCCGTTGTCGTAGCGCTCTTCGTCATGCTCGTAGCGACCGCGGAACAGGATGCGTCCCGCGGCACTCTCGGCGACGCCTTCCTTCACCTGCAGTACCCGATTCAAGTAGTCCACCTGCATGCGCACTTGCGGAAACGTCTCGTCGAGGACGGCGAGCTGCGCGAGTGTCAGGCGGGCATGCACTTCGGGCGCGGCCAAGGTCCCCTCGATCGTCATCGGGCCGGAAAGAAGGCCCTTCACCGCGGGGGCGCCCGTGTCCTTCAACAGTTCCTCGATAGACGCTTTGCGCACATCGAGATGGGCCAGAAACTCACTCTCCTCTTTGCGAATCGCCCAGTTGTGGAGTGAAATCTGGAAGTCGCCATCCACCTGCGCGCCGTTCTGTTCCAGCTTCAAGTTGCGCGCAAGCGCACGAGTCGCATCCACGTCGAGGGTTGCGGACAAATGACTGATGCGGCGCTTCTCCAGCACCACTCCCGAGGCTTCCAATGTGCCCTGCACGCGCGGAGTATTCAGGGGCGACACGACGATTCCGTCGAATTGAAAGCGTCCGCCATCCAATTGAACGGGCATCTCCTGGGGTGGGTTATCGGAGAGGAACGCCATCACGGGAAGAAACTCGTTGAGGTCTGTGGAGTCCAGAAGCACTCGCATGCGATCGGCTGCTTTGCCTTGGAAGTCAATTCGCGTGCGAGGAGTGCGCAGATAGGAGGACTCCATGTCGAGCGAATTCTCGCGTTGTGCATAGCGCACGCGGAGCGCTCCTTCCACCGGCACCTGGCCTTCGCCGGGCTCGATGACGAGATGCGAGTTCACACGGAAACCGCGGATTCCGCCGGCCGTGATCTGGCCCGCCAGGTCCACAGGGCCTGACGCGGAGCCTGACCATGCGAACGGACGCGCCGTGTTCTGCATGTGGCGGATGCGGTCGAGCGCAACGCCGGAAGCCGCGCCGCGGATCTGGAAGTCGCGCCAATCCCTGATCGCACCGGATCCGTTGAAGCTGCCGCCGAGTGCGGATACTTGAAGGCCGCTCAAGGTGACGAGTTGTGGTTCCAGGCGAACTCCACTCTTCATGCTGACGCCCTCAATGGACCAGGCTTGCCGGCGCATGGCGAGCCCGGCGCCGTTCATCGCGCCGGTGACCAGATACTTGCCGGCTTCGTAGTGCAGCTTGCCTGCGAATTGCGCGGAGCCTTCGGGACTCAGCGGCAGCTTCAGCGTCTTCACGTATGCCGCCATCGGGAGATTGGCTTCCACTTCGAGATCGATCACCGGCGCGCGATAGCTGGTGAGCGTGCCCTTTGCGGAAAGCGTACCGCCGGCGTGTTTCAGTTGGGCGTGTTCGAATCGCAGCCCACTCTTGTCCATGGTGAGTTGCACGTCCGCGTCCCAAGTCATTGGGAGGAACACGGGCCAATCGAAGTGGAACGGAGCCGCCGAGACATTGCCGCGATAGCGTGGGCCGTCTTTCTCCCAAGCGAAGTTCACCCGCAGGTTTTCCGCCCGCAGCGAAATGGGAACGCGTTGATTGTCGTATTCGAAGACGCCATCGGTGAGTTCGAAGTGCCGCGCGGAGATCGCGACGAATTGCTCGAAGACGCTTCTCGCATCGGGCTTGGGGAGCTTCGGGCCAGGGATGTTGGTGGTGCCATCGGGGAGCGTGACGATGCGGATCTTCGGTTTTGCGACATGCAACGATTCGAGGTACGCGTCGCGCCTGAGGAACGACACGACCTTCACGCCTACGCGGATCGCCTCCACCGATGCGAGCGGTGGGTCAGTGGCGGGCTCTTTGCCGCGCAAGATGAACTCATCCACGGAGACTCGCAAGGTGGAGGGATCGAAGTCGAACTTCTTCAGCTCGACTTTGCCACCCGTGGCCTTCTCTGCTTCGGCGATGATTCGCGTGCGAATCTCTTTGCGAAGCCACTGCGTGCGCAGGATCCAGAACGCTGCGATCGACAGAACAACCGCGAGTGCCGTGAGCACCAGGGTCAACCGGAGCGCCCATCGAAGGAGCTTTCGTCTCACCGGAACACCTCCTCGCGGAACCGGATACGGGCCAGGGTACGGGTCTGCTTCAACCAGTCTTCGGTGGCTGCGTCCACGCGCTGAGCGACCAGGATCTGCTCAATCTCTTCGGAAGCATCTTCCAGCGGCGGGACGGCGCGGTTCTCTTTCACGAACTTCGGCCTGATCTGTTGATCGAAGTACGCCGCGATCTCGTCGGAAGTGATTTGCACGCCGGTGCGGAAGCGCACTTCGATGAATTGCAGAGAGCGGAACTGGAGCTGAAAGAACTGGCGGAGATCGCTCTCGTCAATGCCGCGGGCGGCCAGTTCGTTGCGAAACGCGTCGTCGCTGTTGAACCGTTGCTTGCGAAATTCGGCGATCTCGTCGAGGATGTCGGCCATGGCGGGCTCGGGATAGCGAGCGTCGTCCATTTCCTGAATGAGGAGCATGCGGTCGACGAGCCTTTCGGCAGCCTGTCTCCTGGAAGACGACGAGAGGTCCGGTTCGCGGCCATCCTGAAAGGCGGCGAGGCGAATCTCCGAAATGATCATGCTCTCCGTAATCACTCGTGTGCCTACGGTGACGGCAATGCGATCGATGATCTCCGCGCGGACGGGGCCAACCATCGCGATGACCAGCCATCCAAGGAGCAGAGAGTGTTTCATCAGAATGCCTGCCCGAGACTGAAGTGAAACTGGAAGCGGCTCACGCGCTGATCGACGGGACTGCCGAGGTTGTTGATCAGATCGTTGATGGAGCCGCGATAGCCTCGGAACGAAGGGGAGTTCATGCCGTAAGCGAAGTCAACGCGGATGGGCCCGATCGGCGTGCGGTATCTGACGCCGAAGCCGACGGCGTGCACCATGTAGTCGAAGTCTTCGCGGTCGCGCTGCTTGACGCGGAGAGAGATGCTGTCGAAGTTGGTGTAGACGTTGCCCGCGTCGTGAAAGATGACACCTCCGATGTTGTTTCCAATGAAAGGGAATCGCAACTCGGTCTGATTGAACAGCAGCGTGCGTCCGCCCAACGGAAAGCCGGTGAACACGTCGCGCGGGCCCGCCTGATTTTCGGGGAAGCCGCGATGCGACACTGCGCCTCCGGCGAAGAAACGCTCCGGGAGGGGAATGTCGACGCTGGCATAGTTGCCGATCCAGCCGAAGGTGGTATTGCGGGACAGCACAACATCCCGCGACACCCGATGGTAGCTCGAGTTCCGCGCGAGGATGCGTCCGAAGGCGGCCTCGCTTGCGAAGGCTTTGTTGGCGAGAGAAACGTCGAGAGAAGAGTACAGCCCGCGCGTGGCATTCAACGGATCATCGCGACGGTCATTGATTACGGTGGCGGAGATCAGGCCCACGCGCACGGGTTGGGAGAACAGTGGTATGAGCGCCGGCTCGATCTTGATGTCCGAGACAGAGACGCGACGGTAGACGAAGCGGAATTGTCCCGACACGGCACGGGTGAAGCGCTGGCCGAACTGGAGCGCGCCTTCGGCCCTGCGAGAGGCGAAGGTGCGGACGTTGCGGGAATCGTCATAGAGTGCTGTGAGGGTGAGGTTCAGATCCTCCCGGCCCTGGAACTGCGGCGCGAGGTAGGTGAACAAGGCACGGTTTTGCAGCGTGGAGAAGCGCGTCTGCACGCCGACGGTGTGTCCCACGCCAAACACGTTGAGGCGGCTCAATCCCAGCGAGACACGTGGCGCGAAGGCCGCTCCGCCAGCCGGGGAAGCAAGGCTGGTCTGGCTTCCACCAATGCGTCCGAACTCGGCGCCGATACCACTGTTGAACGAGTAGCGGCTCGCTTCTTCCATTTGATAGAGCAGACGTTTCTCCCGCGTGCTGCCGGTAGGGTTTTCGAGCGCCATGTCGACCTTCGCGAAGATGCCGAGGTCGTAGAGGCGGCGCTGGCTGAACACCATGCTGCTGAGCGAGAGCGGGGTCCCAGGATCGAGACTGATGCGGCTGTTGACGAGCGATGGCCTGGTGGAGATCAGGCCGTTCACCTGCACGTCGCGCACATACAGGCGGCGCCCTTCGCTGATGGCATATTTCAGATTCATCATCCGCGGGCGGTCCGCGGGCGTTGAGATGATCTCCATGGTCGCATCGGGGTAGCCATTGTCATAGTAGACGTTGAGGATGTTGTCGCGGTCGGTGGCAACGTTGAATGCGCTGTAGGGTTGGCCTTCGGTGGAAGTGAGGATCGACTGAATGTAGGGATAGATGCGGAGATCCACGCCGGAAATCTCAAGCTCATTGACGAACCACTGCTGGCCTTCCACCACTTCCAGAAAAACTGCGACCTCCCGTTCCTTGCCTTTGTAGTTGCGTTCCACGCGCGACTTCACCTCCACGTCGCGAAACCCGTTGGAACGGTACAGCTCTTCGATGGCAGCTTTGTCGCGGGCGAGCTGATCTTCGCTGAACCGGCCATTGCGGATGCGAAGCGGATGGGCGGTAAGAATGCCCATGCGCTCGCGAATGGTCATGGTGTCGAAGTAACTGTTGCCGCTGATTTCGATGTGCTCGAGTTTGTAGCGGCTTCCGCGGTCGATGGTGTATTCGATGCTTTGCTCGTCCGCGGAAACCTCGTCGCGGGCGAACGCGACTTTCGTATCGAAATAGCCCTGGGCTTGAAAATGCTGTGTGATGTTGCGCTGGCCTTCGATGAGCAGGTCCTGATCCACGGACTGCTCCTGATAGATCGGAATCAGATCCTTGAGACGGCCGCGGGAGAGTTTCGCGCCTACCGCTTTCACGGACACCTTGGGGCCCGCTTCAATGCGCAGTTCGGGCCGCACGTGGTTTTCGTCGCGGCTGTAAGCAGCGGAGGTGAGATCGACTTTCGCCAGCAGATAGTCGTTCTTCAAATAAGAACGACGCACGCGATCCAGGCCTTGTTGCAGGCGTTGATCGGAAAGCTGCTTCCAGCCGAGCAGGCCCCACCATCGCATCCAGCGCGTCGCGCGCAGCACCACGTTTTCGTCGCGTTTCAGCGTGCCTGCGATCACGGGCCGCGCAAAGTAGGCGCGCGGGCCGGGGTTGATGAGGAACTGGATATGCAGTTCATCCTCGCCGGGAAAGCGCTCGACCAGGGGTTGGATACGGGGCGAATAGAAGCCGTTCGAACGCAGCACTTCATGCAGACCCTTAATCGCCTCCACCAGCTGCTCGTCGCTATAGCGGGCGCCAAGTTCCAGCTTCGTTGCGCTCAGAAGTTGCTCGCGGTTTGGGGGCTCCACGAAACCTTCCATGGTCACCCGGGTGATGAACCAGTTCTGACGGGTCAAGAAAGTCAGCACGACCTTCTGATGCTGAAGAACCGCATCCACGGCAATCTCGTCATAGCGGCCGGTTGCATAGAGCCTCTGAATCGCGGCACGAACCTGGAGGGAGGTCAGCGGCGCGCCCGGAGAGATGCCGGCGAGGCGGTTGAGTTCCGCGGCGGGGAGCGGTTGTGACGAGGGGTTGAAGCGTACCTCGGCCACTTCCTTGCCTTCATAGCCAGCGGGCGCACCCACGGCCAGAACTGGCAGGAAAGCCCAGAAAACACGCATCGCGCATGGGCAAGGAACGCGGGACGGCACTCGGCACCATGATACGACAGTACCAGTCAGTGGGGTGCACGGAATTGGGCCAGTCCCACTTCCTCATCGCTGCTCCCGCGACGATTCCGGATGTCTGTTCGATGGGATGAGCGAGAGGCGAATCAAGCCGCGATGCAACCTCCGCTTCTTCGTCCAGGAGGATGATTTGTGTCCAGCCCCGCCCGCGGTGGGCGAAGCTTACCCGCCTGATCATTGAGGATCGTCAGTTGTGCCACCAAGCCTTGCAGCCGAGGGTCCTCGTCCAGGCCTGTTGGCCATCGCGGGGGGCAACGAACGACCGATTGATACTCTTGCCGGGCGATTTTTGATGAGGCGGAACTCAGGGTGGCCAACGCCATCCGGGTGGACCTCGATGCATCCGTCAAGCCGGCGGGTTCACTTCTGGGTCGCACCGCGTGACACTCCGGTCAGACGGGCGTCTACGGTATGTTGATACAATTAAGGGTTGCACCCGTGCGCATCCTCCGAAGTTCCTCTTGGTGTGCCTGTACTTTCCGGCAAGTCGAGACCGTAGGATTGAACCGGCACAAGCTCGCGGCATTGGTCCGGCTGAGCGTGTGCGCGCACGAAACGAATGGATCGAGTGGAAGAGGTGTTTTTGTGAAACGAGCGTTCCCGCTACTGGCAACGTCGCTAGTCCTGCTTTTGGCTGGCTGCAAACAATCGGAATCCGGCGGCAAGGTCTCGGCTGCCAAGGAGCAAGGCCCGGATGGGAAGCCGGCCGCATCGGCCCCCGTTGGTGAGATGAAGGGCAAGGCTGGCGAGTTGTACCCCATTCTTCAGGACAAGAAGTGGGGCTTCATGGACAGCACCGGCAAGGTGACGATCGAGCCGAAGTATCTGCGCGCTTCGCGATTCTTCGACGACCTCGCACTGGTGGCCGATGACAACAACAAGATCGGCTACATCAACCGCGAAGGCAAGATGGTGATTGAGCCGAAGTTCGATGCGGCCGCCCCCTTTCATGAAGGCTATGCCGCTGCGTTTGAAGGGAAGAAGGCGGGTCTGATCAACAAGAAGGGGGATTGGGTGCTATCCCCTGGCTACGTGCGCATCGGGAAGTTCTCTGGCGGACTTGCTCCGGCGGTGATTGTGCGCAGCCGCGGCGAGATTCAGGCTGAGGATGGGGGCTACATTGATCCGAAAGGCAATTTCGTGATCGCGCCGCAATTCGACCCGGGCCTTACCTCCTTCAACGAAGATCTGGCGGGCGTGCGGCGGGTGGGCCAGCTTTGGAGCTTCATTGACCGCAGCGGCAAAACGGTGATTGCCCCCAAGTGGTTCGCCGTAGGCCAGTTTGCGGAAGGTCTTGCGGGCGCGGCCGAAGAGAAATCCAAGTGGGGCTTCATTGACAAAACCGGCACCTGGGTGGTCACGCCGAAGTTCAAACAGGTCCGCTTCTTCTCTGAAGGGCTGGCTGGCGTGCAGACGATGGACAATCCGAAATGGGGCTATGTGGACCGCAAGGGCGAGATGGTGATCAAGGCCCAGTTCGACGGTGTGGATCAATTCCTGGATGGAATCGCGATGGTCCAGGTGGGTGCGAAGATCGCATACATCGACAAGAATGGCCAGTTCGTGCGTCAGCCCACTGAGTAGGGCGGGCCGGATGGAACTCGCAGACCCCTCCCGGTTGACGCTTCAACCGCCATCAGGTATATGATGGGAGTGGTTCGCAACTGTAGAGGAGGTTTTTGTCCGTATGTGGTCGTTGGGCTGGCAAGAAACAATGGTGATCTTTCTGCTGGCTCTTCTGCTGTTCGGTCCTAAAAAACTTCCGGAACTCGGCAAGAACATCGCGAAGGGATTGGCGGAGTTTCGCCGTCATTCGAGCGACCTGAAGTCGACGTTCGACCGTGAGATGGCTAACATTGAGCGGGAGACGAATCCGATCAAGGAGACTGCCCAGGAGATCAACAACTCGACTTACGATTACTCGTATTATGAGAATTCCTATTACGAGAACTCGTCGTCAGACTCCGGCAACACAGGCTCGACATCCGCTTCGCAGGATTCCACCGTAAGCGCTTCCGCAACTCAGGGCGCTGAATCGACGACGGCCGCCGCATCGGGCGAAGCCGCAGGCGGGACCCAGACGGTCTCCGCTTCCGCGGGTGAGTCCGATGGGGGGGAGGCTCCCGTGCAGATGGCTTCCAGTGAGGCCTCGCCGGCTGAAACCATTACGGTTGACAAGCCGGTGGCGCGCAGCTAACGCCGGGCAGCGCACGAACAGAGAATGGCTCAAGAACCTGACAAGCAAGGTGCGTCCTCCGAGACGCCGAAACCTGATTCCACTGGCGCCACCAGTGAGGTTACGTCTTCGAGCCATACCCAGAACGTCGACGATTCGTACGGTTATTACGACGATCCCTACGCGTATGAAAACAATGCCGTTCCGGTAGCGCAGGAGCAGGCAGGGTCTCCGCCGCCGGCAGCATCATCGCCCGCGCCGCCCCCGCCGCCTTCTGCACCGGCAGAAGAAGAGGAGTCTCCAGATGATGACGGGATGCTCCGGATGTCGTTTCTCGACCATCTGGAGGAACTGCGGTCCCGGATCATCAAGGCAATCACGGGGCTCGGCGTAGCATTTCTGCTGAGCCTCACATTCTCCAGTTATCTTTGGAATTTCGTGCGCGCGCCAGCGAAGGACGCGCTCATCCAACTTGGCATCAACCCGCCGAAACTCGTGCAGACCACTCCGCTTGAGTCGTTCTCGATCATCTGGGTGAAGCTGCCCCTGTTGACGGCGATCTTCATCGGTTCCCCCTGGGTGCTGTATCAGGTATGGGCGTTCATTGCCCCAGGGCTGTACAAGCGCGAGCGGCGATGGGCCGTGCCTTTCATCCTCGTTTCCGCGGGCCTGTTTGTGGCGGGCGGGTTGTTTGCCTACTTTGTCGCCTTCCGCTTCGGACTGGTGTTCCTCCTGGGTCTGGGCCGCGACTTTGACCTGCAGGTGCTGGTTTCCATCAGCGAGTATTTCGACCTCTTCATCAACGTGGTGCTCGGCGTGGCGCTGGTGTTCGAACTGCCAGTGATCATCTTTTTCCTGACGCTGTTGCATCTGCTGTCGCCCCGGTGGCTGCTCGAGAACTCGCGCTATGCGATTCTCGGAATCGTGGTTTTGGCGGCCATCATCACGCCGACCCCGGACATTTTCAACCTGATGATCTTCTCGGTACCCATGGTGCTGCTGTACTTCGTGGGCGTTTTCGCCAGCTACCTCCTGGTGCTGCATCGCGAAGAACAAAAGTTCCCGTGGAAGTTGCTGCTGGGCATTTTCGGCGGCTTCCTCGTTCTGGGAGCGGGTATCGTCTACATTGCCATCTCGCGGCACGGCTATCATTTCGTACCCCAATTCCCGTTTTTGACGCGTTAGCATCTTTCCGTCACGGCGGCTTTCGTAGTCCAATAAGACATGTGGATTCCAGGCATCTCTGGAGCTTTGTAAATGGACCTGACGAAAGCGATTCGCGAACTACAGCACGAGAAACGGCGCATTGAGCAGGTGATCGCCCATCTGGAGACACTCGTTTCCCGGGAAGGCGGGCCTAAGCCTGTCGCCGGACCGAAGAAGCGCGGCCGGAAGGGGATGTCCATTGAAGAGCGCGGCGATATGTCGCGCCGGATGAAAGAGTATTGGGCGAAGCGCCGCAAGGAGGAGTCGGGCAGCGAAGCCGAGGCAGCCCAGGAAGCCCCGGCAGCGCAGGAAGACGTAGGGCCGGATAGCGCTGCCTCCGCGGAACCGGAAGCTACTTCTTGAAGTACCAAAGCCAAAAGTACTGCTGACCGGCGCCATGCCGGTAGCGAGGCTCGAATCCGCACCGTTCGGCCATTGCCACGGCGTCGGCATCGGAATAGGCGACACCGAGCCAAGTGTCACCCGGCGCCGTCTGAATCGTGAAATCGCCTTGGACCTGGAATTTGAACAGCGCGCCGGGCCGCAATAGGCGGTGGACCTCGCGCACGTAGCTCTCAATCACGTCACGGCTCGGAATGTGCTGGAAGACGATGGATGAGAAGGCGAAGTCGAAGGTGCCGTCCTCGCGGATTCCGCTGAGATCCTTGCCGTTGGTTTGGAGCAGGTGCGCATGTGGGTAGCCGGCAAGTGCGGCGGTAGCCCGGCGGATCATCTCGCCGCTGACATCCACGCCCCACACCGTACCGAACAGTTCGGAGAGCGCCCGCGTCACCCGCCCGGCGCCGCATCCGATTTCGAGCACCTTCATCTGCTTCGGATCCTTGCCCTGGCAGATGTTCGTCATGTCGGTGAGGATCTCCTCGGCGACGGTGCGCTGGCCAGAGCGGAAGAACTCCTCATCGGTCCAGTCTTCGCGCTCGGTGTTGACGTAGTAACGCGCGTTTTCCCGGGCCCGCTCGTCCCAATCCTGCTGCATCTTTTTGAGTTGTTCTTCGATCGTCATGCCGCTGATTCTTTATTGTAGCGATGTGCCGGATGTTGAGGCGCATGTTATACTCAGAATTGACCCTGTGGGCGGCTAGCTCAGTTGGGAGAGCGCAGCGTTCGCAATGCTGAGGTCGTGGGTTCGATCCCCACGCCGTCCACCATCCCCCCTTCAATCCTAAACAGATTCACTCTGAAAACTTCTGCTTCAGTGCAATGCTCCTTGTTTCGAGGATAGTAACTCCGTAAGCCGGTAACGCAGACTTCAGTCTGCCGCCTCGACACTCTTGTCGAGGGCCGTGCTGGGGCGGCGAGTCTCCCCCTGATGGATCATAGGCGCTCGACCAGAAGGGCGCCCCGGCTCGCAGGACATCCGCGATCGCACATTTCGTTCACCTCGCCCTGCACCGAGACGATTCTCGGTGCGGCAGGCTAAAGCCTAGCTAGCTAGCGCCACCGTAAGGTGCGCAGTTGGCGCTTCAGTGCGAGGCAGTCATCGGCCGGAAACCGGGAGATATGCGAAGCGTGCTTCCGGCGGTTGCCGCAAGTTCGCGGTCAGCCGCGGCGCGACCAGATCTTCTCAAACGCCTTCACGTACTGCCCGGTCAACTCCGGCGCTTCGGAATGGAACAGCGGCAGGAAGAGGTGAGTCTGGTTGATATGATCGTTCCCCGGCATCCGCTCTGGAATCACCGGCGGATGATGCCACCACTTGGCCTCCGCGTAGATCGCGTACCGATGCTGCTCCGGATAGACCCACGTCGAAGCTCGCACGCCCTCCGCCTTCAGCGCCGTCACCAGATCATCGCGCTTGATCTTCGCCTTCTTCTCATCCAGCAGCAGCATGTTCGCGTTGTAGTAGACGCGCTTTTGATCGGCGCGGCAGCGTGGCTCGGCCAAGCCCGGCAACTGCGTCAACCGGTCATTGAGTTTGCGCACCTGCGAGATAACCAGTGCGTTGCGCTCATCCAGACTCTTCAATTGCTGGCGCGCGATCACCGCCGCAAGTGGATGCATGCGGTACTTCTGTCCGAAGCCCGTGCCTTCATACTTGCGCACAGGGCTATCGGCAGCGAACTTCGGCGGATCCTCATAGTGGCCAAAGGCGGCGGCACGCTCGTAATACTCGCGCGTCTGGTACATGCCCATTCCGCCTTCAATGGAAGGCAGCACTTTGCTGGTCTGAAAGCTGTACATGCCGATGGCGCCCCATGCGCCCATCGCCTTCCCCTGCATGGAGGCACCGTGAGCGTGCGCGGCATCTTCGAGGAGAATCAAGCCCTTCTCCTTGGCAAAGCCCGCGATCTTATCCATCTCACAAGGCAACCCCCAGGAATGCATCACACACAGCGCCTTCGTCCGGGCGGTCAACTTCCGTTTCGCATCGTCCAGATCGAAGCAGGCCGTCTTCGGATCGATATCGATGAAGACCGGCACGTACTGGAAGAAGCGCATCGGCAGACACGTGGCAAAGAACGTGTAAGAAGGCACCAGGATTTCGCTGCCCGGCGGGAGGTCGAGCGCGAAGAACATCGACGTCAAGGCGCTGGTGCCGTTGCAGTGGCTTTTCGAAAAGGGCGCCTTCGTGTAGTCGCACCACTCCTTTTCGAGCTTGGGCGCCTCGTCGTAGAACCTGCCATCGTCGATCAGCGCGTGGAGCGCCTGCTTCTCGGCGGTGCCATAGCGGGGCCAGCGGGTCACAAACGTGTGCCGGCCCGCGGGATAGGTGACCGCGGGAGTTCCGCCGTTTTGGGCCAGTGCCTCCTTCGAGCCCGCCAGCGCCGCGGCGAGCACACCGCCCGAAGCCTTCACGAACGTCCGTCTGGTTTGCGAATCCATCGCAACCTCCTCTTCACGGCTTGACGCTGATCAGATCGGTCAATGTCTTGCCGTTCCGTTTCACACGCGAGAGCGTGTACACCGTGCCATCCTTGCCGACGGCGATCGCGTTCACGTAGGCCGGACGCTCGCCATCCTCAAAGAAAATCGGACCGTGGTCCACATACTTGCCCGCCGCGATGTCGTAGGTGATGAGATGCAGGTTCTCCGTACCTTTCGACTCGCCTTTGGCCGTACTTGCCTTGCCCGCGACACGGCGTCCGTTCTCGTATACCGGCCCGCCGGTCAAATAATACAGCGTCTTGCCGTCCGGGCCAAGCGTGAATCCGAGATAGCCATAGCTGAACTGGTCAAACATGCCGCTGCGTTGCGAGGGCTCCGAAGTGATGCGCGCCAACACATCCGCGCGAACCTCGCGAGGATCGAAGCGGAACAGGTATCCCGAGTTGCCATGCACACCGTAGAACATCTTGTCCGCCGCATGATACGCCGTCTGGCGCCAGTTGTACGCCATGTGCCCGGCGGAGGTGATGTCGTACAAGCCGAAGTAATCCTTCTTCAACTCATCCTCGGATACCTTCGCCACC
This sequence comes from Bryobacterales bacterium, assembly GCA_016789785.1. Next base: position 95,872 of record JAEUQE010000003.1, read on the forward strand.
GCGTCTTTTTCGTAGTCATAGCGGTAGATCGCGCCCTCACCCGTTGTGAAGAACACGGAGCCGTCTTCGGGATTCACCGCCAGTGAACGGCATACGGTGCGATAGGTGGCGCCCTTGCCATTCTCACCCTTCTCAAAGAATGCGCCGAGATCCTTCATCTCCTTCTTCGCCACGTCGTAGCGGAAGAAGTAGCCGGTGGGCCAGCTCAGCCCATAGATCCGCATGCGGCGCGTATCCATGTTCATAGTGAGGATGCCTTCGCGATGCGGCTCAATCCCGAGGTCTTCGAACTTCCCGCTGGCCATGTCGTAGGCAAGCAAGTGTCCGCCCTGATACGGGATCATGCCGGCGGGCGGACGTCCCTGCTTCTCCATGCCATCAATGATTTCGTAGTAACCGACATGGGTGGCGAAGTAGAGCTTGCCGTTCGCCTCCACGAAGTTCACGTGACTCTTGCCCTGCGCGATCGCCTTCTTGCCCTTCTCCCCGCTCGCCTCGGTGAGGTCGCCGAGATGTGCGATCTTGCCGGATGCGGGATCGTAGGAGTACATCTGTCCGGCAACATCCACCTTCTCCGAACAGAGCACATAGTAGATCTTTCCGTCCGAGCCGGTGCCCATTCCGTTGTAGGTATCGTGGGCATCGGCAAAACCTGAATCATAGATCTTCGCGATCAATTTCTTCTCCTTGGCGGAAGAGCCCGATGGAGGCGCCGTCGAGGTCGTAGGAGAAGGCGCGGTCGAGCAACCCACTGCGGTCAATGACGCCACCATGACCGTCCAACGCAAGAACCGGGACATACATTCCTTTCCAACCACCTGAGCGAGCTTCGACCCGAGCGCCTATTCGCTCTTCGCCCGGCTGTTCTTACGGGCGAGTGCCACTCCCTGCGTGGTGACATGATACTTCGCCAGCATATAGGGCGCTTCCCATGCGGGCATTGAGGCGGGGTTCTTCGCGTATTCCAGGAACTTGCCGGTGAGAATCGCGAAGTGGGCTTCGTGCCCGATGCGATACTTTTCAGGAATGGTCACCTGCAGCTCGGCGCCGCGATCCACCACTCCCAAACCCGGCCATTCGCCTGCCATCGCAGCGAGCTTCGATTGCAGCGCCGCCGCGACCGCGGCCTTGTCTTGCGGCCGGTTCGGCACAACGAAGACTTCCGGCTTGAAGTTCTCCGCCTTGCCCTGGCGCACTTCCACACGCGACTTCGATCCGCGAAACACCGCCAGCTCCGTGTCGCCCAGGCCAGGCGCCGCTTCGTAATCCCACTTCACATCGAGCTTCACGTGAGTCCCACGCAGTTTGTAGCTCACGCGATTGTTGCAGAAGTAATGGAGCCCGTCCGGCTTCACCCATTCACTGAGGAATCCGGGAAATGCCGCCGTTCCGGTCACGCGCTGAAACTGCGCTTGGCTCATGAGCGTGGGCCAACGCTCGCCGCGGAGCACTTCGATGTCCTTGCGGTAGTCCAAGGCCTGATCCGGCACGAGCATCCATTGCACCAGATCCACCAGATGCGTCCCGACGTCGGTGAGTCCTTCGCCCTGTTGCCGGATGTCGAAGAACCAGATGGGCCTCAGATTCGGAGCCCCGGCCACCAGCTTCAGCAGGTAGTGCACGCTCTCCATGTAGACGCCGGGCTCGTCGAGAGTGCCGGGCAGTTGCGAGCCATACACATCCTTCGCGTTCACGATCTCGCGCTGAAGAATGCACGAGATTTCGTAGCGCTGCGTCATGCCGTCGAAGATCGCGGCCTTATGCTCGCGCGCATGCTTCAAGGCGGCTTCCAGCTTCGGCAGATCCTCGGGCTCGATGATCCAGGGCTTGTCGCCCAGCACGTGCAGACCGGTGCTGGCGAGCTGGCCGATGCGCTCGATCTTGCCCTTGTTGCGCCCCGACAACACGACGAGATTGCCTGGGCGTTCGGCGATCATGCGCTCCCAGAAATCGGCGCCGGAATACACGCGCAAGGCCCAATTGGTGGGCTTTTCGGCGCGCGCGTTGAAACCCGCCACGCGATTGAGGTGCGCCGCAAGATCGGGACCGAGCGGCGCATAGACGTATGCTTCCCGCGCGAGATCCGGAAGCGCCTCCTTCTGGATCAGGGCGGCGTGAAAGTGGCCCGGGTCAAGCGTCATGATCCGCCATTCGGCGGCGGCGTTTTGCATGAACAGAAATACTCCCAGAACCAGTATCCGCATGGGTCAAGCCCTCTTCAAGTCAGCGGCATGTGCGCGGATCTTGCGGATCGCGTCGGCCACCTGATCCATATCGGAGCGTTCGCCGATCAGCATGTTCTGAGTCAGCCAGACGGCTTCCTGGCAGAGCTTGTCGTTCTCGGGACACTGGCTGCGCTCCTGCCAGCGGGCGAGTTCCTTTGCGCCGAACACCCGTTGGTAGCCGCGCGACTCCAGGGTGTGCTTCAGGAACGGCTCCTTGTTGAGCGGGCCGTAGCCGGGCGAGGCGGGAATGCCCTCCGCGCTCAGCGCCTTCAGAAACACGGACCGTTCGAGCCCGCCGAACTGCGCCTTGTCGTAGCGGAACATGTAGAGGTGATACGCGTTGCGCGTGCAGCCGTCGTACATCCGCGCCGGAGCAAGTCCAGGGATCTCCTTGAGTAACAAAGTAAGATACTGTGCGTTCTGTTCACGGCGCCTGGACTGCTCCTCCAGCCGGGTCATCTGTGCCAGTAACAGGCTGCCCTGAAACTCCGTCATTCGCAGATTTGCGCCGCGCGCCTGATAAGCAAAGTCGTAGCCTGTGTTCTTGCGGCCGCGGCTGTTGTTATGGAACGCGTAGCACTTCTCCAGTAAGTCAAGGTCGTTGGTGAGAATCGCTCCACCCTCACCCGAGTTCAGATTCTTCGACGCCTGAAACGAGAAACACCCGGTCGCGCCGTAAGTCCCGACCTTGCGGCCGCGCCATTCGCCGAGATGCGCCTGGCAGGCATCTTCCACCACGGGAATCTTGCGTTTCGCCGCGACCTTGAGCACGGCATCCATGTCGGCGGCGCTTCCGCCCAGGTGCACCGGCATGATCGCCACGGTGCGGTCCGTGATGGCGGCCTCGATCTTGCGCGCGTCGATCTGGAAGGTCTCGCGATCGCTGTCCACGAAGACGGGCATGGCGTTCATCATGAGGATCACGTTGACGCTCGCGACGAACGTGTAGGGCGGGACGATGACCTCGTCGCCGGCACCCACGCCGAGCGCTGCCAGCGAGACGATCAGCGCGCTGGTTCCGTTGGCGGTGGCCAGACAACCCTTGGCGCCGGTCAACGCACTGTATTGTGATTCGAATGCCGCGACATTGGTACCGCTTCCGCGGAACCAGTTGCCACTGGAGAGTGTCTTCAGGACAGCGGTCTCCTCACGCTTGTCGAACACGGGCCACGAAGGCCAGGCGGCGGTGCGGGTTTTGGGGCCGCCAAGCATCGCAGGTTTCGCCACCGCTCCGAAGGCGGGACTCGCGGCGGCGGAAGCGGCAAGAAAGGTTCTACGGTTCATGCGCACGTTCTCCTCGCCGATTGCCTGCACTTTGTATACCACTGCTGGAGGTGCTTTGGTGGGCGACTTGAGGTGATGGAGCTGAGAGATTTTGCTCAGTTGGCCCGCCAGGATGCCTCACTGGCTGCGCGATTCACCCCAGCCTTCGAGACGGGATGAGTTGGCGCAGTATTGTTCACTTTTGCATCTTGCCGCCGTGCTTGCGGTAGCGCAGGGCTTCCGCCTGCCGCGCCGAGAATCGTCTCGGTGCAGGGCGACGTGAACGAAAATGTGCGATCGCCCAGGTCCCACGGGCCTGCCGCCCGTCTGACGCCGTGGATCACAAACCTGGGGAAGGCGCGGGTGGCGAGCCGGACGGAAGAGTACCAGTGGTCGAGCACTGATCATCCACCAGGGACGACTCGCCGGCCCCGCGCAGAGGCCTCGACACGATTGTCGAGGCGGCAGACTGAAGTCTGCGTTACGGTAGCCTGCGCCTGCAGCATCCAGGCGCCTCTGGACGCTTGGCTATGCCCCACCGGAGGGCCGCCGATTCCGTTTATTCCTTGATCAACCGCTGAAGGCGCCGCAACTTGCCCTTCAGTTCATCCGACGCCTCGATCATCTCGTTCGTATCGTAGATCACCCGCGGCGTCATGAACACGACTCCGTGCGCTCCTTGCTGTAGTTGCGATTGCCGAATAGCGCGCCGATTCCGGGGATCTTGTGCAGAAAGGGGATACCCGCGGTCGAGGCAGTATCCGATTCCTGAATAATTCCCGCGATCGCGATCGTGTCGCCATCCTGTACAGTTACTTGCGTGCTCACATTGCGCTTGGAGAAACTTGGCGACTGAATCGCCGACGTGGCTGGCGGCGCAATCGGTGAACTTACTTCCTGATTGATCATCAGTGTAACGATGCCGCTTGGAATCACTCGGGCC
>JAEUQE010000400.1 GCA_016789785.1 Bryobacterales bacterium
GGTGACCGTAATCAAATCGGTATAGCCGATATTGAAAAAACTGTCGGAGCCGATTGAGGGTCCAATTCCATTCTTGGTGACGGACGTCGAGCTTTCGGCGAACCCCTTGATCACGCCAGGGGTCACAAATCCCGACGTGAATGCGGTCACGGTGCCATTTCCGGTTGCCCGAATTGGTTCGGCCCCACGCTGAACAACTGGGAAAACGAGTGAGAGAACGAATAGCTGGACTGCACGAGGTTGCCGGTATTGAGATTGACCTCCTGGCCGGTTATGCCGGTGTAGCCTTCGACCCGAAGGCCGACGGTCGCTCCGGAAAGCGCGGAAGAGAGAGAGACAACAAGGCTTGTCAGGCACAAGGTAAATAGCTCCTGGTGGAAAGACGCGAAGCAGGTGGAAAGAAAGTGCCAGATTGGTTCGCGCATCACGCGGGCGCACCCGGATCTCTTGCGGCGGCTCTCCCTTGATGTACGATCTTTGAGGGACGCGCGCGATCGTCGAAACGCGCGTGGTCCCGCCGAAAGGACTTCGAAGAACCCACATGAGAGCTGCCTTTTACAAGGGCCATCACACCATCCACATCGGCGACTGCACACCCATGGAGCCTGGGCCCGGCCAGGTGCAGATTCGCGTCTCGCACTGTGGCATCTGCGGCACCGACCTGCACATCTATCACGGCAACATGGACCACCGGCTGATCAAGCACGACGGCATCATCGGCCATGAGATGGCGGGCACGGTGGTCGCCGCGGGCAGCGGCGCCGGGCAATGGAAGCCGGGCGATCGCGTCACGGTACGGCCCCTCGATTCGTGCGGAGAATGTCCCGCCTGCCGCAACGGTCACGGCCACATCTGCATGAATCTCAAATTCATCGGCATTGATTCTCCGGGGGCGATGCAGGCACTTTGGACGGTTCGCGCCGACCTGCTGCATCGCATCCCCGAAGCGCTGAGCTTCGAACACGCGGCTTTGATTGAACCGCTTTCCGTGGCTTGCCACGACGTGCGCATGGGCGCGCTGCAAGCAGGCGAATTCGCAGTGGTGCTGGGCGGCGGACCCATCGGCATTCTCATCGCGCTGGTGGCGCGAAGCGAAGGGGCTCGCGTGTTGCTGTCCGAACTGAATCCTTTCCGGATTGAACTGGCGCGCTCGTTCGGACTGGAGACTGTGGATCCGCGCGAGGTGGATCTGGTGGAGAAAGTGAATGCACTCACGGACGGGTCAGGCGCCGATATTGTGTTCGATGTCGCCGGTGTCCCCGCGAGCGCGGAGATGATGACGAAGCTTCCGCGAGTGCGCGGGCGCATGGTGATGGTGGCGATTCATCCGAAGCCCGTGCCCGTGGATCTGTTCCGCTTCTTCTGGCGCGAACTGCAACTGGTGGGCGCGCGTGTCTATGAAGCGGAGGACTTCGATCGCGCCATCGAACTTGCGGCATCGGGCACACTGCCATTGCCGCAGTTGATCTCGAAGGTTGTGCCGCTTGACGGACTCGGCGGGGCATTCCGCGAAATGGAGTCCGGCGGCGAAGTCATGAAGATTCTTGTGAGGTGTTCGGAATGAGTGTTCTTGATCTGTTCAAGCTGGATGGTCGCACGGCGCTGGTGACAGGCTGCAAACGCGGCATCGGCAAGGCGATGGCGCTGGGACTGGCGGAAGCAGGGGCCAACATCATCGGCGTCAGCAAGACGCTGGAGGCATCGGGCAGCGGAGTGGAAAGCGAAGTGCGCGCGCTTGGCCGTGAGTTCTCGGCTTACGCATGCGACTTCAAGGATCGGGAAGCGGTGGCGGCATTCGCGCGTCAGGTTCTCACCGATCATCCGGTGATCGACATCCTTGTCAACAACGCGGGCACGATTCTACGCAAGCCGGCGGTGGAACATCCCGATGAATATTGGGACGAAGTGATCGACACGAATTTGCGTGCGCAGTGGATTCTCTCGCGCGAGATCGGACGCGGGATGGTGGAGCGTGGGCGCGGCAAGATCATCTTCACTGCGTCGTTGCTGACGTTTCAAGGCGGCATTACGGTGCCGGGATACGCGGCGGCGAAGGGCGCGGTGGGTCAATTGACAAAGGCGCTGGCGAACGAATGGGCATCGAAAGGCGTGCAGGTGAACGCGATCGCGCCGGGCTACATTCGCACTGACAACACGACGGCTTTGCAGCAGGATCCCGTGCGTGCGCCGGCGATTCTCTCGCGCATTCCGGCGGGGCGCTGGGGCGACCCGGATGACTTCAAGGGCGCGGTGGTGTTTCTGGCATCGGCGGCGTCGGACTATGTGAGCGGCGAGATCATGGTGGTGGACGGCGGCTGGATGGGCCGGTGAGTTTTAGTTGGAAGTGACCCGCCCACGGACGTGGCGGGGACCACGCCTCGTCTCGTTCTATGAGACGCCCGCCCGAACGCATCCCCGCGATAGGAGCGCGTAGGCTGAGTCGACTGAACGCCGGACCACCGTGAGTGCACGGCGGCTTTGGTGATTGCGGCGCGGAGTTCGCGTGAGGGTGGAGGCTAGCCGGAGTGCACATACGTCCCGAGCCTGCAGCATGTTCACCGCCCGAGCGTCTCATCATACGAGACACTGCGTCTCACGACGTCTGCTAGGCTTCGGGCAGGGCTCACGCCCCGCTGTGGGACTCACAGCAACATGCTCGCGAGGACACGATGAGCAACCACAACCCTTCCATGAGCCGGCGCGCGACTCTCGCCACTGGCAGCGGTCTTCTGATCATGCGCCCCGAGAACGCCTTCGGCTATCCGGCAAACTCGGCGGTCAATTTTGGCATCATCGGCACCGGCGGCCGCGGACGCTACGTCGGCAAGGAGATGGTGAACGATGGACGCACCCAACTCGTCGCCATCTGCGACATCTATCCGGACCGTCTCGATGCCGCCAAGACACAGATCCCGAAGTCCGATCAGGCAAAATCGTACAAGAACCACGAAGAGATGCTCGGCCATGCCGGGCTTGATGCAGTGCTCATTGCAACGCCGGTCTATCTGCACCCCTTGCACTTTGAAGCCGCGGTGAAGGCGAAGAAGCACATCTATTGCGAAAAGCCCGCGGGCGCTGATGTGGCCGGTGTGAAGCGGCTATTGAGGGCCGGCATGAAGGCCGACAAGTCGAAGACCATCCAGTTTGGATTTCAGCAACGCTTCAGCAAGGAGTACCTTTACGGCGAACAGATCATCAAGGACGGCAAGCTGGGCAAGGTGACGCATGTGGAGAGCTACTGGATTCTCGGCAATCCGCCGCCGGCGGCCTTCAAGTCGCCGTATCCGGAATCCGAGCAGAAGGTGCGGCATTGGGGCATGTGGATGGAGACTTCCGGCGGCGCGATCGTGGAGCAGGATTGCCATGGTGTGGATGTCTTGAACTGGTTTGGCGGCAGTGCTCCCGTGAAGGCATATGGCATCGCGGGTTTGCGTTATCCGCTGCCTTATGGCGACTGGAACTCGGATCATCACAACATCACCTACACCTATGCCAACGGCACAACGGGCTGGCTGCTCTCCGTGAAACACACCGCCGGATTCCGTGATGTGAAGGAGCGTGTCTACGGATCGCAGGGCATGTTGGAGCTGGCGCGCATCTACATGAAGTGGCACGGTCCGCAGGGCGACTATCGTTTCAAGTCGGCGGACAATCTCAGCGACCGCAGCCTGATTGAGATGCGGGAGTCGAAGTACGACATCACCGTTGACGCGGTGAAGCACTTCTTCACTTCCATCATCGACAACAAGCCGTTCCACATGACGCAGGAAGCGGCGGATGCGACGCTGGCGGCACTGCTGGGTCGAATGGCTTACGAGAAGAAGCGCGAAGTTACGATGGCGGAGTTGATGAAGTCGGCGTAGTGAGCTCAGCCGTGGCCAGATTCAGGGGGTCAACGAACCGCTTGCCAGATCACGGCGGACCGTGTCAACAAACCCGGGGACAGCGCGGTGCAGAACATCGAGTTGTTCGTGCAGCGTACGCCTGATATCGGCAGCCTGCTCGTGGAGCACTTCAAGAACCTGCTTTCGATGGCGCCGGTACAGCAACTTTTGCAGCGTGCTGGGACCAATAGCGGCTACACCCCACGGCTTTGTTGCCGATGGCGGAAAATGGCGAAGGTTATAGGTGACCACAAGATTTGATTTCGCTCGCGCCGCCACTGCCAGCACGTGGCGGTCTTTCGGGTCGTTCTCCATTTTGGAAACAAGGGACTCATAGCCAACCACCCACGCTTCCGGGAAATGCTCGCGGAGAGTGGCCTCGAGACGAGCGGTGCGGTGGGGTTCGATGCGGAACTTAAGTTCGAGAGTTCGCTTCATTTCGGCAACGATCTCGCCGGATCACAGCGGTTGGTAGAGGGCCGGTTCTTCGGCCAGACGCAGCAGTG
>JAEUQE010000401.1 GCA_016789785.1 Bryobacterales bacterium
CGCGACCGCAGTGAGGACGAGATGTTCGTGAACGGCACGGTGAACCGGAGAGTGGAGCGCTACGGCCGGACGGCGCTATTCGGCATCGCATTCGGATTCTGACCGGGGGTGCGTGGATCTCGTCCGCGGGTGGCCGCATCCGAACGGGCCTTCCCGATTTCGAACACAGGTGCGCCAGCGCTCCTTTGGGCCAGCAAGAACATGGCGCGGGCGGACACTTGCATGGGAATGAAACGACGCGGTTGATCCGCGTATTGGGAGACCCCATGAGCAACGACCTTCGTTACAGCATCCGATCCCTGCGCCGCAGTCCCGTGCTGGTGTGTGTCGCTGTGCTTTCGCTGGCACTCGGCATCGGCGCGAACGTCTCGATTTTCTCGCTGCTCGATCAAGTGATCCTGCGGGCCATGCCGGTGGTGAATCCAAGCGAACTGGTGATCCTGAAGGCGACGGGTCCGCAGCCGGGATGGTCGACGAGCGACAACCCGGAGTCCGTGTTCTCGTATCCGATGTACCGGGATCTACGAGATCGCAACGAGGTATTCAAGGGAATCGCCGGGCGCGGTCCTGCCGCGATCAGCGTGCGCGTTGGCGGCGAAACGGAGCGCGCATCGGCCGATCTGGTGACGGGGAACTTCTTCCAACTGCTGGGGGTGAGAGCTGCCATTGGCCGTCTCCTCATGCCGGAAGACGATGTCCGTCCGGGAGGGCATCCGGTGGCGGTGATCTCGCATGGTTACTGGAAGCGGCGGTTCGGCATGAATTCCTCGGTGCTGAATCAGGTGGTTGGCATCAACGGCAAGCCGATGACGATCATCGGTGTGGTGCAAGACGGCTTCATCGGACTGAACAATACGGCCGCCGTGGATGTCTTCCTCCCGATGGCCATGAAGCGGGCTGCAACGCCGACGTGGGATGGCATGGAAGAGCGCGAGGCGATGTGGATCAACCTGGCGGCGCGTTTGAAGTCCGGCACGAGCCGCGAACAGGCGCTGGCAGGATTGCAGCCGCTGTACCGGAGTTTGCGGGAGGCCGAGTGGGCCGGCAAGCGTGGTGATGAACGCGCGAAGAATCGCTTTCTGGAGGGCAAACTGGAACTGCGGGACGGCGGCCAGGGCATCAACATGCTGCGGCGTCAGATGGAAAGCCGCATCCTGGCGCTGATGGGTATGGTCGGTTTTGTGCTGCTGATCGCGTGTGTGAACGTCGCGAACCTGCTGTTGGCGAAAGCCGCGGGAAGGCGCCGCGAACTCTCGGTGCGGCTTGCGATCGGCGCCTCGCGCTGGCAGATCATGCGGCAGTTGCTGGTGGAGAGTTTCCTGCTTGCGGCGATGGGTGGTATGGCGAGCCTGATGGTCGCGACATGGACAACCGACGCGCTGGTGAAGATTTTCGGCAACACGGATACTCCGCTGAAGACGACGCTGGATCCGCGGATGCTGCTCTTCGCGGGGGCCGTTTCTCTGCTGACGGGGTTGATTTTCGGACTCACGCCGGCGTTGCGTGCGTCGGGCGAAGATGTGATGTCGGCGATCAAGGAACAGGCGTCTGCACTGCGATCGGGCTTGCGCCACGCGCGGTTGCGGCGATGGCTGGTGGCTGCCCAGGTCGCGCTTTCCATGATGCTGCTGATCCCGGCGGGGCTGTTTGCGAAGAGCCTCTATGTTCTGCTGCGCCTCGATCCCGGTTTTCAGACGGCCAATCTGCTGCACTTCCGCATTGCTCCGAAACTCAGCGGCTACGACAACGCACGGGCGCTGGCTCTTTATCAGCAGATGCAGGAGCGTCTTGGCCAGTTGCCGAACGTGCAGAGCGTCAGCGCTGCCGAGATTGCGGTGATCGAGGGCAACTTCCGCGGTGCGAATGTGACCGTGGAGGGCTATCGGGCGAAGGAAGACGAAGACATGGACGTGGCGCAGAGTCCGGTTGGCCCAGCCTACTTCCGGACCCTGGGCATTCCGCTGGTGGAGGGCCGCGAGTTCGAGGTGCGTGATGGCGAAGGTGCTCCGAAGGTGGTGATCGTGAATCGCAAGTTCGCGGAATACTTCTTCGGAAAAGCGAGTCCGATTGGCCGGCGCATGACGTTCGGCTCGGGCACCGTGAAACTGGACCGCGAAATCGTTGGTGTTGTGGACAATTCCCGCTACGATGGGCTTCGTGAGGCGATTCCGCGAATGGTCTACTTCCCCTACATGCAGGATGCGGGCTTGCCGGGGCTGAGTTTCTATGTGCGCACGGATCGCGAGCAGGACTCGCTGGGGGATCAGGTGCGAAGTGTGGCGCGGGAACTGGACGCGAACGTGCCAGTGTTTCGCATGTACACGATGCGGCAGCAAGTGCAGTCGGCGCTGAACTCGGAGCGGATGATGGCGTTGCTTTCGAACGCATTCGGTCTGCTGGCGACGTTGCTGGCGGCGATAGGTCTCTATGGCGTGGTGGCGAGTGGTGTGGCGGAGCGCACGGGTGAGATCGGGATCCGGATGGCGCTGGGTGCGTCGCGGGCCGATGTGGTGGGGATGGTGCTGCGTGAAGTCGGCGGATTGGTGCTGGCGGGCGGTGTTGCGGGCGTTTTGACGGCGCTGGCGATGGGCCGCTACATCCAGGCACAACTTTTCGGAGTGGAAGCGCATGACCCGCTGGTGATGATGGCGGCCGTTGGGGTGTTGAGCGTGGCGGCGCTGGCGGCGGGCTATGTTCCGGCCCGGCGTGCGGCGGCCATTGATCCGATGTCGGCACTGCGGCACACGTAGTCCTCGGTGCGATCCGGTTTCGGGGATGCGGATTTCCCGCTAAGGTATTTCACCGATCCATCCGTCCACAGAATTGCCGATCATTACGGTGTGCGGGTGCACGAACACCCACACCACGGACATTCATGACGGCTGACTCACAAACGATTTCCGCTTCGCGATTCCTTGCGGCGGCCAAGCCGGGCTCCCTGTTGGCAGTCCCGCTGGGTCTGCTGTTTGTGTTGGGGGCGTGGCAAGTGCTCGCACTCCGGTCGATGAGATCTGGGGTTCCGGAGGCAATGCTGTTTGCCTCGGCGTTTCTCGCCGCGATCCTCGCCGCCCACGCCATGCGCGACCGCTTCGAGATCGACGCGGATGGCATGACGCGCACCACGCTTTTCGGAAGCTTGCGCTTCGAGCGCAGAGACTTCCTTTCGTATGAGATTCTGGCGCAAGAAAGTGGCAAGCCGGAGGGTGTGTTGTTCCGGTTCCGGTCCGGAGTGCTCTATGTGGATTCGGCCAACCTCAAGCTGGCTCCGGAACAGGCGATTGAGTATCTCAACCGAGAATGGAGGGTGGAAGCACGCGAGTGGAAGCCCGAGACGCTGGGTCCGGTGGATCCGGTACAGCAGTTCGTCTATGACCGTCTGCACAGTCATCTCCTTCTTGCCTCGGCGTTCCTGCTGTTTGCGTTGACGTTGCCGACGGCGGTAGTGGCTGGCGGCGTTCTGATCGCCTTTGTGATCCTGCTGCCTGCCTGGCGGATGATGGGGACGATCGAGACCGATGAAAAGGGCATCACGTGGAACCGCTGGCTGCGTCCGGCGTTGCGGTTCCGGTGGGCAGATATTCAACAGGTGCGCTACTGGAACTCGTTTCTGCAGGGAGGATTGGTGTTGCGCAGCGGAAAGAAGCGCATCCGGATCTACCGGTCGCTTCTCAACTATCCGCGATTCAACCGGCTGCTGCATGATCAGATTGCGGCCAACCGGTTCGCGCCGCAACTGGCCATTCCGATGCGGATTGGCATGAACCGGCGGCAACGTCTGGTGATCCTGGTGGCGTACCTGGTGATGCTGATGACGGGCATTCCGTGGATCGCCGTCGGTCTGGCCCCGGTTTTCGGAGTGATGGCCGCGGTTGGGACCGCCGTCGCGCTGTTGCTGGTGTTCGGTTCGGGCCGATTCATCGAGATCGATGGGAACGAAGTGCGCGATACGCAGTGGGCGCTCGTCTACAAACGTTCGACGCCCTACGCGCGCAAGGATCTGATCGACGCGCGGTTGGGGCGGGATCTCACTTCGGGAGGGTTGTGGATGCGTTTCCGCAAGCCGGTGAACGGTCAGGAGACGGTGCAGAAACTGGAGATCACGAACATGGACGCCAATACTCCAGTGGAACAGGTATTGGATTGTCTGCGCCGCGAGTGGAGCCCGGCGAAGAGGCATCGCGAAGGCTAAAACAAAAAGCCGCTCGGATGTTTCGAATCCAGGCGCACAGGAGAGTGTCCCCGCGGCGCTGAGCTTCGAAGCCCGAAGCGGCCTCGTGTTCCAGGAATGGGCGTTTGGACTGGGCGTCCGCGCTAGGCGAAGCTGCGGATGGCGTTCGCCTCGTCGTCGTGGCACTCAAACACGGTATACAGCTTGGTGATCTGCAGCAGA
>JAEUQE010000402.1 GCA_016789785.1 Bryobacterales bacterium
TCTGCTGCAGATCACCAAGCTGTATACCGTGTTTGAGTGCCACGACGACGAGGCGAACGCCATCCGCAGCTTCGCCTGATCGCGAGCCGCGCATTCCCAACACCTATCTCGAAACATGAGGCCGCTTCGGACTTCGAAGCTTGGCGCGGGGAAAACACTTTCCCGGCCAGACTCCGAAACATCGGAGCGGCTTTTTGTTTTAGCCTTCGCGGTGCCTTTGTGCCGAGCCCCATTCGCGGCGCAAACAGGCCAGCACCTGCTCCAGCGGAGTATTGGCGTCCATGTTCGTGATCTCGATCTTCTGTACGGTCTCCTGGCCGTTCATTTGACCACGAAAACGCATCCATAGCCCTCCCGAAGTCAGATCCCTGCCCAACCGCGCGTCGATCAGATCCTTGCGGGCGTAGTGCGTCGAACGTTTGTAGACGAGCGCCCACTGCGTATCGCGCACTTCGTTTCCATCGATCTCGATGAATCGGCCGGAACCGAATACCAGCAACAGCGCCACTGCCGTCCCAACCGCGGCCATCACTCCGAAAACCGGCGCCAGACCCACGGCGATCCACGGAATGCCCGTCATCAGCATCACCAGATATGCAACCAGGATCACGAGGCGCTGCCGGCGGTTCATGCCAATCCGCATCGGAATAGCGAGTTGAGGCGCGAACCGGTTGGCGGCAACCTGATCATGCAGCAGGCGGTTGAACCGTGGATAGTTGAGAAGGGAACGGTAAATGCGGATGCGCTTCTTGCCGCTGCGCAGGACCAATCCGCCCTGCAGAAACGAGTTCCAGTAGCGCACCTGTTCGATATCTACCCATCGAAACCGCATCGCCGGTCGCAGCCAGCGATTCCACGTGATGCCCTTTTCATCGGTTTCGAGCGTCCCCATCATGCGCCAGGCGGGCAGCAGCATTGCAAAGGCGATCAGGATGCCGCCGGCTGCCACCGCGGTGGGCAACGTCACCGCGAACAGAAGGAACGCCGAGGCGAGCAGAAGATGGCCGTGCAGGCGGTCATAGACAAACTGCTGTACGGGATCCACCGGACCGAGCGTCTCGGGCTTCCACTCGCGTGCTTCCACCCTCCATTCGCGGTTCAGATACTCGATAGCTTGTTCCGGAGCCAGTTTCAGGTTGGCCGAATCGACATAGAGCACGCCGGACCGGAAACGGAACAACACACCCTCAGGCTTGCCGCTTTCCTGCGCGAGGATTTCATACGAAAGGAAATCCTTGCGCTCGAAGCGCGCGGTTCCGAACAGCGTGGAGCGCGTCATGCCATCCGAGTCGATCTCGAAGCGGTCACGCAAAGCGTGGGCCGCGAGGATTGCGGCGAGAAACGCCGAAGCGAACAACATTGCCTCCGGAACGCCGGCCCTCATCGATTGGAGTGCCAACAGTTGCCAAGCACCTAACACAAACAGCAGGCCGAGCGGGACTGCCAACAGGGAGCCCGGCTTGGCCGCCGCGAGGAATCGCGAAGCGGAAATCGTTTGTGAGTCAGCCGTCATGAATGTCCGTGGTGCGGGAGTCCGTGCACCCGCACACCGTAATGATCGGCAATTCTGTGGACGGATAGATCGGTGAAATACCTTAGCGGGAAATCCGCATCCCCGAAACCGGATCGCACCGAGGACTACGTGTGCCGCAGTGCCGACATCGGATCAATGGCCGCCGCACGCCGGGCCGGAACATAGCCCGCCGCCAGCGCCGCCAGGCCCAACACCGCGACGGCAGCAACGATCACGAGCGGGTCATGCGCGTCCACTCCGTAGAGTTGCGACTGAATGTAGCGGCCCATCGCCAGCGCCGTCAACACACCCGCAATGCCGCCCGCCAGCACCAGCCCGCCGACCTCGCGCAGCACCATCCCCACCACATCCGCGCGCGACGCACCCAGCGCCATCCGGATCCCGATCTCGCCAGTCCGCTCCGCCACCCCACTCGCCACCACGCCATAAAGTCCAATCGCCGCAAGCAAAGTCGCCAGCAAACCGAAGGCGTTCGAAAGCACCGCCATCATCCGTTCCGAGTTCAGCATCGATTGCACCTGCCGCCGCATGGTGTACATGCGAAACACCGGCACGTTCGCGTCCAGCTCTCGCGCCACACCGCGGACCTGATCCCCCATCGATTCCTGCTCGCGATCCATCCGCACATAGAAGCTGAGGCCCCGTATCCCCTCGTCCTGCGTGTAGGGGAAGTAGACCACGCGTGGAATCGCTTCACGTAGCCCGTCGTAGCGCGAGTTCTCCGCCACACCCACGATCTCCCGGTCCAGCGCCACGGTACCGGCGCCAAACGTCATGCGCCGGCCAATCGGACTCGCTTTGCCGAAGAAATACTCCGCGAACCTACGATTCACAATCACTGCCTTTGGTGCGCCCTGACGATCCCGCGCGTCGAACTCGCGGCCTTCCACAAGCGGAATGCCCAAGGTCCGGAAGTAGTCGGGGCCGATGGCGTTCTGCGCCACATCCATGTCTTCGCCGTCCTTCGCTTGGTAGCCCTCCACGGTCACATTCGCGCCTCGGACGTCGCCGGAGATCACCGGGATTTCGGCCGCACTCACTCCAGCCACATTCGGCAGACGCCGTATCCGCTCCTGCAACTGTTCATAGAAGCTCAGTTCCCTCGCTTTGTCGTAGCCGCTGAGGGCGGGGGCAAGACGAAAGTGCAACAGACTGGCCGTCTGGAAGCCCGGATCGATCTGCAGTAGAGAATAAAGGCTCTTCGCGAACAGACCCGCGCAGATCAGCAGCATCATCGAAAGCGCCACCTGCGCCGCAACCAGCCATCGCCGCAGCCGGGCGTGCCGCAGACCGGACCGCAGACCCGAAGCCTGCTCCTTCATCGCCGAGATGACATCTTCGCCCGACGCGCGCCACGCCGGCACGAGCCCGAACAGCAGCCCGGTCAGCACCGTCACTGCGCCGGCGAAAAGGAGGATGCGCAAATCGAGATTGCCCTTGATGGTCGTGTCCGTGGTCCCGTAAATCTTCAGCAGCGCATCGGTGGTCCAGGCGGCAACGGCCAGGCTCGCCACACCGCCCGTCCCCGCAAGCACGAAACTCTCCACCAGCAACTGCCGCATGATCTGCCATCGGGTCGCGCCAATGGCGAGCCGCACCGAGAGTTCGCGGCGTCTGCCCGCGGCCTTCGCCAACAACAGATTCGCGACGTTGACACAGGCAATCAGCAGCACAAAGCCGACCATACCCATCAGCGCAACAATGGGCGTCTGCATCCGCCGCCGCACCATGTTGATGCCCTGCCCGCCGTCACGCAATTCCAGCTTGCCATCAAGAAACCGCTGCTTGGCACGCGCGTCGCCAGACTGCCCGGCCCACTCGGCCTCCCGCAGACTCCGGTACAGTGGCTGTAATCCAGCCAGCGTCTGCTCATGGTTCATCCCCGGTTTCAGGCGAGCAATCAGGTTCATCCACATCGTCTGCCGGTCTTCCATGCCATCCCACGTCGGCGTTGCAGCCCGCTTCATCGCCATCGGGAGGAAGACATCCGCCACGGCCGTGTTGTTCAACCCCGTGAAGCCCTCTTGCACCACACCGATGATCGTCATGGGCTTGCCGTTGATGCCCACCACCTGATTCAGGACCGCGGAATTCATGCCGAACCGCCGCTTCCAGTAACCATGCGAGATCACCGCCACCGGATGCCCTCCGGGACGAACATCGTCTTCCGGCGTGAGCAGACGGCCAGTGGCTGCCCTCACCCCCAGAAGTTGGAAGAAGTTCCCCGTCACCAGATCCGCCGACGCCCGCTCCGTCTCATCTCCTGACCGCACGCTGATCGCCGCCGGACCACGTCCCGCGATCCCAATGAAGACTTCGTTGCGATCGCGCAAGTCGCGGTACATCGGATACGAGAACACGGACTCCGAGCTGTCACTCGTCGACCATCCCGGCTGCGGACCCGTCGCCTTCAGGATCACCAGTTCGCCTGGATTCACCACCGGCATGGCGCGCAGGATCACCTGATCGAGCAGCGAGAAGATGGACACGTTCGCGCCGATGCCGAGTGCCAGCGAAAGCACAGCGACACACACCAGCACGGGACTGCGGCGCAGGGATCGAAAGCTGTATCGAAGGTCGTGACTCATGGGGTTCCCAGATACGCGGATCAACCGCGTGTCTTGATTCCGATGCATGTGTCCGCCCGCGCTATGTTCTTGCTAGTCCAAAGGCGCGCTGGCGCACGGGTGTTCGAAATCGGGAAGGTCCGTTCGGATGCGGCCACCCGCGGACAAGATCCACGCGAGCCCGGTCAGAATCCGAATGCGATGCCGAACAGCGCCGTCCGGCCGTAGCGCTCCACTCTCCGGTTCACCGTGCCGTTCACGAACATCTCGTCCTCACTGCGGTCGCG
>JAEUQE010000403.1 GCA_016789785.1 Bryobacterales bacterium
ACCTGCACCGGAACGTAGCCGGTAATCGCAAATCCGGGCGGAAAACGCACCGCGATTTCATGCACACCGGGCTGTTCGGGAACCGGCGTGACCGATTCAACCGGCATCGGCACTGGGCCTACCCAGACGCGCACTCCATTCGGATTCGCACTCCCCACGCCGGTGCCCAGAAACGACAGGAGCGCCTCTTCGCCGGCTTGCGGCACCTTCAGGGGCAGCGTTTGGCACGCGAAGTAGTCCTGGCACTCGTACAACGGAGCGCGAGAGAGGTCCGAACCCGTGCGGCGCAGACTAAAAGCGGCCAGCGATGCCTGGGAAGTCCCCACGAGGAAGAGCCCCGGGGCCGCTGGCGTCAAGGCGACAGGTGCACGCGCCACGCCGTTCGGGCCTGTCAACTCGATCATCGCCTGTCCCGGCGGGGTCTCGGACGGAATGCGGATGTTCACTTGCCCCGCAGTTGCGAGAAAGAGCGGGGCCGCGCGGCGCACTCCGTCGCCTCCGGTCACGAAAACAGAGACTCCGCCGAGAACTTCGGCACCGCTGGCGCGGACAGCAGGGGTCGAGGTAAAGCGTATCCCGAAGATGGCGGCGAGGCTGCCTGGCGCCAGCGGATCCAGCCTGTAACTGGCCGCGTTGACGATGCCATGGGGCACGATCCGGGGACCGTCCATCGTGAATTCCACTGGCGCCGTCCTGTTTCCGGCCGCGTCCGACGAGCGGGCGCACACTCGCCACGGAAGGCGGCGTTTCTCAATCTGCAACGGGATGAAGATCGCCGTGTACCAGTCCTCGCTAGACGCGCAGTCAATTTCAGTGGGAGGCCCCGATTTGTATTCGCCCATGTTGGCTGCGGTGGTTTCCCGTTCAAAAGCGATGGTATAGAAGGTGCCCCTGTCTTCCAGTTGCAGGAGCGTCCGGCTGGGAGGCGGGACCGAGTCCAAACGAACCACCACCGTAGAGGCGAATGCAGGTTGCTGCCACGTGGCGTCGAACGCGGCGGTCGATCCGGCAATGACACAGAGGGTGTAGTATCCATCCCGTGATCCGATGACTTCATCAATCAATGGGTGTAGTGACAACGGACGAATGGGTCCGTAGCCGTTGAGTTCCCGGCAGCCTTCTGGTCCGCCGGCGATCGCTTTGTAGCGATAGTGAGAGAGCGCCGCGGCTACGGGCCGGACGGCCCAAGAGGCCAGTTTTCCGTTCTGAACCGGCTGAATGGACGGGGGATATGGACGGGAGATCCCAAGCTGACGCCCGTTATCGAGCGGACACCCCTGGAGGCTGAGCGAGAAGCGCCCCGCCGTGTCGAAGCACCGGTCGACCCCCTGGACGGGCACGGCGTAGGCGGCCCAATCCACCATGCGCGTGCGGGCGCCCTCGATCTCACAAGGTACGCCCAAAGTGCAATCGATGTCTTCGCCCCGATCGAATGCGTCCTCCGTGGTTGTGTTGATGATGGCGGTCACGCGTCCGGTGGCCGGGTCGATCACTGGTGAGCCGGAACTCCCCGGCTTGATGTCGATGCAATCGTTACGGCGAAGCGCCCACCAGTGCCACTCGTGCTCCAGCACGTTCACCGCGGGTCCCTGCGTGCAGCGCGCCTTTCTCATATAGTCCTGACCTACGAGGATGCCCGCGCCGGGGCGCCCAACGACCTCAATCGTCCGGCCCTCCGGCAACGCGTCCCCGATGCGCAAGGGACGGAACCCCGCCGAGACCAGTTCGCCAAACTTCGCATCAAGCTCGACAATTCCAATATCGGACCCTTTCATCGTCGCGTAAGCGATGCGGGTTGCTTTCACGATGCGGGTGCGGTCCTGTGTGTCGACAAAGTAGTTGAAGGTCAATTCGATGCCAAGAGCCGGCCTGTCGACGATAACTTCGTTCTCCTGCAGGAACGAAACGCAGTGTCCATTGAAGATCGCATAGGCCGGAGCCGATGCAGGCACAGCAGGCTGTGTATCCAGAAGCCACGCCGTGCAGGTACGGCCGTACACGATTGCGGCAATCCCCGAGTAGGCGGTACTCTGCCCCGCGGAATTGCGCAATAAGACCGAACTCTCAGCGGCGCTCGAATTGGCGATCGCGGCAATAAGGAGCAGGAACGCGAATGTCATCGATAGTAGCCCTTACACGGCGAGTGCCACTTGAATCGCACGTTCGCGGTTCTCACTTGGCACGGTGCTTGCAGCATGCACCGCGGAAGCTCATGAAACTGATATTGGTGATATGCTTTCTTGCCGCCGGTCTCATGCCGACGTTCGGCCAGAGCCTAGTCAAGGACTACGATACCGAGCGCCTGCTGCGGCAGAACGTCAAAGCTAAGAAATCCGAGATCCTCAACGTCGCCATGGGGCTGACCGAAGAAGAAGCGAAGAAGTTCTGGCCGCTCCAGCGTGAGTACGAAAACGAAGTCGCAAAACTGAATGACAAGGCCTTCGGGTTGCTGCGGAGCTTCGTCGACGAGGCCGGTTCGCTGGGCGAAATTCAGGCGGCCAATATCACGAAGGAAGGGTTTCGCCTGGACAAGGATCGAATCGCTTTGCGCGAAAAATGCTTCCGGCGAATGTCGAAGGTCTTGTCGCCCCGCATTGCGAGCCGCTTTGTCCAACTCGACTCCTTGATGTACTCGGTGGTGGCCGTCCAGATCGCGACGGCGGCCTCATTGGTGGAGTAGCTGTCGCGGCGCCCTGTTTCGGGATATTTCGATTAAGGCTGTTGCAGCCTCGGTGCCAACGTAGTGGTTGGTCGAGCTCCCGATTTAGAACCCAAGCCACCGCGACATTCTCCAGTTTGGAGCTGTTCAGGTGGCGCTCGCCGCCTGTTTCGGCCGCGCCCGTCCCGGAGAGACTGGTTCGCAGCCGGATTCCTGGGGAGGCCCAATGAACCGCGATGCACTCCATGACCTCGTGAATCGAATTCCAGACGAGGACCTGCCCGCCGCACGCCGTTAGTTGGAGTACCTTGTCGTCAGCCCGGCCTATCGTGCCGCACTCTCCGCCCCGCCGGACGATGAGCCCGTTCCGAAGCAGACGCGAACGCGATCCTGGCGGCGCGTGACGACATTCGCACCGGGTAGGTGGGATCTCACAGCGAGATCCTCCGAGAGTTCGGAATGCGATGAAGTTCGTGTGGCCGAACGCCGCGCGCGCGGAACAGCGGGCCATCGACCGGGAGATGGCGTTACCTATCCTCCGGGCGCTCACCGAATACGCCGATTCGGGTACCGGAGACGTCAAGGCCCTTCAGGGAGAATGAGATGGTTACTTCCGCCCTGCCGGAGAACATAGAGTTGTGTTGACGATCGCGGCAGTAGAAATCACTATCTTCCGTGTTCGTCACCGTTCGGATGTTTACCGTTGACGAGCGCCACCACAGGGAGATAGATGGCGGAGAGAAAGGGATTCGGATACTTGACACGTTATTGGAAATCAGCAAGTTACTGAGAGCACGTTCCCAAGAATCCCACTATTGCCAGGGTTCCCACCGCGCATTGCCCAAAATCACCCAAATCGAAGAAGCGCCGACCATTGCACGCTACTGCACGCTGCCTCCGGGGTTGCCGTGCCCCTGAAAGACGGTCAACGATTGTTGCCATCGCCAGCGAATCCGGCTATATTGCTGGATAGAGGTGCACATTGAATAAGGTGTCCCAAAAACGGGCGCTCAGGAAGTATCGCAAACGCCTTCAAGAGCGTGGGATCGCAAGATTCGAGGTTCTGGGGCCAAGTGTCGATCGTGAACTCATTCGATCCCTCGCCCGGCGACTCGCTTCCGACAGCCAGGATGCTCATCGGATCCGTGCTACCCTGCGCGATGCCATTTCTGGCGAACCTGGGCAAAAGGGAGGGATCCTCAAGGCATTGCGTCGTTCGCCTCTGGTCGGTGCCGATCTTGACCTCAGTCGTCCGGTCACGGCGGGTCGTAAGGTTGAGGTGTGACCCGCTACTTGCTGGACACAAACATCATCAGCAATGCTACCAAACCAGTGCCATCCGAGCCGCTGGTAGCATGGATGGCGGATCAAGCGGACGAACAACTGTTCATCGCGGCTTTCACACTTGCGGAAATCCGGCGGGGAATATTGGAGAAGCCGAAGGGAAGAAAACGGGAACAACTGGAGAACTGGTTCTCTGGCCCCGAAGGGCCGCGGATGCTGTTCGCTGGCCGCGTGCTCCCGTTCGACGAATCGGCCGCGCTAATTTGGGCGAGACTGATGTCTGAAGGCGCGTCTGGGGGCAGACCGCGGAGCGCGCTCGACATGATAATTGCCGCGATCGCACCCTCCGTGCCAATATAGCTGAGACACTTTTCCTGGTCTTCATTACTGAGCAGGGCGAGAATAGGATTCAGCGTGAA
>JAEUQE010000404.1 GCA_016789785.1 Bryobacterales bacterium
CCCCGCCGGAGCCTTGGCGTCCGGAGGGAATGCACGCAGTGTGAAATCCGAATCCGTCGTGGCGGAATGCAACTTCACCGCGCCGTACCGGTTCGACCGCCCACTGGCGATCACCTTCCCTCCGCTGAGCAGTTGTACTTCGCATGCCGCCGGATTGCCGTCAGGCGTGTAAGTGGCGGCATACACCCGGATGCCGTCCCAATACTTTTCGGAGCGGATCTGATAAACATGCACGGGTTCGCGCGAATAGCGAAGCTGGAACTTCTGGCGTCCGGAGTAACCGGAGCCGGGCTCACTGATGGTGACATAATAAGTGATGTCCCGGTATCGCTCGTCGGACTGGAAGAATTTGGCGGGAGCGGGCAGCGCGCTCCGGAAAAGCCCCGTTGGACCCACGGCGCCCGAAACCACAGTGCGGCGCTTCACTCCCCATCCGGATTCGATCCGCACCTCCGCCCCTACCGCGCGCTTTCCGGATTTCCGCTGAACCTCGACCTCCACGGCAGGCGTCTGTCCTGGAAGGAAATACGAACGGACCGGCTTCGCCTTAATCACGAAATGCCACGGTTCGCGGGGCCGCACTTCTATCCGCTGACTTCCCGAGTGCGACGGCTCTTCCCCACTTACATTAACGCGGTAAGTTCCGGACACCGCGCCCTTGGGAATCTGCCAGTCCACGCTGGCGATGCCGAATCGTGAGGTGCGAAGCCGGGTCTTCAGCAGGTCCACGTCGCCGGAAATCTCGACATCGAAAGGCCGCCCATCGCTCGGCCGGCCGTCAGAATCCGCACTCCATATGCGAATATGAGCGGTCTGCCCGGGATGATACAAAGGCTTATCGGTCTGGATTCGCAGGCGCGGCCCACCGCGAGCAGGAAGACTAACTTCCGTGGCCGCAAACACATCCCCCATCCTCGCCCGCACCTCCACGCTCTCTCGATGTTCCGTGCCGGCCGGACTCGGAACGAGCAGGCGCGCCGTGCCGTCCTCGCCAGTCAACGCCTGCTGCCCTTTCGCCTCTAAGCGGATGCCGGCGAACGGCTGATGGGTGATGGGATGCGCCGCCCGGATCAGGATCTCGTAGGGCTCATCGTGGCGGGGCGTCCCCGCGACGGTTCCGGTCAGGAAGAACGCATGATCCGCCAAGTGCGCAAAACTCACCACGCCAGTAGAGACATGACCGAAAAGTCCTTGGTCATTGGCTGGTCCGAGGCGATACCTCAAGCGAAGTTCGAGAGGATTCGTTCCCTGCGGAAGACTAAGCGCCGAATCCCATACGGACCGGCCTGGCGGCGCGACATGAATTCGCTCAATCAGGGCGCGCGGAGTCCCACTTGCGTCCAACCACTCAGCGGTAAGCGATAGCCTTGCGGGATTCGGAGAAGGATTTTCTACCGGAATGGAAACACTGGTCCGCCCGTCGACGAGACGGCCCCGAATGGTGCGTTCGTCGACGGAAACGTTCTGCGCTTGCACCGTCACGCACAGGAACAGGAATACAGCGAGTAACTGTATTGGCACAATCACCCCCACCCTGACTTACTCACAGTATGGACCTCGCGGCGGCCTCCGTCAAGAGCTAAGGTGGAATACTCCGGAATCTTAGTACTGTGGTCGAGGACGCTCCATTCGCAGGATGATCCGCGGTACAAGGCGAGACGCGAGCAGGCAGCCCGGGTCGGCACACCGCGGGATGCAACCCGCCGCCGGGGTTGACCTCCCCGCGGCGCAACGCCAGACGGCGCACGAATGTTAAAATACGTTAGTGTCCTACGATCTCGTTGTGATTGGTAGCGGCCCGGGCGGCTACTCCGCCGCGGTCCGCGCCGGCCAGTACGGTCTCAAGACCGCAATCATTGAAAAAGACCCCAAGCTCGGCGGCTGTTGCCTGCATGTGGGCTGCGTTCCCACCAAAGCGCTGCTGCACACCGCCGAAGTGTATTCGCACTTCCTGCATGGCGCGGATGAAGGCATCCTCTGCGACAACCCGCGCCTCGACTACCCGAAGGTGGTCGACCACAAGCAGAAAATCGTCGACAAGCATGCCAAGGGCGTCGAGTTTCTCATGCGCCGAGGCAAGATCGACGTCCTCAAAGGCTACGGCAAGCTGCTCGGCAAGGGCAAGATCGAGGTCGCCACGGAGAAGGGCCCGCAGGTGGTCGAGGCCAGGAAGATCATCCTCGCGACGGGCTCCGAGGCGCGCATGTTGCCCGGTCTTGCGCCGGATGACACCATTCTTACCAACATCGAAATCCTCAACATGCGCACGGTGCCGAAGTCGCTGATCGTGATTGGCGCGGGCGCCGTGGGTGTGGAATTCGGCTCCATCTTCAGCCGTTTCGGCACGAAGGTCACCATCCTTGAGATGCTGCCGCGTCTGGTGCCGGTGGAAGACGAGGAAATCTCCAAGGAACTCGAGCGGTACTTCAAGAAGAACGGCATTCGCTGCGAAACCGGCGCGAAGGCGGAGAACATTCAGAAGACTGCGAACGGCGTGAAGGTCACGGTGACTCTGTCGAATGGCAAGAGCGAAGTGATGGAAGCCGAGAAACTGCTCATCGCGATTGGGCGCAAGCCGAACACCGACAAGGTGGGCGTCGAGAATACAAAGATCGAACTCGACCGCGGATTCGTCAAGGTTGGGCCGATGCAGGAGACCGCCGAGCCGGGTGTTTATGCCATTGGCGATGTGGTCGCCGGCACGCCGCAGCTTGCCCACGTCGCGACCATGGAAGGCATGATCGCGGTGGCGCACATCGCGGGCAAGCCGGCCACGCCGATCAATCGGAATCGCATCCCTGGAGCGACTTATACGGAGCCTGGCATTGGCAGCGTCGGAATGACCGAGGCGCAGGCCAAGACGGCGGGCTACAAGGTGAAGGTCGGCAAGTTCCCGTTTGTGGGGAACAGCAAGGCGTCGATCGTGGGTCTGCACGACGGTTTCGTGAAGGTGGTTTCCGACGAGAAGTATGGCGAGATCCTCGGTGTGCACATCATCGGCTACCACGGCTATGAGCTGATTGCCGAGGCAGTCGCCGCGATGGAAGCCGAAGCAACCGTGGACACGATGCGAAACACCATCCACGCGCATCCAACTTTGTATGAAGCCGTGGGAGAAGCATTCCACGCCGTCTACGGACAATCGATCAATGCATAGTTGTATCGTGCGGGACCTGGGCGGCATGCGCTTCGGGGAAGCGTACGCATTGCAACAGGAACTCGTGTCGCGCCGCAAGCAGGGTCTCGATGAGGATCATCTGCTCTTCGTCGAGCACCCGCACGTCGTGACGATGGGCCGTAACGGCCATATGGAGAATCTGCTGGCGGGCGAGGAGTTACTGGCGCGCGCCGGCATCGAGTTTCATCATACCGACCGCGGCGGCGATGTGACTTATCACGGGCCCGGACAGGTGGTCGCGTATCCGGTGTTTGATTTGAAGCAATGGAAGCGCGACGTTGGGGCGTATGTGCGCGGTCTGGAACAGGTGGTCATCGATACACTCGCCGAATTCGGAATCGAAGGCGAACGCGTGAAGGGCTGCACCGGCGTATGGGTGAAGGGCGCCAAGGTCTGCGCGATCGGCGTCCACCTCAGCCGCTGGGTAACTTCGCATGGCCTTGCGCTGAATGTTACTACCGACTTAAGTTACTTCCGCTATATTGTTCCATGCGGGCTCACCAAGCCTGTAACTTCGTTGTTTGAACTGGGCTGCCGGGCCACGCGCGGGGAAGTCATCGAGCGCCTGATCCGGCATTTTGAAATGATCTACGACTTGGACACCGGGGGCCGCGCACTGGCGGCTCCCATGGAGAGGATTGCATGATTGACGTCGTAATGCCCCAAATGGGCGAGAGCATTGTAGAGGGCACACTCACCAAGTGGCTCAAGAAAGCGGGCGACCGCATTGAACGCGACGAACCGCTTTTCGAAATCTCCACCGACAAGGTGGACAGCGAAATTCCATCCCCAGCCGCCGGTGTCCTTGCCGAGGTGCTGGTCACGGAAGGAACCACCGTCGCCATTAACAGCGTAGTGGGGCGGATTCAGGATGCGGGAGGCGCGGAAGTACCCGCGGCGCCGGCGCCGGCTGCGGAGCCGCCGAAAGCCGCGGCCGCACCCGCCAAGCCCGCGCCCGCACCTGCGCCAACCGCTCCAGCGGCACCGGTTCCAGCGCCCGCGCCGGCGCTCCCACCTCCCGCGGGCGAGGCCGTCGGCCCATTGTCACCATTGGTGCGCCGCATGGCCCGAGAATACAACATCGACCTGAACCAGGTTCGCGGCACCGGCGCGGGTGGCCGCATCACCAAGGCCGATGTGGAAGGCTACATGGCGGCACAGGGTGCGCGC
>JAEUQE010000405.1 GCA_016789785.1 Bryobacterales bacterium
TCCGTCCGCGGCGATTGGTGGAAGTACATGGAGTTCACCTTCGGCTTCTGCTTCGGCGTGGCGATGGCGCTGGCCGCACGCAATCTCCCTCAAGAGCCTCAGGAAGAATCCCCCGAAGCAAGAGTTCCCCTCCTTCTGGAAATCGCCGCCGCGGCGGGACTTACCGCGCTTACGTTCTGGTGGGAGGGCAACCTGCCCACTCGGTTCTCCTTTCTGCTGATCGCCTGCATCCTGATGTGCGTGGCGCATCGCTGGACTTGGGCCGCCTGGCAAATCGCGATCACCATGACGGTCACAGCGTTCGCCTTTGACTCGGCGAAATACTACTCGGCGCAATTCAACAACGGCCAGCTCTCGCAACCTGCTTATGCGATCGCCATCGCCGCATCGCTGGTCTTCGCCGTGCTGTTCACGCTTCGTGCAAAGAACACACGCGCGGCTTTCATCTGGCTGCTGTGGTCATCGGTCGGTGTGGCCAGCCTCAAATTCGCCATGCATCCTTCCGGCATCTCCGGAGTATGGAGCCAGGTGAACATTCTGTTTCTCCTGATGGCCGTCGCCTGTGCATGGATGCTCGGGATACCATGGAGGGGGGACCGGGGAATTTCGCATCCCTCCGATGCGGCCCTGCATCCAACCAGTAGTTCATGAAGATCACACGTCGCGCCGAGTTTTCCGCATCCCACTTCTGTTCCAGCCCGGAGCTGACACTGGAAGAAAACCGCGCCGCCTATGGCGAGGCCGCCAATCCTCACGGGCACGGTCATAACTACATTCTCGAAATCACGGTGGATGGCGAACCGGATCCCGTCACCGGCATGGTGATGGATCTGAAGCATCTCAAGGAAGTGATCAATCAGGAAGTGGTGGACCCGATGGATCACCGCTTTCTGAATCACGAAGTTCCTCCGTTTGACCGTGTCGTGCCAACCGCGGAAAACCTTGCAATCGAGATCTGGCGGCGTCTCTCGCCTCGTCTGGCTTCCGGCAAAACTCGCCTCGACACCGTACGTGTGTTCGAGACCGAAGATCTCTACGTCGAGTATCGCGGAGAGTAATCCATGATTCAGCTTGCGCGCCGCTATCGCTTTGCCGCGTCTCATCGTCTGCACTCGCCACAGTTGACGGACGAGCAGAATCGCGAGATCTACGGCAAGTGCAACAACCCGTATGGGCACGGTCATGACTATGTGTTGGAAGTACTGCTGCGCGGCGAACCGGACGCCCGCACAGGCCTCCTGGTTCCCATCGGACAGTTGGATGAGTTCGTGAAGCGGACCGTGCTCGCGGACTATGATCACAAGTCCATGAATGATCAGATTCCGGCATTCCGCGAGACTCCGCCCACCACGGAAAACGTGGCCGTCGAGATTCGTGAGCGGCTCCTTCGCACTTGGCCCTTTGGCGAAAAAGCCGCATTCGCGGGAGTGCGGATTTTTGAAACCCGCCGCAACGTTGTTGAACTCCAATAGGCGTGGACATGAAGATGAAAAAGGCTGTGGTGAAAGTACTGGACAAGACGCGCCGCGAGGATTCCATCGCTCCGCTGGTGAAACAGATGCTCGAGGAGTTGGGCGAAGATCCCACTCGCGAGGGACTTGAGCGCACTCCGCTGCGCGCTGACAAGGCAATGCGCTTCCTCACAAGCGGCTACACCATGAACATCGACAAGATCGTCAACGGCGCGCTGTTCCGCGTCAAGTACGACGAGATGGTGGTGGTCCGCGACATCGAGTTCTATAGCTTGTGCGAGCACCACATGCTGCCCTTCTATGGCAAGGTGCACGTCGCCTACCTGCCCAACGAAAAGGTCATCGGGTTGAGCAAGGTTCCGCGCATCGTCGACATGTTTGCGCGCCGGCTCCAGGTGCAGGAGCGCCTGACGCAGGAGATCGCCGAGACACTGGAGCGCGTGCTCAATCCACGCGGTGTCGCCGTGGTTTGCCAGGCTCGCCACTTCTGCATGATGATGCGCGGAGTGGAGAAGCAGCACTCTGGCACCATGACCAGCGCGATGCTGGGCGCCTTCCGCCAGCAGAAGGAAACTCGCGATGAATTCCTCTCACTGCTCTCGCACAAGCTGACTGATCTTTAAAGCGGACTACGGACGGGGGAGCGGACGCGGCCGTCCGCTTCCTCTCGTCCCATCCCACCACGGTTCGCCCAGTCCCTGATACTCGCCGAGTTTGTCCCAATGGTCGCGTGTGCGTCCGTTGAGATCCCACACCACCAGGCCGGACGCGATCGTCATCTCGCCCTGCAACCGCAACCCTCCGTCCATGCGTGCGCCGAAGGAATCCACAAACGCGAAGCTGCCCTTCTCGAGCCGCAGCACCGCGACGTCGGCCAGCGCGCCCACACTCAAGTGGCCGATCTGTTCGCGATGAATGATCCGCGCCGGATTCCACGTGGATCGCAGGATCACATCCTCCATCGTCATGCCCATGCTGAGGAACTTCGACATTACGTTCAACTGATCCGTCATCCCCGCGTTGATGCTGCCGGAATGTACATCGGTCGAAATCGAATCGGGAGGAAACCCTTGCTTCACCGCGGGCACGGCCTGCCGGAACTCGAATGCCGCGCCACCATGGCCGACGTCGAAGAGGACGCCTCGCTTGCGGGCTTCGAAGAGGTACGGCAACAGCTTGCCACCATCGTCAAGCATCGGCACCGGCGCGTAGAAGCAATGCGTGTAGATGTCGCCGGGCCGCAGTTTCTTCAGCACCAGATCCTGAAAGGGCCGCTCCGTGCGGAACTCGCCAAAGTCAATCATGACGGGGATATTCGCCAGTGTGCCCGCTTCCACACCTCGCTCCACGGGCGTCCAATCGGGCCCGCGATAGTGTGCGACTTTGATGCCCACGATCGTATCGGGATGCGCTTTCGCCAGCGCCGCGGCCGCCTTCGCATCCATGTCATCCAGATTCTGTTCCTGCGCGTCTCCTGGCATTCCCTGGCCTCCGATGTTCAGAAGCACAAGCACCCGTGTCCGAGCGCGATCGACCACCGTCGCCTTGAAGTCCGCGAAGTTGTGACGGCCCGATGATCCCGCGTCGACCACCGTGGTGACGCCCGCCTTCATCGCGAAGTTGTCGGGAAAGATGCTGCTGTTGCCGCCCGCAAGCCCTTTGCCATGCGTGCCGGCGTAAACGTGCGCGTGCAGATCGATGATGCCTGGCGTGACGTAGAGCCCGGCCACGTTTACTACCTTGCGCGCATCGGAGGCAGGGATGTTCGCGGCGACGGCCGCAATCAGACGGTCTTTGATGGCGACATCGCGCGGCGCATTGATCTTGTTCTTCGGATCGATGACGTGGCCGCCCTTCAGCAACAGGTCGTACTTCGCCTGCGAGAAGCATGGGAGAACGGTGAAGAGCGTGCCCGTCGCGAGCAGTTTCAGCAGGAATCGCATGGCACGTTATCTTATCGAACCGCCGTGCGGCGTGCTTTCGAAGCTTCTGCCGTACGAGCAACCGCCGGGATCACGCAGGCCTCGTGCACCAGCTTGCCGACACAGCAATCGTGCCGGCACATGCCCGTTGCGATACCCACTTCGAACCTCGCTCACCGCTACATCAAGGCCCGATCCCGCGACAGACCACTCTGCCATGCGTTCAACCGCTGAGATCCCGCGGGCCTTGGCCGGCACGTCAAATCACCGGGCAGCGCGAGATCCGCCGGATTGTCAGCAGGCAACGCGTGAATCGCGGACGGCGCAAGCTGCGACATGAACAAACACCGGGCAGCGTCGCCCAGTGCCGAATCCGTTACAATCAGAGATTACCCAGTGACCCCATCACCTTCTCCGCTCATCGCAATCTATCCGGGGACGTTCGATCCGCTGACGGCGGGCCATGTCGACCTCATTGTGCGGGCGTCGAAGTTTGTGGAAACGCTGATCGTGGGCGTGCTCCGCAATGAGAGCAAGCATCCGCTGTTCAGCGTGCAGGAGCGTATGGAGATGGTCGAGGACACGGTGGCAGGTTACGCAAACGTCCGCGTGGCGTCGTTCGATGGTCTGTTGGTGGAGTTCGCCGCCAACCAGAACGCCTCGCTCATCGTGCGCGGGATTCGCGCCATCTCCGACTACGAATACGAATTGCAGATGGCGCTGATGAACCGCCGCCTGCGCCCGGAAATCGAAACCGTGTTTATGATGGCCTCCGAAGCCTACTCCTTCATCAGCTCGCGCCTGGTGAAAGAAGTGATCAAACTCGGAGGCGACATCAACGGACTGGTGCCGCCGTCCGTCGAGCAGCGTCTGAAAGCACGTCTGCGATCGGCACAAACACTTCACGCGTAGAGGGTACAAAGGACCTTGAGTACAGCAACATTCGGACT
>JAEUQE010000406.1 GCA_016789785.1 Bryobacterales bacterium
GGTCAGGGGCTGAATGATGTACATGTGGGCGGAACTCGGCGACACGTCCATCGGGATCCGCTGAGAGTAGCTTTCCAGACGCCGCAGGGCCGAAATCATCGGCTCTGGCGAACCCATGTATTTCGCCGCCGCCGCATCGGCGCCGTACTCGCGTGTGCGCGAAATCGCCATCTGGATCAGCATCGCGGCAAAGGGAGCCAGGATCATCATGACCAGTCCGCCCAGCAGACCCCCGCCTTCGTCCTCATCATCGCGGCGCGGGCCAAAGAACATGACCGAGCGGGCCAGAAACGTAATGGCCGTGCCGACAGTTGCCGCAATGGAACTGATCAGGATGTCGCGATTGAGAATATGGCCCAATTCGTGGGCGATCACCGCCTCCACTTCGCGGTCATTCATCAACTCCAGCAACCCCACGGTCACGGCTACCGAGGAATTCTTCGGGTTTCGTCCCGTTGCGAACGCATTCGGGGCATGTTCCGGGATCACCCAGAGCTTTGGCATCGGAATGCCCATCCGTTCGGTCAACCGTTTGGTCATTGGCGCAATGCGTGCCCAGACCTGGGAATGTTCCGTCTCGGAGACGCGCTGCGCGCCGGAACCCATGATCGCCATCTTCTCCGAGAAGAAGTAGCTGAAGAAGTTCATCAGCACAGCGAGGGCAAGGCTGATGACCAGGCCGTTCTGTCCGCCGAGCGCCTGGCCAACTGCCAGCAGCCCACCACTCAGAAGGCCCAGCAAAAGAACTGTCTTGATGCTATTCATAGCGTTGTTTCTATTTTAGATAGATGCGGGACGGCGCGGGAAGTTTCGGGAACCGGACGGAACCGCTCCGCAACCGGAGGTAACACCCCCTCGGCCCGGCCGCGCCTACAATAGTGAGTACGCCGGGAGAACAATACTGACGATGAGCCATCACGCGCCTGCCAAGCTTCTTTTCGCCGCACTTGTATCCGCCGCGTTCGTGCCGGGTGGGACGTGGGCGCAGCCCTTGCGGCCGCCTCTTTCCGAACCCACTGTAACGGCTGATCGAAAGGACATCGCCTTTGTTTCGGGCGGTGAGATCTGGCGTGTCGCCGTGAACGGGGGCGATGCTTCGCTGCTGGTTTCGCACCCTGCCGACGAGTCGCGGCCGCTCTATTCACCGGACGGAAAGCGCCTTGCCTTCGTGTCCAGCCGGACCGGAGGGGGCGATATCTACGTTCTCACGCTTGATACCGGTGAGCTGAAGCGGCTTACGTTCGGCGATGGACGCGAGCAAGTAGATGCATGGTCACGGGATGGCCAGTGGATCTATTTCCATCATTCCGCGGCGGAACTGAGTTCGATGAACGATGTCTATCGCGTGCGGTCCAGCGGTGGAACTCCGGCGCCGGTCTCCGCGGATCGCTATCTCAATGAGTTCTTCGCGGCTCCTTCGCCGGATGGCTCGACCATTGCTCTCAATGCGCGCGGGATCGCGGC
This sequence comes from Bryobacterales bacterium, assembly GCA_016789785.1. The sequence goes on from JAEUQE010000406.1 coordinate 1,465, forward strand.
CACCCAGTGGTGGCGCAAGGGTCACAGCCACCTCGACGTGAGCGAGATCTATGTGATGAAGCCCGGGCCGAAGCCCTCCTACGAACGCATCACCGATGGTGGGGCGAAGGAGATCTGGCCGATGTGGTCGGGCGATGGCAAGTCGCTCTTCTTCGTGTCCGATCGCACCGGTGTTGAGAACATCTGGCGCCAGCCGATCGGCGGTACATCTCGGGCGGTGACAAGCTTCACCGATGGCCGGGTCCTGTGGCCAAACATCTCCGCGGACGGCAGGCTGATCGTATTTGAACGCAACTTTCAGATTTGGAAGATGGAGCCGAACTCCGCCAAGCCCGTGGTTGTTCCGATCCAACTGCGCGGCGCCTCCGCCGAGACCTCGATCACTCACCAGCGATTCAATAGCGAATTCAGTGAAGCCGCCGTGTCGCCGGATGGAAAGAAGCTCGTGGTTGCCGTGCGTGGCGAGATCTTCGCGGCGCCCGCGCAGAGCGGAGGCGATGCGCAACGCGTCACTCGAACCCATGCGAACGAGATGCAGATTTCCTGGTCACCGGACAGCAAGTCGATTGTGTATGTTTCCGATCGTGACGGCCCGGAGCATCTTTTCCTTTACGACTTCACGTCGCAATCGGAAACAAAGCTGACCGATAGCGTGCAGGCCGATGCGGCGCCGCGTTTCTCTCCCGACGGAAAGAAGATCAGTTTTCTGCGCGGCGGGAAGAGCGTCTGGTACTACGATCTCGAAACGAAGCAGACGAATCAGATCGCGGCGGCGGAGGTGGGACGCCAGCCGCTCACGTCAACATCGAGTGTTGCCTGGTCGCCCGATTCGAAGTGGATCGCCTATGCCGAGCGGGGCGCGCGTGGATTCACGAACGTGATGGCCGCGCCGTTGACCGGAAAGCCTGAGCAGGTCACGTTCTTCGCCAATGGCTTCATGCGAACCGTGCAGTGGAGTCCCGATGGCAAGCGCATCTATTGCTCCACCGCGCAGCGCACCGAGGACACGCAGGTTGCCCGGGTCGATCTTCTGCCGAAGGCGCCTCCCTTGCGCGAGAGCCGCTTTTGGGATCTCTTCCGGTCAACCGCGGAGAAACCGGGTGTGCCAACGGTGGATGTCGTTCTCGATGGAATCCGTGGCCGGGTGACGATGCTGGCGACTGGCCTTGATACGGACGACTTCGAGATCAGTGGGGATGGCAAGCAGATGTTGCTGACAGCGAATAGCGCCGGGCGCAACAACCTCTATACCTATTCGCTCGACGAGATGGCGACGGAGCCGCCGGTGGCGCGCCAGATCACATCCACCTCCGGCCGCAAATCGCACGCACAGTTCGCCAACAACGGGAAGGACGTTTTCTTCCTTGAGCAGGGGCGCGTGCAATCGTTGTCTCTGGAGGTCCGCGTGCCTCGGCCGGTGGCGCTGAACGCAGAAATGGACGTCGACTTCCATCAGCAGAAGCTGGCTGTCTTCAATCAGGCCTGGCACTATCAACGCGACAATTTCTTCGATGAAAAGCTCAATGGCGTGGATTGGGCGGCGTTGCGGAAGCAGTATGAGCCGGTGGTTGCGGCGTCGCGAACACCCGCCGAGTTGTACCGTTGTCTCAATCTGATGTTGGGTGAGCTGAATGCTTCCCACATGGGTATCTCCCGGCTGCAACGCTCCACGGACGCGACCAGCTATCTCGGAATCTCCTTTGACACCGCAGCCTATGAGTCGAAGGGGCAGTTCGTCGCCGCCGAGGTTGTTGCACTGGGGCCAGCCGCGCTTGCCGGAATCAAACCGGGTGACGCGATTCTTTCCGTGGATGGGACCAAGCTCGAAGCGAGCACGAACTTCGATGCGGTGATGGAGCACAAAGCAGGGAAGAAGGTGGATCTCGAACTTGCGGGTGGACGCAAGGTTTCGGTGCGCCCGGTGAGTCTGGCCGAAGCGAAGCGGTTGCGATATCGGGCATGGGTGGAAGCGAAACGTGCGTTTGTCGATAAGTGGAGCGGGGGCAAGCTCGGCTATGTGCACATTCCGGATATGAGCGCGGAGTCGTTGACGCGGCTTTATCTGGATCTCGATGCGGACAACCATGCCAAGGAAGGTGTGGTGGTGGATGTGCGCAACAACAATGGGGGATTCATCAATGCCTACGCGCTGGATGTCTTCGCGCGGCGCGGCTACCTCACGTTTCAGGAGCGGGGGCGGGCGCCGGTGCCTGCGCGCTCCGTTCTTGGGCAGCGATCGCTCGAGTTACCCACCATCCTCGTTACGAACCAGCATTCGCTCTCGGATGCGGAGGATTTTTCGGAGGGCTATCGGCGTTTGCGGATTGGGAAGGTGGTTGGGGAGCCGACCGCGGGGTGGATCGTGTACACCTCGAATCAAGAGTTGGTGGATGGATCGTCGCTGCGTCTGCCGCGTACGAAGGTCTTCGACAATGACGGCCAGTTGATGGAAATGCATCCGCGCCCGGTGGACGTTCCGGTACAGCGTCCGTTGGGTGAAACCTACACGGGCCAGGATCTGCAACTCGAAACCGCGGTGCGCGAACTCCTGCAACAGGTGGAGAGCGGACGTGGCCGGCCGTCGCCATCATCGAACCAGTGACGTCCAACTCCTGACAGGCTTATGGCGAGGGTCAAGCTCGCCGGTTGCGCGCCGCCCAGGAACTGACGCTTGATCACGCGACTCCACGTCCGCACTTCTTGTGGGACACGTCGAAACCGCCGTTTCGCGAGTTTGACAGCGGGTGGCGATCTCCGTGGCGACGCGGCCGGAGCATCACAGTGCTCCAAGCCTGCAATAATAGAAGAATGAACACCCGCCGGACGCTTGTAATTGGGCTGTTGGCTCTTGCGGTTCCCGCCCTGGCCGATCCGCCG
>JAEUQE010000407.1 GCA_016789785.1 Bryobacterales bacterium
GCCGTCCTACACGATCAGGCGCCGGAGTCCTGCTGGCTGCGACGCCACGTTTCATGGACCAGCACTCGTTTCTCGTGCGGCCGCATCTCTGGTGGCTTGCCACCGTGCTGATCCTCACTTACCTGCTGGCGCGCCATCTCACACAACCCTTGCGAGCCCTGCAGGTGGTGGCGCGAAAGCTCGGGCAGGGCGACCTTCGCGCGCGTGCCGAGGATGACCGGAAGGACGAGTTTGGGCAATTGGCGCGGACCATCAATCAGATGGCTGAGCGGATGGAGACGCTGGTAGAGTCGGAGCGGCGTTTGTTACGCGACGTGTCGCATGAATTGCGTTCGCCATTGGCGAGGTTGGGAGTGGCGGTGGAGCTTGCGCGAACCAGCGACAACCCCGCCCGCGAACTCGATCTCATCGAGAATCAGGCCACGCGGTTGAACGAGTTGGTAGGCACGTTGCTCGAAGTGGCGCGCGCGGAGAGTGCGCCGCACACGCTGCACCGCGAGCCGGTGGCACTCAAGCCGGTGTTGGAGGATCTGGCCGCGGAGGCGCGGCTGGAAGCCGGATCCAAGCGGATCCTTCTGGATGCTCAAGAGATCACGGTGCCGGCGGATGTGGAACTCCTGCGCCGGGCCGTGGAGAACGTGCTGCGCAACGCGGTCCGCTACACGCGTGACGATGGAACGGTTTCCGTGCGCCTGGCGCGGGCTTCCCATGCCGCGGAAGTGACGATTCGCGACGAAGGCCCGGGGGTTCCGGAGGATCTGCTGCCCCGCCTGTTTGAACCGTTCTTTCGCGTGGAAGGGCAGCATGGCACCGGGTTCGGCCTCGGCCTCTCCATCGCCCGCCGCGCCGTGGCCGCGCACGGTGGCTCCGTCCGGGCGAGGAATACACACCCGGGACTGGAAGTTACCCTCGCTTTCCCCTTCGAATAGGCTGAGGTTACTAAGAATAGATGCCCGGAGCCTCGTGGCCTGTCCGCTCAACATACTCTGAGTAACTGCCGGGATAAACGAGCGGCTGGCGGTCTGCGCCGCTCTCTCCACCGAGTTCCAGCACCCGGGAGCCGAGCCCTTTGAGGAACGTACGGTCGTGGGACACGAAGATCATGGTGCCTTCGAAGTCCTTCAGCGCCTCCACCAGCATCTCCTTGGTGGCCATGTCGAGATGGTTCGTCGGCTCGTCCAGCACCAGGAAGTTGGGCGGATTGTACAACATGCGGGCCATCGCCAGCCGGGACTTCTCGCCGCCCGAAAGCGCGCGGATCCGCTTGTCCACGTCATCGCCGGAGAACTGAAACGCCCCCGCAAGCGTGCGGAGCGATCCGAGCGTGTCATGCGGAAAGTCTTTTTGTAAGTGCTCGATAATTGTAAGATCGCCGTCCAAAATGTCGAGCGATTGCTGTGCAAAATAACCCATCGCCAGGCTCGCACCCAGTTCGATTCTGCCGCCATCGGGATTCGCCGCCCCGGAAATCATCTTCAATAGCGTCGTCTTGCCGGCTCCGTTGCGGCCCATCACCGCCCAGCGCTCACCTCGCCGGATGGTGAAACTGAACCCGTCGTAGATGACGCGCGAACCGTAGGCCTTCCGGATGCCCTCCAACACGGCCACCTGATCGCCGGAACGCGGCGGCGTACGGAACTCGAACTTCACCACCTGACGTCTCTTGGGAAGTTCGAGCTTCTCGATCTTGTCGAGTGCCTTGATGCGGCTCTGCACCTGTGCTGCCTTGGCGGCATGCGTGCGGAAGCGGTCGATGAAGCGCTGCTCCTTGGCAAGCATGGCCTGCTGGCGCGCGAATGCGGCCTGCTGGTTGGCCTCGCGAATGGCACGTTCGCGCTCGTAGAAATCGTAGTTGCCGGTGTAGGCGGTGATTTCTCCGGCATCGATCTCGGCGATGCGTGAGACGATGCGATTCATGAACTCCCGGTCGTGCGAAGTCATCAGTACGGCGCCGGGATAGCCCTTGAGAAACCGTTCGAGCCAGATGATCGATTCGATGTCGAGGTGATTGGTGGGCTCGTCCATCAGCAGAACATCGGGCCGGCCCAGCAGGACACGCGCCAGCGCGACCCGCATCTTCCAACCGCCTGACAGCGCGCCTACATCGCCGTCGATCTGATCGTCCGCGAAACCCAGCCCATGCAGCACTTCGCGGGCCTGCGCTTCCAGCGTGTAGCCGCCGAGATGATCGTATTCCTCCTGCACTTCGCCGAACCGTTCGAGGATACGGTCCATTTCATCAGCGCGGGCGGGATCCTCCATGGCCTTCTGCAGGTCTTCGAGTTCATGATGCAGGTCTCCGGCGCGGCCGCTTCCGGCGATCGCCTCATCCAGCACGGAACGGCCTTTCATCTCCTCCACGTCTTGCCGGAAGTAGCCGATCGTGGCCTTTTTCGGGACCGAGACCTCTCCATCGTCAGGAGACTCCTCGCCCACCACCATGCGGAAAAGCGTCGTCTTGCCCGCGCCATTGGGGCCCACCAATCCGGCCTTCTCACCGGGGTTCAACTGAAAGGAGGCGTCGACGAAGATGAGTTGTTTGCCGTACTGCTTGCTGATGTTAGAAAACGAAATCATTCGGAATCTCCAAGCTAGCAGATAGCCGTGGGAATCCGCGCGGCGAAAGCTCGGCGTAAGCACGGCAGAGCGGGGAAACACTGGCCAATGGGATACTGAAAATTACAACCATGCATCGTTTATTGCTTCACAACGGCGAGATCCGCGGGACGACGGAGAAGATCTGCACACCCGGCCAGGTGGGATTGTTGAACGGCTGGGGTGTGTTCAGCACGTTGCGCGTTAAGGACGGTGTGCTGTTTGAATGGGACCGCCACTTTGCACGCATGCGCAAGGACGCCGAGTTGATGGTCATTCCGTTCCCCAGCGATGCCGGTGCGATGCACGCCGATTTGTTGAAGCTAGTGGATGCCAATCAGGCTTACAACGCGACGCTGCGGGTGGTGGTGGTGCGCAACAAGGGGGGCATGTTCGAGAGTCCGGATCAGACCGCGGACTACGACATGATCGCCTTCACCCGCGACCTGAAGGATTGGGGCACGGGAGTGCGGCTGGCGGTCACGCCACACGCCCGCCATTCGGCCATGGCGTTTGCCACCGCGAAGATCCTTGCCTGGTCGATGAACCTGACTTGGCTCGAACGCGCCCAGCAGCGCGGCTACGATGAGGCGCTACTGCTGAACGAGCAGGGGATGGTGGCCGAATGCACGTCCGCGAATATCTTCGCCGTCATGGGCGACCAGGTTTGGACGCCGCCGGTCGCCTCGGGCTGCCTGCCAGGAATCACGCGGGCCGTGCTACTTGAAGAGATCCGGGTTCCGGGCATCACGATTCGGGAGCGCGACTTGCGCATTGAGGATCTGGCCAATGCCGACCAGGTATTCATCACGTCCAGTACGCGAGATTTGCTGCCCGTGAATGCCGTGGACGAAGTCCCCATGGCGCACCGGGGCGACGCAAGGGGGAGGCTCTCCACCGCGTTTCAGCAATACCTGAATGAGTATGTTTCCAGGGCCCGCGATCAGGTATTCAGCCGAGCCCGCTGAGAGAGCCTCGCACCCCTATCCTGTACTACACTGAAAGGGACCGCCTCGGCCGTCATCGTCCTATGTTCGTCAACTGTCCAGCCTGTGGCTCCCGGCACGTACGCCACTCCAAGACTCTGAGTCTCGGAGAGCGCGTTCTCAGTCTGTTCGGCCGCCATGCGCTGCGCTGCAAGGATTGCCATCACCGCTTTCACTCCCGCATCTGGAGGTTCGCCGACATTCGCTGGGCGCGGTGCCCCCGCTGCTACCGCACGGATCTGAGCACCTGGAGCGAAGAGCACTATATCGCCAAGTGGCGCACGCAGTTGATGCTGAGTTTTGGAGCAAAGCGTCTGCGTTGTGAAGCCTGCCGGTTCAACTTTGCCGGGTTCCGGCCGGTGAAGGAACGCTACCGGTTTCCGCGTGCCCGGCGGAAGCAGGATGGGTCAAAAGAACGCGAGGCCGTTGCCGGACCAGTCGCCTCCGAGTAAGCCACTAGCCCCCCAGATCGCTGTGGGCGTATCCCTCGCCGTTTTAGCAGACTAAAGTCAAACAGCCGAGCTGTTAGTACTTCATTGCTACAGATTCGCCGACGTAAGTACCCGATCATTAGGGCATGATCAGATTCGCTCTACTTGCTCTGTTTTGCCTCCTGCCGGCACTCGCGCAGCCGGAACACTTACTACGAGGTACGGTGAACGGTTGGACCTCACAGGCGCCGCTGTGGCGGCCGGCTGCGGAGGGGGCAGACCCCCAAATCAGCCCGGA
>JAEUQE010000408.1 GCA_016789785.1 Bryobacterales bacterium
CGGCTCCATCGCTCAAGATGACCGCGTCTTCGCAACCGCTCTCGCTCTTTGGCCCTCGCAGACCTTATGAGCACGCGTCAAAGGCCAGAACCAAACACGCCCCCGCCGGGCCGTATAAAATGCTAGTTGGACTTTTCTATGTCTACCGCACAATCCGATATCGGTCTGGTTGGCCTTGCTGTCATGGGCCAGAACCTGGCCTTGAACATTGCGGACCATGGGTTCCGCATCAGCGTCTACAACCGCACCCGTGAAACGATGGAAACCTTCGTTGCCGCCAACACCTCTACTCCCGGCGGCCTCACCGGATGCGCAACTCTCGAAGAATTCGTCGCCTCGCTCAAGCGGCCGCGCAAGATCATCATTCTCGTGAAGGCCGGTGGCCCTACCGACGCCGTCATCGACAATCTCGTCCCACTGCTCGAATCGGGCGACATCATCATCGACGGTGGCAACGCCTACTGGATCGATACCATTCGCCGCGAGCGCGACCTCAAAGCCAAAGGCGTCCGCTTCATCGGCTCTGGCGTGTCGGGCGGCGAGGAAGGCGCGCGCTTCGGCCCCTCTCTCATGCCCGGCGGCGAGTTCGAAGCCTGGAAAGAACTCGAGCCCGTCTGGACCGCCATCGCCGCGAAAGTCGATGCTGCTACCGGCAAGCCACTCACTGGCGCTTCCCCTGGCAAGCCCATCACCGGCGGCGTTCCTTGCACCACTTACATTGGCCCCGATGGCGCGGGCCACTACGTCAAGATGGTCCACAACGGCATCGAGTATGGCGACATGCAGATGATCTGCGAAGCCTATGCGCTCATGACCGGCGTGCTTGGCATGACGCCCGATGAGTGCGGCGACGTCTTCGCCGAATGGAATCGCGGACTGCTCGACAGCTTCCTCATTGAGATCACTGCCGACATCCTCAAGCAGAAGGATCCAATGACCGGCAAGCCCTTCGTCGATATCGTGCTCGACACCGCCGGCCAGAAGGGCACCGGTAAGTGGACCTCGGTCAGCGCGCTTGATCTCGGCACCCCCGCGCCCACCGTCGCCGAGGCAGTCTTCGCTCGCTACTTGAGTTCCGTAAAGGCCGAGCGAGTCGCCGCTTCGAAAGTCCTCACAGGCCCGCAAGCACAGTTCTCCGGCGACAAGAAGCAGTTCGTTCAAGCCATCCACGACGCCCTCTATTGCTCGAAGATCTGTGCCTATGCGCAGGGCTTCCAGTTGATGGAAGCCGCGCAGCATGAGTATAAGTGGAAGCTGCCCTTCGGTGAGATCGCGAAAATCTTCCGAGGCGGCTGCATCATTCGCGCACGCTTCCTGCAAAAGATCACCGAAGCCTACCAGCGTGATGCCGAATTGAAGAACCTGCTGCTGGATCCTTACTTCAAAGCAGCCATCGACGGCGCTCAAGCAAACTGGCGCAACGTGGTGGCCGCGGCCGCTCAGTACGGCGTTGCCGCACCCACCTTCTATTCGGCGCTCGCCTACTACGATGGCTATCGCTCCGAGCGGCTGCCCGCCAATCTGCTCCAAGGGCAGCGCGATTACTTCGGCGCCCATACCTACGAGCGCACCGACCATCCGCGCGGCAAGTTCTTCCATATCGACTGGCCCGAACCCGGCCGGCCGCAACTCGAAATCTAGTAAGTTCGAGGTAACTTCCCGTGTACCGGATTCCGCTGCTCTTGTTGGCCGCAACACTCGCTTGGTGCGAGACCGCTGACCGCAAAGCAGCGGAGTTCACCCTCATCATGGGCGGCCGCGTTCGCCTCGCAGGTGATACGCGCCGCCTCACCGATCTCTCGCAACTCCCCACCGGCGATCTCCGCATCGAAGTCCTCGATTGGGTCGGAATGAATGTCGATCCACCCGATCTCGAACGCCTCACAGGCTTGCGCCACTTGAAGGAGCTTCATCTTCCCGGACCCTTGTGGAATCGCAACGCCGATGGAGGCCGCGATGGCAGCCGCGACTTGAAATACCTCGCGCCGGTCACCTCGCTCGAAGTACTTACTTTCAGCTTTCACTTCCTCGATCGCATTCGCTTCAAGGACTCCGGACTCGCTGAAATCGCGCCCCTGCGCAACCTTCGCGAGTTAGTGGTGCGCCAGTCCGATGTCACCGGCTCGGCACTCGCCACCTTCACAAATCTGGAGGCGCTCGATGTGACGCTTACTCCGTTCGATGACGCCGGCATGCAGCAACTCGCGGCGATGCCGAAGCTGAAGCGACTCCGTATCGGCGACACGAAGATCACCGGCGCCGGTCTTGCCGTTCTTGCGAAGCTCGATCAACTCGAAGAACTCGATGTGCATGGAACCTCCATCACCGATGAGAGCCTGCACCAAGTCTCCGCATTGAAAGGCCTGAAGAAGCTCAACCTCATGGGCACGCAGGTCAGCGATGCGGGCATGCCGCAACTCAAGGATCTGGCCGCGCTCGAAGAGTTGAATCTCTACCGCACGCGCGTCAGCAATGCGGGACTCGAACAACTGCGCGGCCTTCGAGCCCTACAGGAAGCCGATGTGCGATACACCCGCGCCGGACGTGCTGGTGCCGATCGATGGCGCGCCGCTGTGCCGGGTCTGCGTGTGCTCTACACCGAACAAGCCGCGAGGCCCGCAATCGCGCTTCGTGCCGGTGCTTCCATGAAGCGCCTCTCTCTCGAAGGCGCCGAGATCAGCGATGCCGACATGGCGCGCGTCGCCTCGATGCACGCGCTCGAAGAGATCAACCTCACTGGCACTGCAGTCGGTGATGCCGGCCTCGCGCATCTCGCGAAGCTCACGAACCTGCGCCGCGTGATTCTCGCCAACACCTATGTCGAAGGTGATGGCCTGCGTCATCTGGGCGCCGTCGAAGATCTCGACCTGCGAGGCACACCTGTCGCCAACGCCGCCATTGAGATCCTCGCCACACTGCCGCGCTTGCGCAAGCTCTCACTCGCATCCACGGACATCTCCGATGGCGCGCCGCTTGCCAAGCTCACCACCGTGACTTCGCTGGACCTCGGCAGCACCGATCTTACGGATGAAGGTCTGCGGGCGCTCGCTGCGATGACGCAACTCGAATCGCTTGTGCTGCGCGATGCACGCTTCACGGATAAAGGCGTCGAACACCTCGCTGCATTGAAGAACCTCCGGCATCTCGACTTGAATCGCACACGCATCTCGAACGCATCCGCGGCAGTGTTGGCGAAGCTCGTCAACCTTCGCAGCCTGAGCCTCGACTATGCCGAGTGGTACGACGCCGCACTCGATCCCTTGCAAACGCTGACCGAGTTGGAGTCACTGAGTCTCGACAGCACGCACATCACCGATGCCGCCGTGCCGAAGCTTGCATTGATGCGCAATCTGAAGGCGTTGAACATCTATCACACGCTGATCACGGCCAAGGGCCACGCCGCGTTGAAAGCCGCCTTGCCCGCGTGCAGGATCATCTTCGAAGCCGAATCGAGCTTACCCAACCGGAGGCGCAGTTGAAGTCTACTCTTACTCTCTTCCTACTGCCCTGTTTGTTGGTTGCCGCCGACGAACGCGAACTCGATCTTACTTCCACCTGGACCACTGATGCCGACCTTGCGCGCGTCGGCCGCATGCACACTCTCGAACGCCTCGACCTCTCGCACACGAAGATCACCGACGCCGGGTTGCAGCATCTGAAAGGTCTTCGCAATCTACGCGAGTTGAGCCTCTACTACGCCGAGTACATCAGCGAAGACGGGCTCGCCGTGTTGAAGCACTTCCCTGCCCTTGAGCGGCTGAACCTGCGTGGCGCGCGCGTCACCAGCAAAGTCTTCGAGCACATCGCGCACTTGAAGAACCTTCGGGATCTCGACGTCGCCTTTACCGAAATCACGGACGAAGGGTTCGATCAACTCGCCGGACTTGAAAAGCTCGAACGCCTGGCAATTGGCGGCAACCGGCTGACTGGTGAGTGTCTGCAAACGCTGCTGCAACTGCCCTCCCTGCGCGACCTGGACGTAGGCGGCACGCAGCGCGTCGACAGCGGGCTGTGGGGCCTCGCGTTGACCGATCAGAACCTCGCCCGCCTCGGCCGGCTGACCCAGCTCCGGCGTCTGAGCATCGCCGCCGCAACGATTTCCGACCGCGGCGTCGACCGCCCAGGGCACCCCGAGGCCGAACGCTTATCTCTCGACGACCTCACGCCACTGCGCACATTGGCGAACCTCGAATTTCTCGACCTGTCGCGGCAGCCTGTGTCCGAGGCCGCCTTGAAGTCGATCGAAGGCATGCCCAAACTTCGCGAGATTCGCCGCGCCGGCATCGTCCGCGC
>JAEUQE010000409.1 GCA_016789785.1 Bryobacterales bacterium
GATGAGTACACACTCAAGATCGATTGGAATCTCGGCGTACATCGCGTCATGGGACGCTACTTCCGCCAGCGCTTCGAGCGCCCGTTCACCGGGAATCTGGAAGACCTCGCATCGATGTTCGCGAGCGAAGTGGGACGGTCCACGCAACCCTACAATCAGCTCACGTTGAACGACATCTACACGGCGTCGAACTGGTTAAACAGCTTCACGTTCGCTTACCGCTGGCGCCGCACGTTCAACGATTGGTCTTCCATCAAACTGCCACTCACCTTCCGCGACGCCGGCGTTCGAGGCATCGCAGTGAAGGATCCCGCGTCCCTATTCGTGAACATCACCGGAGGTTTTCTCACCCGCCCAGGCTGGAACTACGACAAAAACGATTACGATATTCACTTCGCGAACACCACCACACGCCTCTCAGGCAATCACGAGTTCAAGTTCGGCGGCGAGATTCTCCGCTCCACCAACGACATCAAGAATGATTTCCGCACCATGGGGCTGTTCCAGTTCAACGGCAACATCACAGGTGTCGCAATGGCCGACTTCATGCTTGGCGACGTGTACAGTTTCGATCAAGGCGGCGGCGAGTACAAATCGCTGTTCGGCACGCGCTGGGGCTTCTTCGGACAGGACACCTGGCGTGTGACACCCAACGTGACACTGACGCTCGGCCTGCGTTGGGATCCGATGTTTCCTTTCCACGATGACCTCGGCCGCACGCAATGCTTCGCGCCCGGCGAGCGATCCACGCGGTTCCCGAAGGCTCCGGTTGGTTATCTGAACGATGGTGATCCCGGGTGCCCGAAAGGCGGATTCAGCCGCTTCCTCGGCCAAGTGGCGCCACGCTTCGGTTACGCGTGGCGCTTACCAGGCGGCAAGACCGTCGTGCGCGGAGGCTTCGGCCTGTTCTGGAATCCGCAATTCACTGTGCTCTACAACGGCTTCGTGAATGCCGCGCCGTTCAGCCCTCAGGTGACACGCTTCGGTGTGCGCTTTGAAGATCCATACGGCCCCGCGGCGAATCCATTCCCGGCGAGCTTCGCGCCGTTCGTGCCACCTTCCGACGCATCGTTTTTCACTCCGCTTGGAACCTTCGGCACCTTCGCGCGCAACTTCCAGCCCAGCTATCAGCAAACCTACAACCTCACGGTGGAGCGGGAACTGGCTCGCAATCTCGTGGCGCGCGCCAGCTACATCGGGAATCTCGGCCGCCACCTCAGCTACACCGACGATCTGAACTATGCTCGCTTCGCAACAGGCGCCAGCACTGCGAACATTCAACAGCGCCGGCCCTTCGGCGACTTCGGCAGCATCCTGCAAACCTATGCCGACAGCAATTCGAGCTATCACGGTCTGCAGATCTCGGTGGAACGCCGCATGACGAACAGCTTCTCGTTCGAGGTGAACTACACGGTGTCGAAATCGATTGACGAAGTATCCGCGGACACCACGCCGCAGAATGCTTCGCAAGTGATTCCGCTGAATCTCCGGGCCAATCGCGGCGTCTCCGACTTCGACCAGCCGCAGCGCCTGATCGTTTCACATGTGTGGAATTTACCGAGGCTGGAACGCAGCAACACGCTGTTGAAGGCAGTGGCGGGAGGATGGGAGTTCACCGGCATCACGACCATTCGCAGCGGCTTTCCGTTCTCTGTGTCCTCCGGCGCCGATCGAGCATTGGCGGGTCTTGGCGCGAACTTCGCCGATCTCGTTGGCGATCCGTTTCTGCCAACCAATCGCTCGCGAGCGGACCTGATCGCGCGCTACTTCAACACCGCGGCCTTCGCGCCGAACGTCACAGGTACATTTGGAACGTCGCCTCGCAACGTCATGCGCGGACTCGGCGCGGCGAGCTTCGATCTCGGTTTGACGAAGGTCTTTCCCGTCACCGAGCGGCTTCGCTTGCAGTTCCGCGGAGAGTTCTTCAACGCGTTGAACACGCCCCGCTTCAACAATCCGTTCGCGCAGCAGAACACCCCCGCGCGATTTGGCCGTATTGAGAGCGCCGCTGATCCGCGGATTGTGCAGTTCGCTTTGAAAGTCGCTTTCTAAGCGCTACCAGCGCGGCAACCGTCTCTGGCGAAGAAGCCGCACGTCTTTGCGAGACGGTTCCGTCCATCCGGCCAGACGAGGATACCCAGTGCCACTCTGGCTGCACTATACTTGCGCCATGATCAGGCTTCGCTTTGCTTCAGTAGTTCCGTTGATCGCGCTCGCGATCACGATGATTCTGGCCCCGTGCGCCCATTCGCAAACCTTCAATAACGGTACATTCCTTGGCACGGTCACTGACCCGTCGGGCGCCGCTGTGCCCGATGCCGTCGTTCGCGTAGTGCGCGACGATCCGCCCTTCCGCCGCGAAGTGCGCACCGATGATGCCGGTAACTTCCAGGTGCAGCAGGTGCCGCCGGGTGTCTATCGTTTCGAATTCGAAAAGACCGGCTTCCAGAAAGCGCAAGTGGTGGAAGTGAATCTCAACGCGGCACAGCAGGCTCGCGTGGACGTGCAACTCACGGTCGGCTCCATGACCGAAACCGTGAAGGTGGAGACGCGCGCCGCGCAAGTGGACACGGCCTCCGCCAACATCGGTTCCACCGTGTATGGCACCCAGGTACAGGAACTCGCGCTCAACACCCGCAGCTTCACTCAGCTCATGACGCTGCAGCCGGGCGTCAGTTCCATGCAGGCGCAACAGCCGGGCTTCGGCTCCAACACGGGCGTTCCGTTCTCCTTCAGCGGAGGCCAGACCAGCGCCAACAACTGGACGCTCGATGGCGGCCGCAACATCGATACGTTCAACGGCAACAATCTCGCAATGGTGAATCTTGATGCCATCGCTGAAGTGCGCATCGAACGCAATGCCTATACGTCGGAATACGGCCGCAACGGCGGCGGACAGGTGAACGTCGTCACCAAGTCCGGCACCAATGCGTATCACGGCTCGCTGTTCGAGTTCTTCCGCAACGACAAGTTGGATGCGCGCAACTTCTTCGCCGCGCGCCGCCCCAAGAACCGCTACAACAACTTCGGCGGAACGCTCGGCGGTCCCATCAAGCGGGACAAACTCTTCTTCTTCGTGTCGAATGAATACCGCCGCATCTGGCAGAGCACAGGCACGCGCACCAGCATCGTTCCCACCGATGCACAGATCGCAGGCGACTTTTCCACGACGCGCGACATCCGCGATCCGCTCAACAATCAGCCCTTCGCCAATCGCCGCATCCCAACGTCGCGCCTCGATCCGAATGCGCAGGCCTTGATTCGCACCTTCTATCTGCGCCCCAATTTCCAGCAAGGCGCGTTGAACTTCACTTCCGCAGAACCCGATGGCACAAAGTACCGCTCAGGTCTCGGGCGCATCGATTGGAATGCGAAGGAGAACCTCACCATCTTCGGCCGCTACAATCTCGACTCCACGCGGCTGATCAGCCCGTACGGTCTGTTCGCCGGCAACCCGATGCACGATGTCGCCGATAGCGAGCAGTCGCATCTTGTGCGCGGAGCCAATGTGTCGGCGACGTGGATTGTGAATTCGAACATGGTGAATCAGGTCACCTCATCGTTCTATGGGCAGTCGCTCGCGATCTCGACATCCGCGAACGCAGCGCGCAGCCGTGAGGCCAACTTCCGCGTTCCGCGCGTATTCAATACGCAGGTGGCAGCGGCCGGACTGATTCCCTCCATCTCCATGGCGCAGGGCTATGCGGGCATCGACATCCGTTGGCCGCAGAACATCGCCGCCTACACCTGGGAGCTGATGGACAACTTCACATGGACGCGCGGCCGGCATACGTTGAAGTTCGGCGGCGCGATCGACAAAGAAAACAAGTCGCAGAACCAAAGCGTGCCCAACAATAACGGTACGTTCTCATTCAACAGCCAGCCCACGGGCGACTCTCTTGCCGACCTCCTTACCGGCAACGCGTTCCAGTACACCGAGAACTCAAATCACGTGTTCGGCAAGTCGCGCTGGGAGAACTGGTCGCTGTATATCCAGGATGTGTGGCGCGTGACCAATACGCTGACACTCAACTACGGCATGCGTTACGAAATCTTCGAACCGGAGAAGGACGACGAGGGCTTCTATTCGTTCTTCCAACCTTCTCGCTTTGACCGGGCACGTGCCGCAACGGTGCTTCCCGCCAACGGCCAGATCGTGACGGGAACACAGAACTACGACAACGGAGTCGTGGTGGTGGGCAAGGATGCGCCGTTCGGCCAAGCCATGACGAACACCGTCTACAACACCTTTGCCCCTCGCGGCGGCTTCTCGTGGGG
>JAEUQE010000040.1 GCA_016789785.1 Bryobacterales bacterium
GTGTTTGCCGAGTTCGACGGTCCGCGCAGCCGCGCGCTCGCCATCCAGGTCCAAGGGATTTAATCATGCAATCACGAATGGCCACTTACTTCCGGATTGAGCAGGCCGAAGCGCTGCTGAAGGAGGTTGAGTCGGCGATTCGAAACGCCATCGAGTTGAAGCATTTCTACCAGGAAGCGGAGTCCGTTCTGCGGCAGGAGTCCGAACGGATTCTGCTTTCCGGTGGTGCTTCGGTCGATCGTCCACGGCTGCAAGCCGAACGCTCCCGCCGCGACACTTGCGCCCGCAAACTGCAGGAGGCCATTGAGCAGATCCACTCCTTCGGTTGCGAAGTGAAGGATCTCGACATGGGCCTCATCGACTTTCGCAGCCTGTATCAGGGCCGTGAAGTGTATCTCTGCTGGAAGCTCGGCGAGCCGCGGATTGAGTATTGGCACGGCATCGAAGAGGGGTTCCGGGGCCGCAAGAAGATCGACCAGGACTTTCTCCGCGAACATCGCGGCAGCCAGCCGGTTTAGCCCGCCCTACTCGTTCAGCGGCAACGGCAGATAGTCGTAGTCGACGATCATCTTCTCCTGCAGGGCGATTTTCAACTCACGCTCCACTGCACTGTATTCGGCCTGACCCGCGACGTTCGTGAGTTCGCTCGGGTCCTTCGCCAAGTCGTACAATTCCACCACTGGGCGCGGATCCTGGAAGTACATCCGTTCGAATACCGCGTCGAGCTTTCCCGCCTTATGCGCAGCCACCATCTGCTGCCATCCGGCATCCCGAGCGCTATCCACGGGCTGATAAACCTGCTTCGGGGTGCAGTTGTAAATCAGCTTGTGCGTTGCGGTACGCACGCAACGCGAAAGGTCGAAAGTAGATGCCGGAGTCGTCTCTGTGTAAACTCCTCCACCGTGGACCAATCGTGCGCCGAAGATGTGTCTCCGCGACTCGTAACTCCCACCGGTCAGCCGCCCGAGGAAACTGCGGCCCGACATCTCGCGGGGCGCGTTCAGGCCTGCTGCTTCAATCAGCGTGGGCGCGAGATCCTCTCCGGAGACTAGATCGGCCGATGTGCTGCCCGCCCGCACACGGCCCGGCCAGCGTACCAGGAGCGGCACGTTCAAGCCTGGATCATACAGCGACCCCTTGCCATGCGGGAAAGCATGGCCGTTGTCACCCATGAAGACGATGATCGTGTTCGAATTGCCGCTTCGCTTGCCAATGGTATCGAGCACCGTCTGGAACTCGCCGTCCATCCGCGCGATCTCGTCATAGTAGCGGCCGAGGTCGGCGCGCATCCCAGGCAGATCGGGCAAATGCTTCGGAATCGGGATGCGTGCGGGGGCGTGAGGCTGAGGAATCGCATTACTGTCCCACACGTGATGCGGATCGTTGAAGTTCACCCAAAGAAAGAAGGGCTTCTCCGCGGGACGCCGGTCGAAGAACTCGTTGATCTTGGCGGTGGTCTGTGAGCGTGGCGAACTGCGATCCAGAAAGTCGACACGGCTGTCCCACGTGCGCATGCCGTGTTTGTCGAAGATCGCTTTCGAAACAGGGCCGGGTGCCGCAGGCCCGTCGAGATGGAAGGCCCGCCGGCAGACTCCCGTAAAGTATCCGCCGGAACGCAGCACTTCGGGCAGTGTGATCACGTCAGGCGGCAGTGGCGAAGTGAATCGGCCCATGCGCACGGCAACGGGTGAGCGTCCCGTCATCAAAGCGGTGCGCGATGGAACACATTGCGGCGCCGCCTGAAATGCTTTGTCGAGACGCATGCCCTCCGACGCGAACCGGTCAAGGTTCGGAGTCCTGATCACGGGGTCGCCATACGCGCCGAGATGCGGCACGCTGTGGTCGTCGGAAAGCACGAGCACGATATTGGGTCTCTGTGCGGAAGTCTGCAGGGCAGGCGCCGCCATTGCCGCGGCCAGTTCACGCCGGTTGAGTTTCATTCGCACACACAATATCACCGATGGCAGTTGGTGAGGGTGCGTCCACCGACATTGCCGCACAACCCGGACGTGGTGGACAGATTGGTCGAGTTTGCGAAGGAGTTCGAAGGGAGGGTACCGAAAGTTTGGCCCCTTCAGTACCCTGTGCTGGATACGCGCAAGCTGCCGAGCGGCCCACGACGCCGGTAGTTTAACTTCTGCCCAACTCATCCAAGAGTTGGAACAGCGCGGTGCGATCGTTTTGCGACAGCTTCCGCAGGATGGTCTGAAACTCGTCCGCAGAGAGTTGATTCTGCCTCAGAGCTCGAGCCAAAGTCTCAATACTACGCATGGGCGGTGCAGGTTGCCGTGGCGGCATACCATATACCGGCATACCTGATTCCTTCGGCAGATACGATTCGACGCTTTAGTGTGACTGTAACTTATTTAGTACTTCATGCCCACTTTTTCTGACTGCCGCAATCGATCATCGAGCACATTAAGCCTATGCTCCATGAATGACCTTAGTACTCTCGCATGGGCAATAGTCGTAAGGTACTCCGGCACTTCCCAGACATCTTTATCCGAAGTGCGCCACTTGCGAAATCGCAATAAAGAAACCGGGCGGGAGTAGGCGCGCAGCGACTTCTCACCCTTCAAGTTGTGATAGTGCTCAAAGTACGACATCACCAACTCGCGCGTGGTCCGATAGACAGGCTCACGGAAGCGCAAGCTGGCGTAGTTGGACTTCGCAATCGCGCCCCAGTGCCCTTGAATCCGATAGATCGCGAGTACGTGATCATCGTCCCGGGTCGCTTCCAGGTCCAACAGTAGAGGCTTATGGCCATGTACTTCCAGGGCGGCCGCCGCGAAAAGCGCCCCTTCCATGCAGTGAGCAAGCCGGTCGCGCAAGACCCGGCGCGGCGAACGGCAGGTAGGGCCATCTTTCTCTTTATTGTAACCAACCTTACAGTCCAGAAACTTCTGTATCTTCGCTGGAGTATCCAGTTTGGAGAGCACTCGTAACTCCGCTGGCGAAAATTCGTCCATTGCAGAGTTATAAGAAACGGATCGGCTCACCAGCCGGCCTCCCGGGACGGCCCGATTTGGCATCGGTCGAGTTTTCTTCCACGGTATCGCCCTCTCCCGGCGCGAGAAAGAGATTCGCTTCCAACCCGTGCTGCCTCGTGTAGAGATCGTGGTAGCGGCCCTGCGCCGCGAAGAGGGTCTCGTGCGTGCCCCGTTCCAGGATCCTGCCCTCCTCCATCACCAGGATTTGATCGGCCCGGCGGATGGTCGACAGGCGATGCGCGATCACGAACGTGGTGCGGCCGCGCATGAGATGCGAGAGGCCTTGTTGAATCATCTGCTCGGATTCCGAGTCGAGGCTCGATGTTGCCTCGTCGAGAATGAGGATGCGGGGATCAGCGAGAATGGCCCGGGCAATCGAGAGACGCTGCCGCTGCCCGCCGGAGAGTTTCACGCCGCGCTCGCCAATCACCGTCTCGTACTTCTCTGGAAAGCGTTCGGTGAATTCATCCACCCTCGCGATCCGGCACGCCTCCATGATCTGCTCCTCCGTGGCATCCGGCCGCGCGAACCCGATGTTCTCGCGGATGGTGCCGTCGAACAGGAATGTATCTTGCAGCACCACGCCGATCTGCGTGCGGAAAGTGTCGAGGCGCGCGGTCGAAAGATCGATGCCATCCACGGTCACCAAGCCTTCCGTCGGCACATAGAACGCCGCAATGAGCCCGATGGTGGTCGATTTGCCCGAGCCTGAGGACCCGACCAGTGCCGTCACCGTGCCGGGTTCCGAGGTGAATGACACGCCCTGCAGCACCGGCTTGCCCTCTTCATAGGAGAAGCTGACGTTGTCAAAACGCACTTCGCCACGAATCACCGGCAGTGCCGACGTGCGATTCGGAGCCTGATCCTCGCGCTGCTCCAGCAGGATCTCGCGCGTTCGCTCAAGACCGGCCAGCGCCTCGGTCAACTGCGTCCCGATGCCGACTACCTGAAACACCGGGGCGACCAGGAACGCAAGAAACGCCGTAAATGTCGCAAATCCGCCAAGGGTCAAAGCGCCCGCGAAGATCTGCTTCGCGCCGACATACATCACAATGGCGCCGACAATTCCGAGCAGCACCGTCGCCGAGAGGCTCATCAGCGAGACTCCCGTCAGCGACTTGAGAATGTTATCGAGCAGCCGTTGCACGCCTTTTTCGAACACATGCTCTTCCCGGGATTCGGCGTGATAGCCCTTCACCACGCGCACACCACCGAGCGACTCCGTCAACCGGCCCGTTACTTCGCTGGTGATCTTGCCACGCTCGCGAAAAATCGGCCGCAGCGTGGAAAACGCGCGCTGCACCACAACCGAGAACACAAGAATCACGCCAAGTGCGATGCCCGTCATCATCGGGCTGATCCCAAGCAGAATGATCAGGGAGAGGATCGCGGTGAGGACCCCGCCGACGAACTCCACCAATCCCGTTCCAACCAGGTTCCGCACACCCTCCACATCGTTCATGATGCGGCTGACAAGCACTCCGGTCTTATTGGCGTCGAAGTAGGTAAGCGGAAGTCTCCCGATGTGCGCCTGCACGCGGCGGCGCATCTCGGCAATCAGTTTCTGGGCCGACTTCGAAAGCAGTTGCGTGAGGGCGAACGACGAGGCCGCCTGCACCGTGGTGGCTGCGAGAACCGCCGCGAACAGCGGTCCCAGCATATCCACGCGTTGCTTGCCGATCACATCGTCAATGAGATACTTCGTCGAAGCGGGCAGCACCAGACCGGCCACGCGGCTCAACACGATCAGAAGAAGGCCGAGAATCAGGATGCCGCGCCGGGGGCGCACCAGTTCCCAAACGAGCGGCATGACAGCGCGCACGTTCGGAGCGCCTTTCTTTTCAGGCTGGCTCCCGCGCCTGGACGGACGAGTCCGCTCAGGGGAACCGATAGATAAAGATGGATTGCCCCGCATATGCAATTGGTTGTTTCGCGCGAAATGCCGCGTAGTAGTCGCGATACGGCGGGTCGGCGAACTGCCCTGTTAATAGAGTCGCACTAATTGCGTAGATTCCGGGACCCGGCTCGAATTTGGCCGTCGCCGGCTTGGTTCCCCCATACGGCGGCGAAATCCAGTCCACCTGGCCTGGCCGGAAATAGGCGAATACGTTATCGCTCCCGAAATACGAGAGGGAGATCCCGAGGATCTTCTCGCGCTGCATGTACCGGCGGAGTTCACGGAGGTTTTGCCCCCAGTCGACATTGCTGTCGGAGAGATACTTGGTCGCATTCTTCGGACCTCCGGATGCCGCGTTGAAGTACGACAGTACGTGCGGGTGCTGCGGCGCGACGACGGCGAGCATGGTGCACAGCAGAACTGGAGAACCCCAGGCCGGCAGCGTGCGCAGCAGGTGTCCCGCTATCAGCAGCGCAAACGGCAGACACGGCAGAATCAGGCGAAAGCCGAGTTGCAGACCCGAGTAGGAGGCAAGCGCAAAGTAAAGCAGCCCCGGTCCGATCCACAGCAAATCCGAAACACGCAGAACCCGGCGCAGCGCGTCGCGAAGCAACACTACGGCGCCCCCGGCAATGGCCAGCAGCAGTGGTTCCGGACACTTTACGAGGGCGGCGACTGCGAAGTACGCCGGATGCCCCCAGGAATGGCGTGCGCCCATGAAGTACACCGCGTTCTCATGTCCGTTGTTGAAGAGGAGCGAGGAGAATCCCTGCCACAGGCGAATCGGGATCGGAAGCCACTGAAACACGGAAACGGCGCGTAGGACGAACCACGGCAAATGGCCGCGGGTCGCCTCACCGGCGAGTTCTTCCGGCGTGAGCGGGCGCAGATCAAACTGGCATGCCAGCGCGGAAAGCGCATAGGGAATCGCGGCGGCCACCACCAGACCGTAGACCATCCGCATCCCGCGCAGACGTATCATTGCGAGGCATGGCGCGATCAACACCAGCAACAGCATGGAGAGCTTCGCCAGCATGCCCAGAGTGCCGGCGGCCGCCATCCACGACAGGTTCGCGAGCGACGGCCGCTGCCAGAACCGCCACGCGCGATACCAGAACAGCAGGTAGCCGAACGTCGCGGCGTGATCGTTCTTGAACAGGACTGAGTGGCCAAGGGCTGTCGGTTCCATCGCGAAAAGCGCCGCAATTGCCACTCCGGCCGCCGGCGACAACAGTTCGCGTCCCCACCACCAGATCAGAAGCATGGTGGCGAGCGGGAAGATCATCAAGCCCAGCCGGGCCCGGAACATGCTCTCGCGGATCTGACGTTCCGTCATGCGGCGGATCATGTCGAGCCCGATGGTCCATTCGTGGCGCTTTGCCCATGCCGGCGCGGACTCCTCCACAATGCGGAAATCCGCACTCGCCGCCAGTGCGCCGCCCGCGATCTTGATCAGCGGCGGCATGTCGCCGGGATACAGCGTGTCGTTGCCTTCCCAATAGAGGATGGAGGAGACGATGTGGCTCGGTTCATCCACTGTGATGCCGGTATTCGCCGCAAGGTGCAGCATCGCGGCCAGATACACAGCGGCAATACAGGCCATGAACAGGCCCTCGCGCCAGGTGACGGCCACCGTACCGGGGCTCGTGGAGCGCTCCAACATCAGAAAGGGACTTAACGATTATGAACACTTGCGGCATGAGACGGGCAACTCTTTTTTTGCGGAACCTCGGCCAATCCGGCGGCGTATTGACAATACAGTTGTCATGATGACAACCTGCTTGTCAATATGAAGGCCGATCTGCTATTGGAACTGTTTGACGCGAACGTGCTGCTGACACACCGGTTGACGGCACTGGCTCAGACCATCCATGGCCAGGGAGCCGGTTCCGCCGCCCGGCGTGGCGTGATGCAAAGCCTCACCCGCCATGGCAATCTCACCGTGCCGCAAATGGCGCGGATGCGGCCCGTTTCGCGCCAGCACATTCAAAGTGTGGTGGACGAGTTGCGCGAGGACGAGCTCGTGGAAATCCTGCCCAATCCGGCGAGCCGCCGCTCGCCACTGGTGGCTCTCACAACCAAGGGCGCGAAGTTGACCGGGAAGATGCGCAAGCGCGAATTGCGGCTGCTGGAGGAGGCGGATCTGGATGTCAGTGACAAGCGCGTTCGCCAGGCGGTGGAAACGCTTCAAACCATCGCCGACGCCCTGATGGAGAGGGTGACCCAGGAGCAGAACAATGACTGATGCATGCAAGCAGCCCGGAATTCGGGCGCAATTCCGTTGCCCGCATGGCTGGCTCGGCTGGCTGGTAGGGCATCTCATGGCACTGAAGAACCGCGAACGAAGCGAGTGGGTGCTCTCGCTGCTGAACGTCCATCCCGAGGATCACGTCCTTGAGATCGGCTTCGGATCGGGCGTCGACATCCGCCGTGTCGCGCAACGTGCCCGCCAGGGCTATGTCGCTGGCATCGACCATTCCGCCGAAATGCTGCGGCAGGCCACCGCCCGCAATCGTGAGGCGATCCTCGAAGGGCGCGTCGATCTCCGGCTCGGCAGCGCCGTGAGGCTGCCCTATGGTGATGCGAGCTTCGACAAGGTCTACGCGATCAATGTGGCGCAGTTCTTCGATGACCGCGCCAGCGTGTTTCGGGAGTATCGCCGTGTGCTGAGGCCGGGAGGCCGCCTGGTGATCGCGGTACAGCCGCGGTCAAAGGCCGCCACGGAAGCCAGCGCAACGCAGGTGGGCGAGAATCTCCATGCGGCGGCGACCGCGGCCGGCTTTGCGGACGTGCGGATCGAGCGTCGCCCTATGCGACCCGTTTCCACGGTCTGCGTCCTGGGATCAAAGCCCCATTTGGTAGACTAGAAGATCAAGAGGTATTCGCGGTTTGAGCAAATCATCCACTCCGGTTGTTGTGTGGTTGCCCGTCGTGGCGCTGGCTTGGTTCGTGCCCGGCGGCGGACATCTGATGCTCCGGCGCACCACTCGCGGCTTGCTGCTGGCAGGCGCGATCACGCTCACGTTTCTCTTCGGCATCATGATGCGCGGTGCAATGTTCACGCCCATGACCGGGGACCTGCTCACCACCATCATCTACTGCGGCGGCTTTGTCGGCGACCTCGCCAGCGGCGTGCTCTATCTGTTCACCACTTGGATGGGCTATGCGCAGCCGGAAGCTGCTGGCCATGTGCATGACTACGGCACCAAGTTTCTGGTTGCCGCGGGACTGATGAACGTTCTCGCCATGGTGGATGCCTTCGAGATCGTTACGGGAAAGAAGAGCTAAGCGCGATGCCCAAGATGAACCTCAGCCACTTCGAAGCCGCGATTCTCTTCGCGCTGTTTACCTCCGTGGTGCTCGGAATCGTGACGAAGAAGACCGACGCGGAGCGCATCCGCTACGGGTTCCGCAGCTTTGGCTATTTCGTGCTCGTGATGTTCGGTCTCGGATGGCTGATGTTCCTCGGCCACGGGTAGCGATCGCGCCCGCCTGCACGACCTTGCTTACTTCCGCACTTTGAAACCGCACGCCTCACGTGGCGCGGGCTGCCAGTCTGAATGCCACCCCAGCCAGGGGCCTGCATCCAGTCTCTAACCCAGCTCATCGTGAGTGCTTTTCACGGCGAACGGCGTCTGATAACGAGTTTTCACGGAAGGTCTCGGTTTTTCACGGTACAATCCTCCAGAGACGAAAATTCACATGGGCGACAGGTTCTTCATGGGACTCCGTGCAAAAACTCGATTTTCAGGGCCTGTGATGGCTTTTCAGGAACGCGCCCTGTCTGAGAGGGCCACGCCCGCGGGGTATGCGGCACTGATTGACGCGTATCAGTTGAAAGTACCACTGCCACGGACCTTGTCGGCTATCGGTGAGCATCACCGGATTCGCGTAGAGAGCGGCTGGCGAATTCTAACCCCGCGCCACACACCTCCTGCCACCCTTGCCGGACATCTTACCTTTGCCCTCAAATACGAAGGACTCGATCTGGCCGTCCTGAAACGGCTATTTCAGACCACCGGCCCGGCCAAGATCGAAGCCGCGGTGCGGAAAACACCCACGGGCACCTATGCCCGGCGCATCTGGTTCCTTTACGAATGGCTGCTTGGTAAGCGCGTGGATCTGCCCGATGCGGAGCAGGGTTCCTATGTTGGGGTGGTTGACACGACACAGCAATGGGCAACGGAGGGCGAGACGTCAACCCGGCACCGGTTGAGAAACAACCTTCCGGGAACACCCGCATTCTGCCCGCTGGTGTTTCGTACGGAACTGCTGGATAGCTTCGTGAAGATGGATCTGGCAAGCCGTGCCCAAGCCGCGGTTGCCGCGGTCCCGCGCGATCTTCTCGCCCGTACGGCTGCCTTCCTGCTGCGGAAAGATTCGAAGTCGAGCTATGCCATTGAGGGTGAGCGCCCCGCCCATCGCCGCATTGAGCGTTGGGGCCGCGCGATTGGTGAAGCAGGCCGCCATCCGTTGTCGCTGGAAGAACTTTTGCGTCTTCAGGCGATCGTGATCGGTGATGCACGCTTCGTGAAACTCGGGCTTCGGGAGGAAGGGGGGTTTGTAGGTGAACATGACCGGGACACCCGTTTGGCGTTGCCGGACCATATCAGCGCGCAGCCTCAGGATCTGCCTTCCCTGATCGATGGGATGATTGCCTTTGATCGTGCCGCAGCGCCGAAAATCGATGGGGTGATGGCTGCCGGAATCCTCGCGTTTGGCTTTGTCTATGTCCATCCGTTCGTCGATGGCAACGGACGCCTCCATCGCTATTTGATTCATCATGTGCTGGCCGGCCGGGGGTTCAATCCCGCGGGAATCGTGTTCCCAGTCTCGTCAGCGATTCTGGAAAGGATCGATACGTATCGTTCGGTGCTGGAAGACTACTCCAGGCGTCTGCTGCCCGTGATCGAATGGGACGCCACGCTCGACGGCAATGTGAACGTGCGCGGCGATACGGCTGACTTCTATCGTTTCTTCGATGCCACGCCCCATATCGAGTTCCTCTACGAGTGTGTGCACAAGACCATTGAGGAGGACCTGCCGCGCGAGGCGGATTTTCTGAGCCGGTACGACCGCTTCCGAACGGTTGTGGAGACCATCGCGGACATGCCCGCCAGGACGATGGATCTCTTGTTTCGTTTCCTGCACCAAAATGGCGGAAACCTCTCCAGCAGAGCGCGGGAGCGTGAATTCTCACAACTGACCGACGCGGAGGTGAAAGCGTTAGAAGAAGCCTACGCGGAGATCTTTCTTCATGCATGACCGCGCCTGGCGAGCGGACTTCCAGAGGGAAGTGACCTATAGCATCGGGACGCTTTGCCCTATGGAACCGTACTGCGTCTTGGGCTAAGCGCCCGCGCCACGCACCAGGAACAGACCACGCTGCGCCGCGTCTTCCGTCCTCGCGACTGCTTCCCGATGCGGCAGGAACATCCGGACACTGGTGCCGCTGCCGGGAATGCTCTGCAACACCACGTTCCCGCCCGATTGCCTGACCACTCCGTAGACGGTGGAGAGTCCGAGGCCCATCGCCTTGGAACGCTTGTTGGTGAAGAACGGCTCGAATGCCCGTGCGTGTGTAACGGCGTCCATGCCCAATCCGGTATCGGTGACGGTCAGGACGACATACTTCCCCGCCGAGAGTTTCGCCACGCGGCGCGCGGTGGGCGCATCCATGTCCTGAATCGACGTCTCGATCGCGAGCTTGCCGCCGTCGGGCATCGCCTCCCGTGCATTCACTGCCAGATTCAGCATCACCTGCTCCAGCCAGCCTGGATCCGCCTCCACGGTGGTCCCTGCCGGAGTGGAAAGGTCCAGCACGGAGCCGACCTGAATCCTGTCACCCATCAGCATCCGGAGCATGGGAAGCATGCCGGAAACCATGTCGTTGACATTCACCGTCACCGGCGCCATAGGCTGCTTGCCACTGAAGACGAGCAACTGCTGAGTGAGTGAGGCCGCCCGCTCGCCAGCGCGTTTGATCTCCTCAATGTCCTTTCGCGCGGAGTCCGGAATCTGCGACGAGCCCAGCAGCAGTTCGCTATAGCCGTTGATCGAGGTGAGCAGATCATTGAACTGGCGGGCAATGCCTCCCGCCAACTGCTCGATCGCCTGCATGGTGGTCGCACCGAAATGATCGTCAGGTGCGACCTCATGGACCGGGAAGGCGACCATCGCCGCGTGAGATGCGGGAGAATTGCCGGCGCGCAACGCGGTGATCGCGACCGCCATCGCAAGCTGCTCACCGTCCCGTGTACGCCAGGCGATGCGGCTGCGCTCCGGCTCACCACTCGCGATGATGTGAGCCACAGCGATCTTCGTGCGGTTCCAGTCTTCGGGATTCAGGAGGAGTTCCCAATAGAAGCGGCCTTCCACGTCAGCCTCGCGATACTGCACAAGCGAGGCAAATGCCGGGTTGCAGCGCACCAGCCGTCCCTCGGTGTCGAGCACGGCAACCGGAGCGCCCACGCAAGCAAGCAGCCCGTCGAGCATCTGAAGGCGGCTCGTCTGCACTTCCGCCAACTGGCGATCCGAAATGTCGCGAGCCACGGCGCGGAACACGCGCTGTTTCCGCCCCGGGTGCTCGCTCAGAATCAGCTCGAGTGGTACGGATGTACCATCCTTGCGCAGCCCGGTCACTTCCACGCCAATCCCGCCTCGCACCCGCGGCGCCGTGTGGAGTTTGTTCAGAGCTGGACCGCCGCCGGAATTCTCACCCGCGGCGGGTAGCAGGCGCGAGATGTGATCCCCAATGACTTCCGAGGCCGTGTAGCCAAACAGGCATTCAGCCGCGGGGTTGAACGACAAAACCTTGCCGTCCTCGCCGATCGAGAATCTCGGGTCGGGAGATTCTGTCTCGATTCGCTGAATCCTGGAACGATGGTCAGTGTACTCTTCGCGCAGTCTTCGGGCGAAGTGCATTTTCATGGCTATTGCAGGCGCACACGCGGCAACAGCCAGCAGTACACCGACTGCGAGAATCGCTGTCAGCTCCATATTCTGATGGAATCAAGGTATCAGGTACGGAGGTATTAAGCTAGATCCCTTAGCAGACGAAAGTACTAGACCTGAGGGACTTCCGATTCTTCGGCGCAATACCACCTTGCGGTGGCGCTAGGCTTTAGCCTGCCGCGCCGACAATCGTGTCGGTGCAGGGCGAGGTGAACGAAATGCGCGGGGAAGGCCGGGTCGAGCGCTTACGATCCACCAGGGACGATTCGCCGGCCCTGAGCACGGGCCTCGCATGAGTGTCGAGGCGGCAGCCTGAAGGCCCCTGAAGGCTGCGTTACCGCGCTCCCCGGCGTTACTATAGCCCACTCGTGCACTGCATGACCGGTGCTGGCGCGCTCTGTGCCCGACGGCATCCACGTTCCCTTGGAAAACACGGTAGACTTACCCAATGTTCAGTTCCGAGGTTACCCTGATCGCGACGCTTTTGCTGGGAGGCGCCACAATGGCCAATGCTGAAGTTACTTTCCGCGGCATGTGCGATGCATCTGCCGCGATTTGGATCGGCAAACAACTGCTGATCGTCAACGATGAGGATCAGGAGAAGACGCTGTTGCGCCTCTACGATCCCTCCGCCGGCGGCGACCCGATTTCTGAATTCACGTTGCCCGTTACGAACTTACTCTTTGATCCTAAAGAGCCCGAACTTGACCTGGAGGCGATTACGGAAGTCGATGGCACTTACTGGGCGATCGGTTCCCACAGCCGCAACAAAGCCGGCATCGCCCGCTGGAGCCGCCAGAACCTGATTGCCTTCTCATGGACCGCATCCGGACCCGCCAACGTCAACAGCATCACCACCCTGCTGCCGGCGCTTGGTGTGCGCGCGCGTGCCGCCAACAAGGATCTGAAGGAAATTGACGACAAAAAGGATCCCAAGGACGGTGGGCTCAGTATCGAAGGGCTCGCCGCCACGCCGCAGGGCGATCTGCTCATCGGCCTCCGCTCTCCCCTCGACCCGGCCGGCAAAGCGCTGGTCGCCCGCTTACTCCGTCCCTCGGAAGTCCTCAAGAGTAATCGCGCGCTCCCCAACCTCGATCGCGTCTTCCTGCTCGACCTCGACGGCGCTGGCGTGCGCGACATGATCTACGACGCAAGCAACAAACGGTATCTCATTCTCAGCGGCCCCCAAGGGCCAGGAGGTCCATTCAAGATCTGGGCGTGGACGGGTGAAGAAACGGCGCCGAAGATGCTGAAGGACGTCACCTCCCTCATCCCGGAAAACACGGGCCCCGAAGTGCTGGTTCCGGCCAAGGATGGCGCAGGGTACTGGCTCTTCCTGGATGAGGGGGCGCGTCCGGCAGCCGATGGCAAGGACTGCAAGGATCTGAAGGACCCGAAAAAACAGACGTTTCGCGGCATCCGCATCGACGAATCTTCGATTCTTCGATGAGGCCTTATACCTTCCTTCGCAGATGAGATATGCTCTTTTGAATGTCTAGCTCTGGAGAATCCCCGTCCATCTGCTTGGCCCTATCCGGCGGTGGGCTCCGGGCAACTCTCTTCCACCTCGGTGTGCTGCAGGCATTCCGGGAAGCCGGCAAACTCCGGCAAGTGACCCACATCTGCTCGGTCTCCGGCGGAAGCGTTCTTGCTGCCCATCTCCTTCTCAACTGGGAAATGTACGCCGGCAGCCCCGAGAGCTTTGACCAGATCGCACGAAAAGTGCGAGAACTGACGTCGCGGGATCTGCGCAACCGCATTCTGCGGCGCTGGATCGGATCCCTCTTCATGAGAAGCCGAACCGCGCTATTCCAGGACGAACTCCACTCCTTCTTTGAGAAACGTACGATGAAGGATCTTCGCCGCGACGGCTGCGAACTCTACATGCTGGGTTGCAGCATGACCACTGGTGAGCTTTGCTCTTTCTCGCCGGATCGGCTGGAGTTTGAGACGACCTTCGACGACGCCGCGAAATCCGTCGCAATAGACAGTGAGCCTGTTGCGAAAGCAGTCGCCGCATCGGCCGCGTTCCCTCCTATGTTTCCCCCGCAGGAGATCAGCAAAAAGACAATCCCTGGCTTCTCCTCAAAGGTGGTGCACTATGTGACCGACGGTGGGGTTTATGACAACCTCGGCATCAAAATGTTTGAACTGCTCCGCCGGAAACAGGGTAACTCTGAGATGGAACTCTGGGTAAGCGATGCAGAGGCTCGTGCGAAGGAAGATCTCGGACGGACGTTCCGGTTCGTTTTCCCCCGCAGCGTGCGAGCGAACGAACTCCTGATGGAACGCGTCACCATCCTGACTCGGCAACTGGGCATTGCGCCAGACAAGGACCGTTTCGTGTCGCTTTCGGAGCCCCAGCCGATAGAACCCGTTGCGAGGACCAAGCCGGAAAAACTCAAGAACATTTCCATCCTGCCCCAGTTGCAGGGCGCATTGCGCTCAGTCCGCACGGACATCGACGGATTCTCGCCGAAACTTGCCAATACGTTGATCCGTCATGGCTACGAGCAGGCTTCCATCGCTCTTGGGCACCCGCTGTCACCGCCTCCGGAATCGCCGCACCTTCTGACTCCCAATGAAGCGGAGCAAGAAGCGAATCGGCGCTGGTGGCGCTTCTTCCTTGGCGCCGACCCCGCGGTTGCTCTGGTTTGGTTCTGGCCCCTACTCATTCTCTTCAGCGCTGCCCTGTATGACAACGCAAGGAAATCGCAGGTCAGCGAGGCTTTGGCGCGTGCCGGTACGGCTACCGAGGAAAGGAACCGGGCTGTTCAACTCGCCGACCTTGGCGCACGATCCGTAGCGGCGGACTTGCGCGTACGCCACAGCACGCTCCGCCCTGGCTTGAGTGTCTGGCATAAGTCGTCCGAAAACCAGACTGGCAGTATCTGTTGCGTTGTCCGCTCCCGAAGCCAGGTGGACCGGTACTCAGTTCTCAGCGCCGCGCAGGTGTTTGACGGCGAACAGAATGGATGTATTCAGCAGCCGGCACTCAATGATTCGGTCATGAACTCTCGATGTGTGGCCACTCCCGGCCGGTCAATTTCGATTGGTGTTGCTGCCGCCTCCCTCAATGCCGGGACGAAGGTGTCGAATTTTGTGGCGGGGATCGGGAAACCTCTCGCGGGGATCGCCGATCGTGTCGACGCTGGTCAACCGGTTGTCGTGTTCGGTAGTGCGAGTGGCGGCAAGGAAGCGCACATCAGTCGCACGGACGGGGTCTGCAATCTGCCCGCACTACGAAGGGATCGATCGAGAAAGGGCGCACGCAATGTCGCCACAGGTCTGATCGAGATCGAGGGGCTAGATCCTCGCGCCGTTGATTGGGGGGACCTTGGCGCTCCGGTAATCACCCGAGAAGGGAATCTGGTGGGGATGATTGTGTGTGAGTCGAATGGTAAAACCTATGCGGCGCCGATCCAGCAAGTCCTGAAAGAGTTGGACGTCGAACTCGTGACTGCTTCGCAATACCATGGCGCCTGCAACGCTTCCGCCATCGTGGCAGTCGAAAACCAGCACTTCCTTGCCGGCGAAGATGACCACAATATCGTCCGCAAGTTTGAAGCCGGCAATAGCAAAGCCATTTCTGTCATCAACCTCGATTCGCAACTTGAGACCGAGCGGTCCAAGAGCGGAACCCCAAAGGAGGCGGACATCGAGGCTGCTGCGGCCACTCAGGCGGGCCCAGTGTTCTGGATCGGTTCTCATGGTCTCGACCGAAAGGACAATCCGGAGCCGTCGCGTCGCCGCTTTTTCCAAACGAATCGAGAAGGACAGTTCCTTGGCGAGTACGCTTCAAACCTGCTGCCGATGATCCAGCGAGTTCTCAGCCAGCATTTGCCAGATAAAGCCGATCCCGACGATGTCGAAATTGAAGGCATGAGCGTGCTGGATGATACGAAGCCGACTCTCCTGCTGGGGCTACGAAAGCCACTCGACCGTCTCGGCCACGCGATCTTCCTGCAACTGCGCAATCCTCTCGAAGTACTCGCTCATGCTGAACCCGTTATCCACCGCGTCCAATGGAACTCCGATTTTGGCCGCCTCGGGGTACGGGCGATCGAGTCCGTCCGGAACAGCGATGGTATCCAGATCTATGTCCTGGCCGGACCGACCGGCAAGCATCCGGGAGACGCCCGGCTTTATCACTTCGACAGCAAAGGAGTCCGGCACGAGTGGAATTTGCCCTTTGGCGCGGAGTTGGAGGGTGTATTGGAAGGCCTTATGTACATGAATGGCCGGTTGTATGCATCACGGGATGCGGATCAGGTGGGGGTTCCGCTGTGCAGGGATCTTCTAAATGCAGACGATCGCCACTTCACCGTCATCGATCTGGGCGAGTTTCCTCCGAAAGACAGCGCCCGTCGCTAAGATACTTGGCTAAGAGGCTCCCGGGTCGTCTGCGAATTAGGATAGGCTCTGTCGAGGCATTCATCATGCTGATCGTCAAGTTGACTCTGGGAATCATGGTGATAGGAGTGGCCAACGCTGAAGTTACTTTCCGCGGCATGTGCGATGCATCTGCCGCGATTTGGATCGGCAAACAACTGCTGATCGTCAACGACGAGGATCAGGAGAAGACGCTGTTGCGCCTCTACGATCCCTCCGCCGGCGGCGACCCGATTTCCGAATTCACGTTACCTATCACGAACTTACTCTTCGATCCCAAAGAGCCCGAACTTGACCTGGAGGCGATTACGGAAATCAATGGCACTTACTGGGCGATCGGCTCCCACAGCCGCAACAAAGCCGGCATCGCCCGCTGGAGCCGCCAGAATCTGATCGCCTTCTCGTGGACCGCATCCGGTCCCGCCAATGTCAACAGCATCACCACCCTGCTGCCGGCGCTTGGCGTTCGCGCGCGTGCCGCCAACAAGGATCTCAAGGACATTGACGACAGGAAAGACCCCAAGGACGGCGGGCTCAGCATCGAAGGGCTCGCCGCCACGCCGCAGGGCGATCTGCTCATCGGCCTCCGCTCTCCCCTCGATCCTGGCGGCAAAGCGCTCGTTGCCCGATTGCTCCGTCCCTCCGAAGTCCTCAAGAGCAATCGCGCACTCCCCAACCTTGATCGTGTGTTCCTGCTCGACCTCGACGGCGCCGGTGTCCGCGACATGATCTACGACGCAAGCAACAAACGGTATCTCGTACTCAGCGGCCCCCAGGGGCCAGGAGGTCCCTTCAAGATCTGGGCGTGGACCGGTGAGGACGCCGCGCCGAAGATGCTGAAGGACGTCACTTCCCTCATCCCGGAAAACACGGGCCCCGAAGTGCTGGTTCCGGTCAAGGATGGCGCAGGGTACTGGCTCTTCCTGGATGAGGGGGCGCGTCCGGCAGCCGATGGCAAGGACTGCAAGGATCTGAAAGACTCGAAAAAGCAGACCTTTCGCGGCATCCGCATCAGCGATTTACCCTGAGCGCGAACCGCGGTCGCCGCCTGCGGCGAAGTAACTGCGCGTGATTGGTTCCGGGAAAACATTCGCCATCTGCCGCCGCTCTGCGCGCCCTGCCTGATCCGGCCCGCGTTCGGTCTCATGCCGTCGTTTTCCCAACCTTCCCGCTCCGGACGAAGACCCGGCAGCTCCGGTGGTCTCCTCCATCCGCTCGCAGCGGCCGTGTCGTCCGTGCGTGGCGGCGGCCGCCGGTCTGCCTGCTACAATTACACGTGCATGTCAGTCTTTCGCGTTGGCATTACTCCCGACTTTTACGTCGATGCCAAGGGGCGCTTCGAAGCCGCGGTGGAACAGAAGCTCTCCAACGTTCCCGGCCTCGAGTTCGCGGCGATGCCGAAACAGCCCGGCAAGCTCGCGACACCCGAAGCTCTGAATGAGTTCGATGCGATCTTCGCGTTGGGCCTGAAGTTCACGCCCGATAGCTTTCAGGGTGTTCACCGGCTCGCCGTCATCGCCCGATGGGGCGTCGGATACGACATGATCGACGTGCCCGCCGCAACCCAGGCAGGTGTGCTGCTCGCGATTACTCCGAATGCTGTGCGGCGCCCGGTTGCCGAGTCGATCTTCACGTTCATCTTCATGCTCGCCAAGAACGCATTGGAGCAGGATCGTCTCGTGCGCGAAGGCAAATGGCGTGGCGATCTGAGCCGTCTCGGCACCTGTATCGGCGGCCGCACCCTGGGCTCCATTGGCTGCGGCAATATCGGTCAGGAAATGTTCCGCCAGGCCGCGAGCCTCGGCTTTGGACGCTTCGTCGCCTACGACCCTTTCGTGAAACCCGAAGTTGCCGCGAAGCTCAATGTCGAATTAGTGGATATCGACACGGTGTTTCGCGTAAGTGACTTTGTCACTGTGAACTGCCCGTTGAATGAGCAAACGCGCGGCCTGATCGGCGAATCGCACTTCCACCTGATGAAGTCCACGGCTTACTTCATCAATACCGCGCGCGGCCCCATCGTCGACCAGGCCGCTCTGACAAAGGCGCTCACCGAGCAATGGATCGCAGGTGCCGGACTTGACGTCTTCGAAAAGGAGCCGATCGATCCGCACGATCCGCTGTTGGAACTCGAGAACGTGGTGCTCTCGCCGCATGGTCTCGCCTGGACCGAGGAGATCGCGCGCGACAATGGATTGGAAGCGTGCGAGAACATCCTCACCGTTTTCCGGGGCGAGGTGCCCACCGCCACGGTGAACCGCGACGTGCTCGGCAACCCCGTCTTTCAGCAGAAGCTTGCCCGTTATCGCGGATAAGTCCGCAACCTGGAGATTGCAGTGAAACCGAATCGATTCAAGCAAGTGGTCGACGAAGGGCGAGTGCCTGTCGGCCACATGATCATGGAGTTTGGCACGCGCGGCATCGCGATGATGCACAAGGCAGCCGATCTCGACTTCGTCGTCATCGACATGGAGCACACGGGATTCGACGCGGAGCGCATCGCGGACCTGATGGCATTCTATAAAGCCACCGACGTCGCGCCGTTCGTGCGCGTGCCGCAGCCGCTCTATCATTTTCTGGCCCGGACCATGGATGCCGGCGCTCTCGGCGTCATGATCGGCAATGTCGAGACGCCGGAGCAGGCAAGGTCGATTGTCGATGCCGTCAAGTACGCGCCGCTGGGGAAACGCGGCCTGGGACTCGGCACCGCACACAATGACTATGTCGCGCCCGACACCGCGGGCTATCTCAAATATGCCAACGAGAACACCACGATCATCTGCCAGATCGAGAGCCCGCTTGGTGTTTCCAACGTCGATGCCATCTGCGCGACGCCGGGTGTGGATTGCGTGTGGGTCGGCCACTTCGACCTGTCGAGTGCAATGGGCATTCCCGCGCAGTTTCAAAATCCGGAGTTTCTCGAAAGCCTGAACAAAGTCGTCGCCGCCGCGAGGAAGCATGGCAAACTCGCGGGTATCCAGCCCGGCGACCCTGCGCAGGCGGATCAGTGGATCGGCATGGGCTTCAACGTGATTTCGTGGAAGGCTGATATCGCGCTGTATCGTGCGGCCTTGCAGGCAGAAATCAAGGCCCTGCGCGCGAAACTGGCAAAGTAACTTGAGTAAGCCGGTCGCTTGCAGCTCTTTACAGAGTTGTCTCCGGGAGGGCGCCTCCCACGCAAACGCCTTGCGCACCAGGCGGGAACAGTAACCCGAGCAAGCCGTCACTGTAAGGCTGTCTCACAGTGATGCGCTGAGATCCCACGACGCCCACCCCTGCGCATCGCAGAATTCCTGAAGCTCGCGTGCTGCTTCCAAAAGGTCGATCATTTGCGCAGCTTTGCGAAGTAGCGCTGCATCTCCACCAAACCGGAATGCGGGGATGGTGGATGTGTGCGCGTGGCATGGTTGAACGCACGAGCAAGCAATTGCAGCGACTGCCGGTTGTCCTCGTCACGCACTTCCCGCAGACGGATCTTCTCCAATTCCGGGCTGGCCTTCTGCCACGTGCGCACCCATCGCTGAATCATCTCCTTCTCGGTCACCTCTCCATTATCTCCCGAGGACCGCCGTGTAACGTCTTGACCGGAACTCCTCGGGGAATACGCCGTATATCATTGAGACATTTCCCTGGGAAGGATCTCTCCATGAATCTCTGGCAGGACATCCGCTATGGCGCGCGCATGATGATGCGCAAACCCGTGGTCACACTCGCGGCCGTTCTTTCGCTCGGCCTCGGCATCGGCTCATGCAGCATCATCTTCACCTGGCTCCGCGCGGTGTATCTGCGCCCTCTGCCGGGTGTCGCCAACAGCCGCGCACTGGTCACCATCAACGCGTCCTACGGCCAGCGCGAGGGTTACTCGAACTCTGCTCTCGACTACCAGCACTATCGCGATCACGCCGAGGTATTCGATGGTGTGATCGGGCACGAGTTCACCATGTACAACGTGAGCAGCAATCGCACGCCGGAAGTCATCACGGGCTCGCCGGTCACGGGCAACTACTTCGATGTGCTCGGCGTGCGTCCGCATCTCGGCCGTACATTCCGGCCCGATGAGGATCAGGCCGAAGGGCGCGATGCCGTGGCCGTGATCAGCTATTCGCTCTGGCAGCGCCGCTTCGCAGGTGACCCCGCGGTTCCAGGAAAATCGATCCACATCAACAGCGTGCCGTTCACCATCATTGGTGTTGCGCCGCGGGGCTTCGCGGGCGTCTACGGCGGGCTGGCGCAGGACATCTGGATTCCCATGAAGATGAATAATCGGGTGGCGGGAGCAGGGAATCGGGTGACGGATGCAAACAGTTGGTTTCAGATCATGGCGCGCCTGAAGCCCGGGGTGAGCATCGAGCAAGCCTCCGCAAACCTCGTGTCGGTTTCTCGACAAATTCGCGATTCTTATCGAAAATCCGACAAGGAGTTCGTCGCCAAGGTCTATCCCTTGCACAAGTCGCAGCGCGGTGTCCAAAGCGGACTGTTCCCCTTCGTGTCGATTCTTGCCGTTGTCGTCGGCCTGGTGTTGCTCATCGCTTGCCTGAATGTCGCGAATCTGTTGCTCGCCCGCGCCGCCGAACGTACCAGGGAAATCACCGTAAGGCTTGCGCTCGGGGCAAGCGCGGGCCGCCTGCTGCGGCAGTTGCTCACCGAAAGCGTGATGCTCTCCATGCTCGGCGGAGCTCTCGGACTCGTGTTGACGCTGCTCTTCGGCGATTCCTTGAACAAGCTGGTTCCGATTCCGGGCATCACGCTCGGGCTCGACATGCAGACCGATTCGGGCATCGTGCTCTTTCTCTTTGGGATCTCCATGGCCTGCGGCATCGGATTCGGTTTCGCGCCGGCGTGGCTTGTGTCGCGCACCAGCATCGCGACAACGATGAAAGAGCAGGCCAGTGGTGTGGTTGGCGGTGGCGGGCAATGGCTTCGCAGCGGGCTTGTGGTTGCGCAGATCGCCCTTTCGCTGATGGCCCTTGTGGGTGCGGGACTGTTCGGCCGCAGCTTGAACAACGCGCTGTCGATGAGTCCCGGCTTTGACGCTGAGCATGCCTTGATCGCCGAAGTCAGCCCTGATTTGAGCCAGTATTCCGTGGAACGCGGCAAACGTTTCTACGCAGAATTGATCGGCCAGCTCCGCCGTACGCCGGGCGTGAAGTCGGCCACGGTCACCAGTTTCATTCCGCTGAGTGGATCGGGCGGCGGCAATACGCGCCGCATCGAAATCGAAGGCCGCCCGGTGGATCCCGACCGGCCGCTCTCCGTTGTCACCGATATGCATGGGCCGGGCTTCTTCTCGACGATGGGAATCCCGATGGTGCTCGGGCGCGAGTTCGGCGATCAGGATGGGGCCGGCGCGCCGCGCGTTGCGGTGGTGAATGAGACGTTCGTGAAGCAGTTGCTGCCGGGCCGCGATCCGATTGGCGCCCGGCTCAAGGTGGGCCGCGAGGAATACTCGGTTGTCGGAGTATCGAAGGATCACAAGTATCGCAGACTGCGGGAGCGTGCGAGCCCGTGTCTCTTCGTGCCGGTTCAGCAGTCCTACGCGGGTTCGGCGATTGTGGTTGTGCGCGGGACCAGCAGCAATGCAGGGCTGCTTCCCGCTTTGCGGAACGCGGTGGCGAGTCTTGACCCCGACATGCCGCTGGCGCGTCCGATGTCACTTGCCGAGAACGTCGCGGCATCCTTCGCGGAACAGCGCATCACCACGATTCTGTTATCCGCGTTCTCGGTGGTTGCCGTGGTGCTCGCGTTGATCGGCCTCTACGGGATCATGTCGACGTTCGTTGGAGCGCGTGTTCGCGAGATCGGTTTGCGCATGGCGCTGGGCGCGGATCGCGGCAACATCCTGACGATGGTGCTGCGGCGGGGCGTGGTACTGGTCGCAATTGGCGTGGCGGTGGGCCTCGCGTTGACGGGGTTCCTGACGCGACTGGTGGTCTCGATGCTCTATGGCGTGGGGGCGTTCGATGTCCCGACTTTCGGCGGTGTGGCGCTGCTTCTGATCGCCGCGGGCGGCGTGGCGTGCTGGATTCCCGCGAGGCGTGCCGCGTCGGTGGATCCGATGACTGCGCTGCGGCTCGATTGAGGATTAACGCCCGCGTGACTTTTCGTAGTCCGCGCGAATGAAGGCGGGTTCTTCGGGCTCGCCCTTCCCCGGCATGTTTTTTGTCTTCGACCAGCGGTGAATCCATGAGAATCCGCCAGGGCCCGCGTACTCATCGGCGAGTTGGTAGGCCGGGTCTTCGAGCGCACGTTCGAGACTGACGATGCGATAGCCGCGGCGTTTCATCATCGCGAGCAATTCCGGCATCGATTCGGCGTTGAGTTGATTCACATGGAGCAGCAGCGTTTGCCGCACCTCGTGGCCGGCGACTTCGACGGAGCGCTTTTCGAAGAACTCGAAGATCGATTCCATGTAGGGCAAATAGGCGGCCTTCACCTTTCGCGCAAGCTCGGGATCACCGCTTCGCAAGGCGCGCGCATACACTTCGGCGAACATCCAATCGGAGTTGTCGAGCGTGACGGGGGCGACGCGGTAGCCGTGCTGATCGAGAAACGCTTCGAGCGCGCGCTTGGATTCGAGCGTCTTGCCGGCATGCAGGAATGGGTGGCGGAAGAAGCGGAGGGTGCGGCCCTTGGCTTTGAGCAACGCCTTGGTGATGCGCTCGCCCGCAAGGATCTGACGTTGGTATTCGGGGAGCGGCGTGTTGTTGAAGTCGGGATGGCGCAGCGTATGATTGCCGAGGTCGCCGCCGGCTTCGAGCCACATGGATAAGACATCGCGCATTCCCTGCTCGCCGAGCTCGTCGAGACACCGGCCTTCGTTGACGAATCCGATGAAGGGCAGCTTCTGTTGCTGGAGTGGTTGGAGGAGTTGACGCGTGACTTTGCGGATCCGCTCCGCGTTGCACGGTGCGTCGCCCCCGCGCGGGAGATCGTCGATGGTGATGGCGACTTCACGCGCCGGCAGCAACGTCGCGAGCAATAGAAGGAAAGTGAATGCCACTATGAAGACCTTTGTTCTTTATTTCGGACTGTGTTGAGAAAGGCTTGGAACTCGGGTGTTTCGCGAATCGGGTCGAACGCATTCGCGGCCAGATTCGATTCCCATTGTGCTTGGCTGAGCTGTCCGTCAGCGCGTAGCGCCTCCAGGTAGCGCAGAGCTTCTGTTGCGTTGCCTTGGACCGCGTGCCGGCGAGCAGACCTCAGGAGGATTTCAGATACTCGATTGGGAGCACCTTCAGGGTCCTCCGCAGAAGCCGTCTGAAGTCTGTCCGCCGCACTACGCAGATAGCGCGTCGCGTCGGGCTCAGGTGCCGAAACTGCGAGCGCAATGCACTCGTATCCCCAGGTCACAAGTGCTTTCGTGCGCTGTTCAGGGAGATGGGAGAGAAGAGAGAGTGCGCGCCTTCTGTGGCGCGAATCCGATATTCTCGGCACCTCAATGTCTAGTAGCCGGTACCGGAGAGTGTCTTCGGACGAGGTGTCACTCGC
This sequence comes from Bryobacterales bacterium, assembly GCA_016789785.1. Next base: position 23,722 of record JAEUQE010000040.1, read on the forward strand.
GTAACTGAGCACCCGGTTCATCGAAATCTCGCTAAGCAGAACCTTTTCGGCTAGGCCGAGCAGAGTGGAGGCCAGATCCACATACTCGGTGGAAAGATGCTCACGCTGAAAATCCCTAACGAATATCCTCTCCATTAGTGCGACCTGCGAGTGGTAAGAGAGAGTGCGGGGCTCAACACCCAACTTTGCCCTGAGCGCTCCAAGGCGCTCCGCTTTCAACTGCGCATCGCCATGCGGAACAGGGCTCGCGACAATGATCGTTGGCTTGGGCCCGAGGGTCTGGGCCAGTAGGGACGGACCCACAAAGCGAACGGCATCATCCCATGGTTCGTCATCCGGAGCGCGCGGCCGGATCTCGATACCGGTCTCTTCCAGGAAATGCCGTGTCCCTTCGATGTTCTGATCGTTCAGACCAGTCACCACCACCAATCGGTCAGCCAAGGGTCCGACGCAAATCCCGCCGATCTCCGTAATCCCCGTGCGGCTATCCACGAGCACGTAGTCGTACGACGTCTCATCCGGCGGCTCGAACTCCTCGATACCCGTCGGCCGAAACGGAAACCGATGAGCCTTGAGATAGGCTCTCAGCAGACTGCTGAGTTGGACGAGTTGCTCCCGGTCAAGGAGGTGCAGGTTGAGGGCTGCAATGCGATTCGAATAGCCTGCGGAAACGTCGAGCCCCAACACGTCGAGACGTCCTAGCTCGCCGTACTTCGACCGAAGCGGAGCCAGCTTTTCGGGGTCCACGGACCGTAGATATCGTGAAAGCGGAGGCAAACTGGCTCTCAGTTCCGGCAGCGGCATCCCGCTCCGCACGCCATCAATCATCAGCGATAGCAGGCTGACCAGATCCTCCTGGTAATCGCTGGCAGGCGGAGCCAGTTCGTTGTTCCTCTGAAGGAACGAACTGATGCCGGGCGCTTCGAGGTCCATGTCCACCATCAGGACGTGCCGTCCATGGCCAGCCATCCAATAGGCGACATTCATCATCGCCATGCTGCGGCCGACACCGCCTTTGAAGCTGTAGAACGTGAATACGTAAGGGAACGACATGCCCGCTCTCAGGCTGCCTTGGGACGTTCCAGGGCCATGCCCGCGATCGGACTGCGGCGACGATGCGGGCTCGCCATGTGGCAATAACGTTCGATGAGCGACTCGAACGCACTGTCTGCGAGGAACGGGCGCGCCATCTCTTTCATGAGGCGCTCGCCGTCACGGTTCCCCTGCAATCTGCGAATGGCTGCCTCAATGGCGAGCGGCTCCATGCGGCGATCATTGGCACAGTAGGCCATGCCGCTGATGCGCTCCGCCTTCTGCCAGTCGCCAGAGAGAAGCGCCGACTCTGCTTCACGAATCGCGTCATCCGCAATTTGGAAAAGCTTCTGCTTAGCCTGGTCCGCCGGTTCATAGTGGTACTGAAACGACTGATCAATCCAAAGCTCATGACCTGGCACTGCCGGAAAAGATTGCTCGAAGAGAGTGATCTGCATCGCGTTGCGCAAGGCGTCAGCCTCTTGCTGGGAGATCTCGGTGGCGTTGTAAAGATAGCCGGAGCGCAGAAAGAATGGCGGCACGAGAACCCGGCGCGCGCGGTTCCGGAACACTGGCGGCACCGCGGATGGCAGCATCGAAGCATCCAAGACATCGGAGTAGCCGATGATCTCAAGTTCATCGACACGGACCGGCGGAGTCATTCATGGCTAGTATAACTTCCTGCGAATGTAGCCGAGGCACTCGTTTCGTAGGGTCTCGAACTCGTCGCCCGAAGGCGTGTCGAACATCACGGTGTCCACGCCATTGGCGAGGCACCATTGGAAGAGATCCTTCACGGGCTGGCTCGCGCGAACCCGGGCGCGGGGTGCAAAAACCGCTTGAAGATGGCGGGTTTGCAATGAAACACGCTCAGGGATTCTGACTTCATGCGTCCACCGGCGCGCATCGCCACCGGTGATCCCGAGCGGACTGGCGAGCGATGGGTCGCGGCCTTCGATGTAGTCCGCCGCCTGTTGGAAAGCGATGTCCATGGACAACGCGAGGTACGCGCGATGGGTGGGAAGAGGCAGTTCGTGCCGGGTAAGAAACGTCCGTGGGCTCTCGGAGGGATCGGGGCGCGTGAAGACATGGATCAGCCCGCCCGTATCGAAGGGAGCTGCGACGCCTTCGTGGCGATGTTCCTCTTCCAGTGCCGATGCGAAGAGAACTCCGCACGCGGTGTTGGGATACCGGAAGGGAGCGACATAGAAGAACACGAAGCGCTCGGTGCCAAGCAGTTCTTCTGCACACTCCGGGGCAGGATTCCGCAATCCCATGCGGATCAATTCGGACTGGGAGAGCAACTCGTTCCGCGCACAGATCGACGAGAAGGTGGAACTCGCTGTGCCGTGGGATAAAAAGAGCGCCGCGCTCAGGCGTGCGGACTCGGACGACGGGTGACGAAGCTCGCCGCCGCAAAGCCCGGAAGTCAGCCGCTCCAGGTTCGCGAGTGGGATGTCTCGTGTCATTGCGTGAATACTGCTAAAGATACCGCGAGGCGGCTGTCCGGGGTCCGGATCCGGAACTGTTCTTGGGGCGATCCGTTCGCGGGCTGCCGATCCGCCAAGATACAATAGGCCCTTTGGGTTCTTCCATGACATCAATGACAATACGCCCAAGCACGACGCTGGTCGTGGTTACCTACATCTCGGCCGTGCTTCTGACCGCGGTCATCGCATACATCGGATTCTCCGCCAAGCTCAAGTCCAACCTGTGGATGGTAGCGTTCGCGGCACCCGCGTTCCTGATGGCGCTGGCGGCATCGAAGCATATGCGCGCTGCCTTCACCACGATGGAACTCGCCGGCGACCGGCTCAAGTTCGAAAGCGGCATGCTCTCCAAGACGTCGCGATCGGTGCCGCTCAGCAAAGTGCAGGACGTCACTGTCAGCCAGACGATCGGGCAGCGGATCCTCGGGCTCGGCGACCTCACCATCGAGACCGCGGGGGAAACCGGACGTCTGCGCATGATCGAAATCAACTCGCCGCGCGTGGTGGCCGAGAAAATTCTCGATCGTGTGGCCGAACTCAATCCGAACAGGAAGACTTCATGACAGACAAGATTCTGCATGGCCGAGTGGCCGTGATTACGGGTGGCAGCCGCGGTTTGGGGAAAGCCATGGCGATCGCGCTGGCAAGCGCCGGGGCAGGGATCGCGCTGGCGGCGCGGGATCAGGAGAAGCTCAATGAGGTTGCCGAAGCCGTGCGCGCCACGGGCTCGCGAGCGGAAACCTATCTCGCCGATGTCGCCGATGAGGCGCAAGTGGAGCAGCTTCGTCAACGCGTAGTCGCCGATTTTCAGGGCTGCGACATCCTTATCAACAACGCCGGTATCAACCTCCGCAAGAATCTGGTGGACTTCACGCTGGAGGAATGGAACCGCGTGATGGACACCAATCTCACCAGCGTGTTTCTGATGTGCCGCGCCTTTGTGCCACACATGAAGGGCAAGAACTACGGGCGCGTGATCAACATGACCTCGATCATGAGCCACGTGTCGCTGCCCGGGCGCACGGCATACTCGTCGAGCAAAACCGCGTTGCTCGGATTGACCCGCGCGCTTGCGCTCGAACTCGCGAATGAAGGCATCACGGTGAATGGCATCAGCCCCGGACCGTTCGGCACGGAGATGAACACGGCGCTGATGCAGAATCCGGAGTTGAATGCACAGTTCGTGTCGAAGATTCCGCTGGGACGCTGGGGGCGCGTGGAAGAGATCGGGCAACTCGCCTTGTACTTGTGCTCGCCGGATGCCGGTTTCATCACAGGCACCGATATTGTGATTGACGGGGGCTGGTGTGCATCGTAGCCTCCCGTTTCTGCTGGTAGCCATGTTGCTGGCCGCGGGTTGCAAGGGCGGCGCGAAGAAGAAACAAATTGCCGTCATCCCGAAAGCGACGTCGCATTTCTTCTGGGTTTCGGTGCAGGCCGGGGCCTTGGCCGCGGGGAACGATCTGGGAGTCGATGTTCTGTGGAATGGGCCAGCGTCGGAGACGGAGTACAGCCGGCAGATTCAGATCCTCGATTCGATGGTCGCGCGCCGGGTGGATGCGATCGCGATTGCCGCGGCGGAACGGAAGGCGCTGGTTCAATCGGTAGAGCGCGCCGTGGATGCGAACATTCCGGTGACGGTGTTTGACTCCGGGCTCGACAGCGAGAAGTACATGACGTTCCTTGCGACCAACAACCATGAAGGCGGTCAGTTGGCGGCGAGAGAACTGGCGAAGCTCACCGATGGCGAAGGCGAGGTCGCGCTGCTGATGCATGCGCCGGGAAGCCAATCGACCATGGACCGGGAGAAGGGCTTTGAGGAGACACTGGCGAAGGAGTTTCCCAAGTTGAAGATCGTTGCGCGGCAGTTCGGCCAATCGGATCGGGCGAAATCGCGCGCGGTTGCCGAGAATTTTCTTGCCGGCAATCCGAAGCTGAAAGGGATCTTCGCGTCGGCGGAACCTGGCTCGATCGGCGCGGCGCTGGCGGTGAAGGCGCGTGGTCTTGAGGGCAAGGTGAAGCTGGTGACTTTCGATTCCAGCGATACGCTGATCGACAACCTGCGCGAGGGCGTGATTCAGACCATGATCGTGCAGGATCCTTTCAAGATCGGCTATGAGTCCGTGCGGACACTGGTGGATAAGCTGGCGGGCAAGACTCCGCCGAAGCGGATGGATCTATCCGCCGCCATTGTGCACAAGGAAGACCTGGACAAACCGGAAACGAAGAAGCTCTTGTTTCCTGATGTGAAGAAGATCGTAGCGCAGTAAGTTCCCATGCAAGAACCATCCATTGTTATCCCGCACGGCACATTGTACGAGTTTGCGCGGCAGATGCTCACCGGCGCGAAAGTGCCCGGGGAGAAAGCAGAGTTAGTGGCGAAGTCGCTGGTGGAGGCGAATCTGCGTGGTGTGGATTCGCACGGCGTACAGCTTCTGAACTTCTATCTTGATCACATTCTGATGGGCTGCATGGACGTGCACGCCGAGGGTCACGTGGTGTCGGAAAGCGGCGGCACGATGTTGTACAGCGGTGATAACGGTATTGGGCAGGTGGTGTCGGATGTGGCGTGCGATCACGCGATCCGGCTGGCGAAGTCGAATGGGATGGCGTTGGTAACGGTGCGCGACTCGAATCATTTTGGGGCGGCAGCGTTTTGGTCGCAGAAGATCGCGCGTGCGGGGCTCATCGGCATCAGCATGTGCAACGCGACGCCGCTGGTGCCGCCATGGCAGGGCAAGGAGCCGCGTTTCGGCACGAATCCGATCTGCATGGCGTTGCCGGGTGCGGCCGAGCACTCGTGGCTGTTGGACATGGCGACCACGACGGTGGCCATGGGCAAGATCTTCAAGGCGCACTTTTCCGGTCACGAAGAAATCCCGTATGGTTGGGCGATGGATTCGGAGGGCGTGCCGACCACGAGCACCGCGGAAGCCATCAAAGGGATGCCGATGCCGCTCGGCGGGTACAAGGGAAGCGGGTTGGCATTCATGGTGGAGATTCTGGTGGCGGTGTTGAGTGGTGGGGCGATGTCGACGGAAGTGGGCGGCATTCGCATTCGCACGCGGCCGATGCGATGCAGCCAGGCATTTATCGCGATTGATGTGGGGCGTTTCATGCCGGTGGAAGAGTTCAACTCGCGGATGGAGCGTCTGGTGGGCATGGTGAAGAACACGCCGGCGTCGCAGGGCTACGATGAAGTGCTGGTGGCCGGCGAGCCGGAGTGGCGCAACAAAGAGCAGCGGACCGTGGACGGGATTCCTCTGTCGAAAGGCGTGTGGGCGGAGTTGACGAAGACGGCGGCGAAGGTGGATGTGCCGGCGCCGGTGGTGGAGGAGCGGTAGGCCAGCCTCGGACGTCGAAAGAGCGGTCCGGTAGCGATTTTGCGGGCTGTTTCGGCGGTCGGCTATACTCGGAAGCCAGATGCCCTCAAGGAAAAACGCGCGGCCCAGGCGCCAGGTGGATGAGCCCGGCGGACGGACGCATTCGCCCCAGTTCTTCCTCGAATCCGTCAAGCTGGAACGCTTTAAGGCGGCTTTTCGTCCGGACCCGCTCTCGCTCTCGCCCTTCACGGTGATCATCGGCCGCAATGGGAGTGGGAAGAGCACGGTGCTTGAGGCACTTCAGTGGCTAGACGTAGCGATGCGTCACGATGCCGTGCGGGCGAGCGACCGGTATTCCGGTATTCGTGACTTGCTGAACATCAGGAGCCGCGGAGGGAATACCCGGTATTTCAAGCTGAACCTAACCTGGAGATCGGGTGCTGGTGCAACCGCGACATACGAACTTCGCGTGGACGAATCGAACGACGGCCTCCCGTCGGTCCACTCGGAATCCCTCATCTTGAATGAGCCAGAGGAAGGGGAGGTACCAATCATCGCAACCGAGGTTGAGGGCGATCGCGACTCTGCGGGCCGGCGGGTATTGTTCCCAGAACGTAAAGACCGGCGCCGGATTTTCGATGAGCCGGACCGTCTGGCGCTCAGCAGGCTCGGCGCGAGTGGTGATGACGGTTCTGCCGCCAGTTCCTCTCTTGAGTCGATACGCAGTTTCTGGGATCGCGCCGTTTTCTTACGGCTGAGCCCGCAACGCCTCGCGCAGGGCTCCCCTCCGAAACGCCGGTCCTTTGATCCTCTGCTGGATGAAGAAGGTCAGACACTGCCGGCACTACTCAACGAACTCTCCTCCAGTCAGAAGTCGGATCTCATCGAAGCGATGCGAAGTGCCCTCCCCGACATTCGCAGCGTGGTCGTCTCGGAAACGAACTCGTCCCACGACCAGAACGTGCATTGGTCGATCAAGGAAAAGATGCCGACCGGTTATGCAGGCAAGGGCTCCTATGAGATCCCCGCATCCATGCTGTCCGAAGGTACTCGCCGGCTTACAGCAATTCTTGCGCTGCTGCTTCGAAGACCTCCACCGTCGCTGCTGTGCATTGAAGAAATCGACAACGGCCTTGACCCGTGGACGGTGCTGGAAGTGTTGGAGCGCCTGAAAGCCGCTCCCAGACGAGGAACGCAGACGGTGCTGACGTCGCACAGTCCGTGGCTTCTGGACAATGTGGACCTTGACGCGATCCGTCTTGTGACGCGCAGGGACGGCACCACCCGTTACTCCAATTTCAGGAGCGTATCGGCCCTTCAGAAGTTTGTGGCTTCGGTCCCCCCCGGCGCCCGCTACGTGAACCTTTCGCACGGGGAGTAGTCGGATGCGCCTGGGACTTGTGGTGGAGGGATCTCACGTGTTCCACCAGCGCACCAAAGTGGAGCTTCTGGAGCAGCTCTGGGCGACTGAGGTCCCTCGCGTGACGGGGTCTGTGCGTCCCGTACGTGTCATCGGCATGAGCAAAGGAAGCCTCGCTGCCATGAAGCTTCGAGAAAGCAGCTTCCGCCGATCGTCCTCCCTTGCGGAGCCGCTGGATGCCCTAATCGAGAGGTTTCTTGAGCAAGGGGGCATCGACTGTCTTGTCGTGGTGTGGGACCTGCTGCCTCCCTGGGACCGATCTGAACCGACTTGCCGCTGGACTGAAACCCTGGCGTTCTACGAGGGTCTGGCACTCAGTACTGTGCTCAGGGACCCCTTCCGTTCCTTTGCGGAACAACGCTTTCAGGAACTGCGGCGCCGGGTGCGGCCGGACGCTCGCCGCGAATTGCCGAAGCTTGTGAAGGGTGCGATCTACGGCGTGTGCATCGATCCCCTCTTTGAATCCGTGTTCATGGACGAACGTGCAATGAAGCGTTCGTTGGGTGTCGTTGGAAAACGCATGCAAGGGTGGCCGGGCGGCTGGGAAGTTACGAATTCCAAAGCGAGTGATGTGGTAGCGGAGGCGTTGGATGCCGCTCGCGATGCGGCGCCGACGTCGCCACTGTTTCGCCGCAACAGGCAACCGTACGAGACGTCGAAGACGGAGTGGGCGATCCACTTCTTACAGTCGGGAGACTTCCATGCGACGGTTCGCCAGCATCCCCTCGGTGTGAGGCTGGCCGAGATCGGGAGCACTGTGCGCTCCCGCCGAAAACGGGATTCAGCGTGATGAGTCCACCTATCTGGGTTGCAGCGGCTGCTGCTGAGAAGTGACGTTGTCTTGTCAAGACCGGCTGACGCAGGGAAGAGGCGACATCACGAATCGCTGCTGGCGCCTTGTAGGTGGCTGCCAGTGCGGCGTATTGCCTCGAAGATGGATCGCCGTGGCGCCAGCGGTGGAGGAGCGGTAGGGCGGCTCCGCCTTCAGAGGAACTCCGCGAACGACCGTAACTCACCTGCCGTCGCCACGAGGCCCTGTCGAGACAGCGTATCGAGATACTGATCCACGGTGTACGGTGGATGGAGCAGCCGGGCCCGGACTTTGCGGACCGCGCCGCAGAAGACCGCGGGTGCGACGTCCACGTGATGATGGAGGAACGCATCCGGATGTTCAACCTTGATGTCAAAACGACTGAGGGCGGACTCTGGGAAGTGGATGAGGTTCTGCGTCACGATTACGTCGCAGTGCCCGGCGATGGCTGCCGCCAGAACGTGCCGGTCGCCCGCGTCCGGAAGTGAGAGCGCGGGAATCAAGGCCTCATAGCCGCTCACGAGGCTGTCGCGTGTGGACTGATCCATCAACTCGCGAGTGCGTTCCAGTTTCGCGCGATCACGGTGAGGCTCATTGCGCAGAAGTGATTCTATCCATTCCCGGTGGATATCGGCCGACCAGCGGGCCCTGAAGAGATCCGCCAATGCCAGTTGGAGGAACAGGTCGCGCATGGGCGCGGGATACAGGATGTTGGCATCCAGGAGCGCCGTGTATTGGCCCACTATGTTTCGTAGCCCAGTCCCTGTTCTTGTGCCTCGCGAGCAAGCTGATCGAGAATCTTCTCGCGATCCCGGTCGATCCGCGACTTGTAGTCCATGACGTCCTCCAGTCGCAACCGGCGGTGCTTACCGACTTTCCGATGCGGCAGGACGCGATCGTCCAGAAGTTTGATGAGGAACGGCCGGGATACATTCAGCAACTGGGCCGCTTGAACCGTTGTCAATTCGGCGTTCTCCGGTATCAGCGTCAGACCGCGTCCAGCCGCCATTTCCTGAAGAATCTCCAAGAGAAGCGCCACCGCGGATGGGGGCAGTTGAATTGGCGGCCCCATTCCCTCGCCGTCTTCCCCGACTCGCAGAGTCAGCGGATGCTGCCGGTTGGCGTAGGCCAGAAGCAATCGTCCGGATGACCGGGCCATGTCTGCCTCACCGGCGGAAGGCGGAAGCTGTCGGTGTGCAAGCAACGTCATCGTATCCGAATCCTGGAATCGAGTCTATCACCTGAATGGCTTGAATGCAATAAATGCAATAAGTGTAGCAGGTGTCTACTCCGTCGGACGCAAGACCTTCGCGATCGCCTGAATCGTGGACCAACTACGCGTGGTTGCGGGAATGCCGAAGATCCGGTCCAACTCGCCGAGGTAGCGAATCGCTCTCATCTCGCGACGGTGCATCCCGATCACGAATCGGCCTTCCACGCCGAGGACGCGTACCGCCCACTCGCTGTCCGCCGGAAGTTGCAGAGGCAATGACGGACGAACGCGTGGCCGGCGGGACAGCAGACTCACGAACTGGATCACATCAGGCGCCTGCGGGTGACTCGCAAAATAATCGAGAGCCACCAATTTCAAGACGTCGTGGCCAGTGCAGATCATGATCTCGGTATCGAAGGGAAGCCTTTGCGCAATCTCGTAACGAGCGTGCGCGCGTGTCATGCGACTTCGGATCACGAATGTCCCCGTTGCGCCGATGCTCACGATATCGAGATGCCGAAGCTCGTGAGCAAGCAGCGACGGACGGAATCTCCGGTGTCCGCCGACATTCACGCCTCTCAGCATCACGACGAGCGACATAGGCCGATTGCGCCAGCGTATCAGAACGCCAGACCGCACCGAAGTCGCCCCTCGCCAGCGTCCAGACAAAAAATAAGGGCTGAGCCTCGCGGCCCAGCCCTCGATAAACAAACCCAACTTGCAGCGCGCCGTTAGAAAACGATGCGCGCGCCCAACTGAATGCGGCGGCGTCCGCCGTCCGTGTTCCAGTGGTTCAGGAACGCGGTGGAGTTCACGCGGGCGTCCGGAATGCCGAAGTTGCGCGTGTTGGTCAGGTTGAACATGTCGGCCCGGAGTTGCAACTTCATCCGTTCCGTGATGTTCGTGTTCTTCATGAAGCCGATGTCCAGGTTGGCGATACCGTCAGCGCGGATGATGCCGCGGCCAGCGTTACCCACCTGCTCAGCAGCCGTAATCTGGCGGAAAAACCGCTCGCCGCCCTGCGACCGGCGATACAGGTCCTCAATGCCGGTCGATGCCACGTCGGTGTTTGTGATCACCATCGGGCGGATGGCCACGCCCACGAGTCCGCTGATTCCGGCCAACCGGCCAGCCGGGTCGGCGCCATTGAGCGGAGTGAACGGCGCGCCTGACTGGAAGGTCAGGAACGGCGACATCTGCCAGCCGCCCAGGATGCGCCCGAGGACGCCCGTCTGCGACTGATAAAACGGCACTTCCCAAACTCCGTTCACGGTGAAGCGGTGCGGCCGGTCAAACGTCGAGCGGCCCCGCTCGGCCTGCCGGTTGAAGCTGTCCTGCGCCACCGCCACGTCGGCCAGCGCGTTCGGGTTGAACAACTCCGACGCATCGTCGATGAACGCGCTCCAGGTATAGTGTGCGCCCATCGAGAAGTTGCGCGACAGGCGCTTTTCGAGCGATGCCTGCATGGAATGGTAGATCGAGCTGGCGCAGTTGCAGCGCTCGCGCACCACGCCCAGAAACTGATTCGTCCGCATTGCTGGCGACGAGCCCGGAATGATCGGGTTGTTGTCGATGGTCTGGAACAGCCCGGTACCCTTGGTCCCGATCCAGCCCACCGTCACCGCCCAGTCCTTCGACAATTCGCGCTGCAGTTGGAAGGCGAACTGCTCTGCAATCGCTGCCCGGTTGTCGTTGGACAGAATCGTCCGGTTGGCCGTCCGCGGATTGGCAGGCACGCCAACGCGCCGCGCGTTCTGGATGGTTGCGAACGCGTTCTGCGCCACCCCGCCCTGAATGAAGTTCACCGAGTTCAGGAATGGAAACGCCGATGCTACGTTCAACGTGAGGTTGACGAAGTTGTGATCGTAGGTCCGCGAATAACCGCCGCGCAGAACCGTCTGGCCATCGCCGGTCAAAAATCCCAGCTTCGGCAGCCGGTAGTTGAACCCGAAGCGTGGTGCGAAGTTGTTCAGGTCGCGAGGGGGCGTCGGGGTCATCCGGAAGTCCGGGTTGCCGCCGGCGGCCGCCACAATGCGCTTGTTCACTTCGTAAATGCCCGTCCAGGTGGGCCCGGCTGTCTCGTAGCGCAACCCGTAGGTCAGGGTCAGGGCGGGTGTCACCCGCCATTCGTCCTGCACAAACCCGAAGTAGTCGTAATACTTGAACGGCCAGATCACGTCGCCGCCGGGCAGCGTCGCGTTGATGGTGGCCACCGTCGCGACGTCGTCAAACAGCCGCTGCAGCGTGTCGTAGGACAACGAACCGCGCGCTGTCGGCCCGAAGAAGCTGACGATGTCGCGCCGCGAAAAGTCGATGCCGAACTTGATGGAGTGCTTGCCGCTGATGATGCCGGTGGTGTTCTGTAATTGGTAGGTGTTGTTGCGGCGGAACTGCGGCAGGTTCACCGCCAGCCCGATGGCCGTGCGGCTGGCGGCGGCGTTGATGCCCACCAAGCCCAACTCGCCAACCTCAAGCGACGGAATCGCCTCCGACGCCGAATTGGTCGCGTTGGTCAGCGTGTTCACGCGCTGATACGCCACCCGGAACTCGTTGAACGCCCGCGAACTCAGAGTACTGTTCAGAGCGACGATGGCCGACTGGTTCCGCGCCGGCGATACCGTCGTCAACCCCGGCGGCGTCACCTGGCCCGAACCATAGCTCAGGTCGTCGTTGACCATGTACCGCATGGTGATGCTGTGTTTGTCGTTAAAGCGGTGGTCGCCGCGCGCAGACCCCTGCCAGTTGGTCTGGCCCACCGAGGCTGACCCGGTGATCGTACCCACCGGAACCTGGAAAGTCTGCCCGCCCGCCATCAGCGGAACGGTGCGTCCGGTGGCCACCTGTGCCGCCGGCAGAAACGCCAGCAGCGCCTGAATCTGCGGCCGCGTTCCGCCGACGCGCTCGAGAATCGCACGGCCTTCGCTGGTGGGCGCCCCGCTCAGCGTTGTGCCGAAGCCCTGCTGCCGGACGGTCCAGCGCTGCAGCGACGTGAAGAAGAACGTCTTGTTCTTGCCGTTGTACACCTTCGGGATGTACACCGGCCCGCCAATCGTGCCGCCAAACTGGTTTTCCACCAGGAACGGTACGCGCCTCACCCGCGCGTTCACTTCCTGGTTGGACAGAGTGTTCAGCTTGTTGCCGTTGTAGAACCAGAAGCCGGAACCGTGCAGTTCGTTCGTCCCGTTCTTGGTCACAATTGACACCACGCTTCCCGCCGCCCGGCCATACTCTGCCAGAAACTGGTTCGTGATGATGCGGAATTCGGCAACGACGTCCGGGTTGTTGATGGTCTGCTGGTTGCCCGTGACCGACGGATCGTTGGAATCCTGCCCGTCGATCATGAAGTTGTTCGACCGGACGCGCATCCCGTTCACCGAGAAGTTCACGCCGCCTGAGGCAAACGCAGTCTGCCCAGACGAAAGCTGCGAAACGCCCGGCACCGACAGCGCCAGGTTCAACACGTTGCGGTTAACCGCCAGCGGCAACTCCGAGACGCGCTTGGCCTCGAAGTTCGTGCCCACTTCGGCGTTCGAGGTGTTGACGATCAGAGCATCGGAGTTCACCGTAATCGTTTCCGCAGTGGCCGATACCTCGAGCTTGATCGGAAGATTTGCATTCTGGTTCAGACGCAGAACGATGGGGCCTTGCTTGAATCGCGCGAAGCCGGCCTTTTCCACCGACACTTCGTAGCTACCAATGATCAACTGGCGTACGCGGAACGACCCGTCGAGCGCTGTGACGGTTTCGTTGCTGATATTCGTATCCAGGCTGCGAACAACAACCTTGGCATCGACTACGGCCGCCCCGGAAGCATCGGTAACCGTTCCCAGGATTTCTGAATAGGTGGATTGGGCCAACGTAACACCCGCCGCGCACCAAAGGGCCAGCAGGCTCACGCCTAGCGTATGGAGGCGCATAACCTAACCTCACTGAGTTTTGACTTGACTCGCGAATAACGGTTATTGCCCAGTCGGCGGCGCATCTGACAGAGGGGGCCGCAGCGAATCGCGGTGCGTCGCAAGAACAGCAAGCACGAGGTTGGAAAGAACTGGGGAGACAACCCTCTTTAGAGCCTGTTACAAGAGTAACACACCGTCGCCAAAAGGCAACCAGAAGTTAATTCCCGAAAGACGGCAGCCCGCGTGACACCCGCGAGCGGTGAGAACGGAGCGCCACTCTGTTCGTCGTGAAGCGATTCGGCCGGAGGTACGTGGAGCGGCCACGGTCAACTGTGAGCGCCCATCGAGAAGTTTGCCGAGAGATGCTTCGAGCGCGGTCTGGAACGGTGACAGATCGACGAGGCGGAGTTGGCCCCGCCACGAATCATGCCACGATCGGCGATCACGCGCGCCAGTTCGCGGTGGAACTGGAATGCGAAATGGCCGGAGTAGAGCGCCGGTAGCCCGAGTCCACGCAGCCGCGATATCTGAATGCGCTGGAGGTTCACGCGTGGCCAGATGGTCATTCACAAGGGTGGGCGGGAACGCGCCATCCGCTGCGCAAGAAACGTTACCGCTGTTGATCGAACGCAAGAATTGTTAACAGAACCGTCTGTGGACCCTTCCAGGCATTGGCCGGCTCGAACCACTCCTGCAGGGAATGGGCATTGTCACTGCGTCCGCCACCGCCCAGCGTGACCGCGGGGATCCCGAGGCTGATGGGCAAGTTCGAATCGGTGCTGCCGAACCCGAGCGACGGCGTGTGGCCAGTGGCTTTCGACGCCCAAACGGACGCTTCCACGAGAGGTGCGGTAGCCGGAGTCTCTCCTCCGGGACGGTTGCTGACGAGTTTCACCTCGGACTTCAAGGCTGTGCCCGATGCTGCGCGCCGGCGGTTTTCCTCGTCCACTCCGCCGCGGACGGCTTCATGAAACTTCAACTCGAGCCGGTCCAACTCCGAGGGGCTCTCCGATCGAAGGTCGACCTCCAACCAGCTCTCCTCGGCAATCGCATTGACGGCCGTGCCGCCACCGATCCGCCCGACGTTGAACGTGGTCTTCGGCTTGGCCGGAGTCTCGATGGCGGCGATGCGTGAGATGATCGCGCCAAGAGCGTGCGAGGGGCTCGGACGTCCGAAGTTGCCGTAGCTGTGACCACCAGGGCCACGCAGCGTGACACGATAGCGCTTCACTCCGGTGCCGCCGTTGACGATTCGCGCCGGACTGGTGCCATCAATCGAGAGGAAGGCGTCAAAGCGGGTGCGGTGGGGGCTCTCTTTGAAGAGATACCGCACGCCGATCAGATCGCCGAGCCCCTCCTCACCCACATTGGCAACAAACAAGATCGTGCGATTGGTTGCGATGCCGGCGTGGTCGAGAGCTTCGGCCAAAGCGATCAGCGCCGCAAGGCCGCGGGAATCGTCGGCAAGTCCAGGCCCGTGCCAGCGATCGCCCTCTTTGCGAACCTTCGTGTTCACGCCGGGGGCGAACGAGATGTCGAGATGCGCCGCGATAACCAGAGTGCGCTCCGATTTGCCGGGTCGCCAGCCGAGCACGTTGCCTTGTTTGTCGATCTCGACGTTCTTCAAGCCAACCCGGCGGAACTCGGCCTCCATGAACTTCGCGCGCTCCTGCTCGTGAAACGTAGGCGCGGGAATCTCGGCGATTCGCACTTGCAGATCGAGATGCCGCGCATCCTGGGCATGGATGTATTCGAGGGCCTTCTTCACGTTGGGCCGGGAAAGCAGCGCATCATTGGCGATCAGGGAAGAGGCAGCGAGGAACGCAAGCAGCAGCATTCTATGATGATAGAAGCTATGGGCTTCCAGTTTGTAGAGACCAACGGCGTCAAGCTGAATACTTCGATTACCGGCTCCGGCGAAACCATCGTCCTTCTGCATGGCTTCCCCGAGTTCTGGTATTGCTGGCGCGGTGTGATGAACGGATTGGCGGGATATCGCCTGGTGGTCCCCGACATGCGTGGTTATCATCTCTCCGATAAGCCCGAGGGCGTGCACAACTACAACGTTCGGGCGTTGATGGCGGACGTGATTGGCTTGATCGAGCAGGTCGGCGAAGGTCCCGTCACACTGGTGGGGCACGACTGGGGAGGCGCGATTGCTTGGATCGTGGCGGCTTTTCGTCCTGATCTCGTCACCCGGCTGGTCATCATCAACGCACCGCACCCGAGCATCTTCACTCGGGAGATTCTCGCCAATCCGGAGCAGCAGAAGGCGTCGCAGTACATGCACGCGCTGAGCCGGCCCGATGCCGAAGCGGTCTTCTCCGCGGATGGTTTCGCGGAGTTGAAGAATGCCATGGGGATGCGCCGCTGGGATGCCGCTGTGATTGAGAGATACGAAGAAGCCTGGAGCAAGCCCGGCGCACTTACCGCGATGTTGAACTACTACCGTGCGATGGCGAACAAACCGCCGGATTTCTCCAAAGACGAGCCGCCTCAGGACGGACTCCGCCCGGAAGATCAGACTCGCATTCCCGCCATCCGCATCACAGTGCCGGTGCTGGTGATCTGGGGGGAGCGAGACCACGCTTTGCTGACTGGCAATCTCGACGGGCTGGAGCACTATGTGCCGAACCTGCGCATCCACCGGATTGCAAGGGCGTCGCATTGGGTGCCCGCGGAAGCGCCGGAAGAGGTGGCGAGGCTGATTGGTGAGTTCTGCGCGGGCCGGTTATGACGGCTTCTTGAGCTTCTTCACCATGCGCAATTCGTTGCGCTCGCCGGGCTTGATCTGATACTGCACTTCGTCCATCACCAGCTTCATCATGCGCATGCCGAGGCCGCCGGACCTGCGCTCCTCCACCAGTCTCTTGAGGTCTTTCTGGACGACGCCCGAAGGGTCGAAGCCTTTGCCGGTGTCGATGACCGTGATCTCCACCTGATCGGCGTCGAGACGGGCGCGCACCATCACCTCTTGTGTCTGATCCATGGCATAGGCATGCTCGATGACGTTGGCGCAGGCTTCATCGACGGCGAGTTCGATCATCGACAGTTCGGACTCCGAGAGGCCGGCCTGCTTGCCGATGTTGGCGACGAAGTCACGGATCAGCGCGAGGTTCTCCGTGGACGAGGGGACGTGAAGGAGGAAACGGCGTTCGAAATCCGGCATAAGTAGATCCTTGGTTTATGCGCTTTCCGCGAACTTGGCGATCGCTTTCGGTACATCGTCGACGATGTCGAACAGGGTTTGGAATCCGAGGATTTCGAACACCTGCAGGACCTTCGGAATCACGGCGCAGATCTTGATGTCCCCGCCGGCATCACGGATTTCTTCAATGAAGCTCATGAAGACACCCAGCCCCGCGGAGGAGATGTAGCTGAGTTTCTCGCAATTGACAATGATGCGATTGCGCCCGGCGGTAAACTCCTTTTGAATGCTCTCTTCGAACACCGGCGCCGTGTGGGCATCCAGAAAACCGTCCAGCGCGAGAACGGAAATGCCCTCCTGCTGCGATGCGTGAACTGCGAATGACGTGGACAACGAATCCTCCTGAACTCCCTATGATGCTTCAGAACCGGCCTGTAGAACAACGATGGTCATGTCGTCGTGGGCAGGTTCGGTGCCGGTGAAAGCGGCGACGTCGGCCCGGATTTGATCGAGCAGGTGCGCGGCGCTACCGTTGATGGAACGCTCCACAATGGTCTTCAAGCGATCCTCACCATACAGTTCCTGCTTCTCGTTCATCGCTTCGGTGAGGCCGTCGGAATACAGTATGAGCGCGTCGCCGGGCTGGATCCGCACCTCATCCAGCCGGATACTGCGATCGAAGATCTTGGCGCTGGTCATGCCGAGGCCGAGCCCCGCGGGACTGAGATACCTGGCCTGTCCCGTGGATCGCTCAAACAGTAGCAGCGGATTGTGGCCCGCCCGCACGAATTGCCACGTTCGGGACTGTGGATCGAGCGAACCGAGCACGGCGGTGACGAACATCTTGCGGCGGCACGCCTGATGCAGATGCCGGTTCAGGTGCATTGCAAGCGCGGCAACGTCGGGGGCTTCGGGTGCGGCCGCGGCGATCACGCCTTTGGTCAACGTCATGTAGAGGGCGGCGGGCATGCCTTTGCCCGAGACGTCGGCGACGCAGATCCCGAGACGGCCATCGGAGAACCGGAAGTACTCATAGAGATCGCCGCCGACATCGCGGGCCGGCACGCAGCTTCCGGCCAGTGAAAAGCCCGCAACGCCTGGCGCCGACTCCGGCAGCATGCGTTTCTGCGCTTGCTGCGCGAGGCTGAACTCCGCTTTCAGCCGCTCCTTCTGCGAAAGCCTGCCGGTGAGGATGTCTTCGTCCGAAGGCTCCTCGGCTCTTGCGATTCTCATCAGCAGTACGAAAAGACCCGCGTAGGCGAGGGATGCGGCGCCCAGCAGGATGCCGGACTTCGTGAAGCTGGGGTTCGCGGAGGTTGTGAGGATCCCTATCGCAACCAGGATCGAGTGCATCTTGGCCGCGGCGAGCAGCGTGAGCAGGCCGTATTGCTGATAGAGGAAAAGCTCAATCGCAACCGTGAGTACCGCGCTTAGAATCGCACCGGTCAGGCCTGATCCGAATGGAGTGAGCAGGAACGAGATGGCGCAGGTGGCTGCGAAGAAGATCGTGAGGCCGATCCAGCGAACGGCGAGCGTTCGCGTCAACACTGGGAGCAGGCCGGCGAACAGCGCGACACTCGTCAGTTCGAACGGCGTGAAGACCACCATGGTAACGGGAGCGGCTGACAACATCTGCTCCCATACGGATTCCCATTGCAGAAGCGTATCTGGAAACAAGCCGCTTGCCGCGATCACCAGCGGCGGCAGACCCAGAACGCCGGACCACGCGAAGCCGCGCAGAATGGATTGCGGAATCGCCTCGGCGCGCCACCTGCGTTGAAGGATGAGGCGCATCTCGCGCCACTTCTCCCATTCGTTGCGGCGTGCGGCCTCAAGACCCACGCCGATGATGGCGATCGCGCAGAGTGCGAGCCATCCGACACCCACAATCACACCGGTTTGAAATGACCCGTGTGCTCCGCGGAACATCAGAAAGTTCGGGGTCGTGCCGATGATGCCCGTGCCGATCATGAGGGCGCCGGCCGTAAGCGCGGAACGGTGGTGGATGTGACCTCGCATCCAGCGGATCAAATAGGAAGCGAAAAGAAAGAAACTGGCGAAAAAGATGAGAATCCCGAGCGAAATTTTCGATGTGGCGGTGAAGGCTTTACTTAGTGCCTCGAACTGTTTGCCCACGGGGTCGGCGATACGGTGGGATACCGATGCCTCGCGGAAGGTGTTCCCATCGAAACGCACCGCGATCTGCCATTCCAGCGCAGGCTTCGACGGTGCTTCGGCTGTCCAGCGAGGCTCCATGCGGTCGGCATTGTCCGCAAGCGGAGTGAATCGGGAAGCGTCGTGCCCGGCAAGATAGAGGAATGCACGCTGCGCCATCTCCATGCGATTCGGGAAGGTCAACTCCAGATCCTTCGCGCGACTGCCGGGCTTTGGAGTGTAGATCCTGGTGACGCGGCCGTGCCCACCCACGGAGACCGTGACCTGACGGCGTGAGGCGAGATCGTTGAAGATCAGCCGGACGTGGAGTGGGGAGTCGAAGGTATCGAACGGCTGGCTGCCGTGGCGCGATTGCCAGATATGGAGCGGATGCGAGTAAGAATTCTCCGGACGCCACTTCCATTTGGACACATCGGTATTGAGTAACTGCTTGACGGCCTCCACCGCCGCATCGTGCGCGGCGCGGATCCCGATTTTGCTTACGGCGGCGGGCGTTCCTCCCAGGCGGAGCCAGAGCAGAATCCACAGGGTAAGACTGGTGGCCGCGATCAGAGCGAGTGCGCGCGGGCTTCTCATGCCACTCGCTCCATCGTGCCTGCCGACGTCTGTTCCACCCCAATGACGACTACCGTGACATCATCCTGAAGTCTGGCGGAGCGAAACATTCGCCGCCCGAAGACGAACTGCTGGATGGTCTGATGCAGAGTGTCAGCGGAGAGATGCAGTTGCTTCCCGATGCGGCGCAGTAACCAGCGATCGGCATCGCGCTGCCCGGTAACACCCACCAGCCGGCAAAGCCCATTGGTATAGAGAATCGCCCGTTGATCGGGATCGAGGCGGGCCGAGCATTCGTACCAGACCACACCGTCCTGCTCGCGGCGGCCCTCGGAGACAACGGCTCCTTGCGGCAGCAGCAGCGCCGGTGTGTCGCCAATGCGCGCGAGTTGGAGGGTCGCTTCTCGCGTATCGATGAGCGCATAGCACAAACCTTCAGCGTTCACACCGTGAAGCTCTTTGCCGAGTGAGGCATGCAGCAGCATCAACGTTTCCGCCGGAGGAAGGCCGCTGGCCGCCTTGTGCATCAGAAAGCCCTTGGCCAGGGCGATGGAAAGCGCCGTGGCGAGGCCGTTGCCGCCGCCATCGCAGATCAGCATCCCGATTTGATGCTGGTTGATTGGGAAGAAGTCGTAGAAGTCACCGCTCACCGCTTCGGCGGGATGGCACGACGCGGCGATGGAGAGCCCCGGAAGGCAGGGCGGGGCGGCGGGAAGCAGCCTCTGTTGCGCTTCCCTTGCTGCTTCCACTTCGGACTGTAGTGTCAGCCGCTCCTGGATCTCGCGGGCGTAGGCGGGACGAACGTCGGCGTCGTTCACTACCCGGCCGAGGAAGGCGCCATAGGCTGACATGCAGAGGACAATCCCAAGGATGAGGAATGTACGCTCATCCTGATTCGCCCACAGCGGTGCGATTTGCCCCAGTGCGGCGTAGGACACAACGAAGCTGTATCCACTGACGACCACGATGCTTGCCAGAAAATCCACCGCAAAGAAACTGAACATCAGGCCCGCGATGTGGACCAGCGTGACGAGCGTGCTGTAGGGGAACGTGAGCGGCTCGTCGGACAGGACGGACAAGGAGCCCCACGCCAACAGTCCCAGGAGCCAGTACAGATACCTGCGGGTGCGGGCGTAACGAAGTAAGAACGTTAAAGGGCAGAGGAGGATGGAGAGACAGACAAACGTGGCTGTCACCATGGAATCGCCGAGCGCGCTAAGCCACGGTGCCCGTGTGAGTAAGTCGCCGGAACCGTAAATCAAAGCGTCGATTCCTGGATAGGCGGGTTTTCCGGAAAGGTAGATCACGTTGCGGAGAAGAACAGTCCACGACAGAACGACAGCTCCCAGAAGTCCTGATCGTCCCACGTTCCGTGAAAGCCACTTCCCGGAGAGCCATGCGTCTAATGAGGTGAGCAGCCGCGGATTCGCTTCGCGCAAGTCTCCTTCGCAGCCCGCGTAGGCCACTCCTCCCAGTAGTCCCGCGCCGATCGCGCCAATCCCTAGAAGCAGAATTGGAAGCCACGCCGGCAGGGCCTGATCACTGTCCGTGGTCAGTTGGATGTCACTCAGGTAAAAGGTGACGGCTATAAAGGTGGCGACTACCACTCCCACCAGATAGAGCCGTTCTCTCGGCGCCTCGTGCTGAAGCCGCCGTCGAACGTACCGGACCACGACGAACAGATACAGGATCGTCAGATAGATTCCGTAAAGCACACGCTTCAAGTTGCGCAAGTTCGTCTTCTCCTTCGGCACGGCGCCGGAGGCGAGATCCAGGTCCAACATGTCTTCAGTTACCTGTCCGCCATGCACGCGAACAGTCAGCGTGCCGGTGAGTTTCGGCAGGTCCGCAAACGTGGCCTTCCATTGGTAACGATGCGTGGTAGAAACGCCGGAGCCGGACGTTTGGAGGTTCCTATTGGAAAGCGACATGCCCGGAACCTTGGCCGTACGGCGTGCCGCCACCGCGTCTGCCAACTTCGTGGCCTCGGGTTCCGGCAGCGGTGTGGTCTGATCGCTCTCCTCATTGACGGTGAACCGGTGCCCGATGATCTCGCCGTTGAAACCAATCTGCACAACGAGATTGTGCGAGTCTTCGGGCGCGATCAGCCGCACTTCGGCATAAGCCCAATCGCCCAACCGCTTCAAGAGCGTGGTTCCTTTCGGTTGTGTGGAGAGGTAGCGGTAAAGATCCCAATTGTCTTCCTGTTTGACGCCGATGCTCCATCCCGATGGACCCTGCCCCAGCGTGGACGCAAAGGCGGTGGCCGTCCGGATCGCGCTGGAACGGTCAATTTCAACCTGTGCCGGGATTTTCCCAACGATTTCATGCTGCAGCCAGAGACCCGCGAAAAGAGCCACCGGCGCAAAGAGTGTGGCAGCGAACCAAGCCTGTTGTGCCCGTAGAGGGAGGCGTTTATCCCAGAACAGGCAGTCCGTGAAACGCTGCAGCATAGGAAGCGGGTTGGACCATGAGGATAACACACCTCTGGGAGCCCGAGGCGGTCGGCGACAGCAAAGACACGAGAATCGCTAGCGATTATCGGTATCTCGGACGCACTTGAAAAAAGATGCAAGTTCGTGAAGGTCAGGTACCAATTGCGCAAAGGGAGTTGGCCCGATTTCGCGTCTCCATACGCATATAGAACTTACAACGAGTATCTCCCGGTGCTTTGGGGCGCCGTTGGATTGGGGGAATTGCTGTATCTGGAGGGCCGCCGAAGTGATGCAACGGGAACAGGTGAGGGAGAAGGAGTACGGCAAATTGGCGGAAAGCGAATACGACTCATCACTCCTGCCACCGAGGGCTGAAGCACTGAGCGTCCAGGTTGCCGAAAGCATCCGAGAGGCACTGTACGCGGGCGAACTGGAACCGGGACAATATCTGCGGGAGTTGGTTTTGGCGAGAGCGTTTCAGGTAAGCCAGGCAACCATCCGGGAAGCGCTGGCGCAACTGGAACACAACGGCCTCGTAATTCGCGCGCCCAATCGAGGCACTACCGTGGCGGTGATTACGCGAGCAGACGCTCTGGAACGGATTCGGGTCTGGTGCCATCTGGAGCAGTTGGCGCTTGTGGAGGGAGTAAAGCACGTATCGGATGAGGAGATCGCCCGGATTGAGGCCCTTGCCTCGCAAGTGACCGGACGCAAGGCCCGAAGCTTCTCCCACTGTGTGGACCGGGAGTTGCACTGCCGTTTCTGGCGGCTGGCCGGAAACTCGGCACTGGTGCGGACACTCGATCAGTTGACCATGCCGCTGTTCGTCTTTCGCCGCTACCGGCCCCCGCAGAATGGTCACTACGAACGGGTGATTGATGCGCTTCGCGAGAGGGACACTTCCGCGCTGCCGCGCGCAGTCGAGGCGCTGCACTCCATCGACGGCTCCAAGTCGCATTCCGCCAAAGCTGCTACTCGCGAAAGTTAACGGCGGCCTCAAGCTCGCGCAACTTGTTTCAACGCGTCCGCCGCATAATCCATATCTTCCAGCGTGTTGTACATGTGCGGCGAGTATCGAATTCCCTCGGTCTCTCCGGACGCGGTGTGAGCCGAGGCGATCCGATGCTTCTGGTAGAGCGCGTCGTACAGATGGTGCGTGTCTTCGCCCTTCAATACAAACTTCACCACACCCCCGCTTACGGCCCAATCCATGCCGGTGCGCAACTGGACGGCGGGATTCGCGGCGAGTCTCTCCTTGAGGTGCGTCATTAGCACTCGAAGCCGTGCTTCCACGTTCTGCATGCCGATGAGCTGAATGAAGTCGACGGCTGCCTCAAACGCAACGATGCGGGGATTGTCGCGCTGTCCAAATACCTCCAGCCTGCGCGCGTCCACAGGCTCCTTCTCCCATCCCGCCGTGACGATCAGCGGCCACACCCGGTCGATCTTCTCCTTACGCACGTAGAGCACGCCGTTCTCCAGCGGGCCCATTAGCCACTTATGGGCGCTCCCGGCATAGGAGTCGCAGCCGATCTTGTGCAGATTCACATCCAGCGCGCCGAAAGTCTGCG
This sequence comes from Bryobacterales bacterium, assembly GCA_016789785.1. The sequence goes on from JAEUQE010000040.1 coordinate 46,794, forward strand.
CGCCATCCACGTGAAACCACGCCCCCTGCTTCCGCGCCAACTGTGCGATCTCTTCCACGGGATACCTGTTGCCGGTGGTATTGGTCACGTGCGTCACGACGATCACGCGAGTGCGCGGCGTGATCTTACTGGCGATGGAATCAAT
>JAEUQE010000410.1 GCA_016789785.1 Bryobacterales bacterium
GCGCCGCCGGCCGGTGGCAGAGGACAGGGAGGAGGCCCGCCGTCCAGCGCCCAGCCAACTCCCGCTCCCGTGGCGCGTGGCCCCGAAGATCGTCCATCGAATACCAGCTATGTGCTTGCCGCGGACCTGTTGCAGCCATCCGATCGCCGAATCGAATCCGCGCGAGCGGCCGGATTCACGGGCGCCGTGGTCTTCCCGAGCCGCGAAATCTTCTCCGGACAGGGCGCAGTGATCAATCTCGCGGGCAACAAAGCCGGCGCGATGGTGGTCGAATCTCCGGTTGGCCAGTTTCTCACCTTGCGGAGCGGCTCATTTGGCAGCGGATTCCCATCGTCGCTCATGGGTGTGATCGCCTATATCCGGCAGATCTACCTGGATGCGGACCACTACAAAGCCGCGAAGCAATTCTACTCCGCGAATCCGCTCGGGAATCAGCGCCCCGAGTATGACAAAACCTTGGAAGGCGTGCTCGCATCGCCTCGTGTGTTGATGCCCGCGAACACGCACAAAGAACTCGACCGCATGATCCGCTTCGCGAGCGAACTGAAGTTGCGTGCGGTTCTCTACGGTGCGCAGGAAGGCTTCCGTTCGGCGGACTTGTTGAAAGCCGCCGCTGTTCCAGTGCTGGTGAACCTGAAGTGGCCGGAGAAGGCTCGCGACGGAGATCCCGAATTGGAAGAATCCTACCGGGTGCTTGAGTTTCGGGATCAGGCTCCCGCATCGCCCGCGGCTCTCGCGAAAGCCGGAGTGAAGTTTGCTTTCTACTCGGGTGGGATTGAACGCCCGGCCGACATCGCCAAGTCCGTAAAGAAGGCGATGGATGCCGGCCTTTCCTCCGATGCCGCGGTACGTGCCATGACACTGTCGGTGGCCGAGATCTTCGGTGTCGCCGACCGGCTGGGCAGTATCGACAAGGGGAAGATCGCAAATCTGGTCGTCACCAAAGGCGATCTATTCCAGGACCGCACGGAGATCAAGTACGTCTTTGTGGACGGCAGAAAGTTTGAGCCCGCGCCAGAAACACCCGCGCAAGGACAGGACACCACCCGGCAGGAGACCACCCGATGAAAGCGTTGCTCTATCCCATTCTGATTGCGGCGTCGTTGGCGGCCGCTCCTCCCGTGGTCATCCAGAACGCCACGGTGCTCACGATCACCAAGGGCACTTTCAAGGGCTCCGTTATCGTGCAAGATGGCAAGATCGTCGAAGCCGGCGAGAAAGTGCTGATCCCTCCCGGTGCGCAGGTGATTGATGCCTCCGGCCAGTATCTGATGCCCGGCATCATTGACTGCCATTCGCACATTGCGGCGGACTCGATCAACGAAGGCGGAGTGAGTGTGTCCTCCATGGTCGGTATCGGCGACGTGCTCGATCCCACCAGCATCGCCATCTACCGGGCACTTGCCGGCGGCGTTACGACCGCGAACATTCTCCACGGCAGCGCCAACTCCATCGGCGGAAAATGCGAAGTCATCAAGACGCGCTGGGGAAAGAACGCACAAGGCCTCGTGTTCGAAGGCTCCACGCCAGGCATCAAGTTCGCACTCGGCGAGAACCCCAAGCGCCAGGGCATGGCCACCACGGGCCGCGGTGGCATTGGCGCCGCGCAGAATCTCCGCTATCCGGGCACTCGCATGGGAGTGGAGGACGTGATTCGCCAGGCCTTCCTCGACGCGAGAATCTACCAGCAGGAATGGAAGGACTACGAAGCAAAGAAAGCGCGTGGCGAAAAAGTGATCCCGCCTCGCCGCGACCTGAAACTCGAGCCGATTGTCGAAGTGCTGGAAGGCAAGCGTTTCGTGCACGCGCATTGCTATCGCGCTGACGAGATCCTGATGCTGCTTCGCGTCGCCGAGGAGTTCGGCTTCCGGATCAGGACGCTGCAGCATGTGCTGGAAGGCTATAAGGTCGCCAAGGAGATCGCTCAACATGGGGCCGGCGCATCCACGTTCAGCGACTGGTGGAGTTACAAAGTGGAGGCGTTCGACGCAATCCCCTACAACGCCGCCATCATGGCGAAGAAGGGCGTACTCGTCTCCCTCAACTCAGATTCCGCGGAGTTGATGCGCCGTTTGAACACCGAGGCCGCGAAGGCCATCAAGTACGGCGGTCTCACGGAAACAGAAGCACTGTCCATGATCACCATCAATCCCGCGAAGCAACTTGCCGTTGACCATCGGGTCGGGTCGATCGAGGCCGGCAAGGACGCCGATCTTACGCTCTTCGACAAGCATCCGCTGTCGAGTTTCGCAAAGGTGACTCGAGTATGGATCGACGGTGAACTCTACTTCGAACGAGACAAGGATCTGAGCGAACGCGAGAAGTTCCTCCTGAAGAAGAAATCGCTCATGGAAAAGGAAAAGCAACAACAGCCCCAGCAGAAGAAGCAGGGCGGATCGCGGAGGCCCGCATGAGAATCGCAATCGGGCTGGCATGGATGGCGGCGTCCCTCATGGCCGCGGCCAGCGATACGTTTCTGATTCGCGGCGTGACGGTGCATCCCGTAAGCTCCGCCAAGGTCGAAGGCGCGATGCTGCTGGTGGTGGACGGAAAGATCTCGGAAATCGGCGTCAAACTCGCCGCCCCGAAGGGCACTCGTGTGATCGACGGCAAGGGATTGCACGTTTATCCCGGAATGATCGATTCCGCCACCGAAGTCGGGCTCTCTGAGATCAGTTCGGTGCGCGAAACCAGCGACACCGCGGAACTTGGTGACTTCAAGCCGCAGTTGCGAACCGCCGTCGCCGTGAATCCAGCCAGCGAGCATATCCCCGTGATTCGCGCCAACGGCATCGTCGCCGCAATGGCTCTTCCCGAAGGTGGAGTCATCAGCGGACAGGCGTCCCTGATGCTTCTGGATGGATGGACCTGGGAAGAGATGACGGTCCGCCGTGACGCGGCAATGGTTTTGAACTTCCCCACTTTGGGTGCGGGGCGCTTCTCATTCTTCAGTGAGGCTCCACCCCCCTTTGCCGAAACCCGCCGCACCTACGAGAACCGGGTGAAGCAGCTTCAAAGCTATTTCGAGCAGGTTCGCGGCTACCAGAAAGCAAAGGCCGCGGGAGGGCCTGGGTTCCGCACGAATCTGGCGTTTGAAGCGATGCTGCCTGTCATTGAGGGCAAGGTTCCGGTGATGATCCAGGCAACCCGAGAGCGAACCATTCGGGAAGCCGTCGCTTGGGCGGAGAAAGAAAAACTGCGCATCGTTCTGGCCGGCGTGCGCAAGCCGGGGCAAACCCTGGCCGACCTGAAGGCGAAGAACATCCCGGTGATTCTCGGGCCCACCCAGGAATTGCCACTTTCCGAAGATGATCCCTATGACGAGGCTTACGCCCTGCCCGCGGAACTACACGAGGCTGGCGTGAAGTTTGCCTTTGGCAGCTTTGGCAATCAGTTCTCGCGGAATCTTCCCTATCAGGCAGCGTCGGCGGTTGGCTTCGGCTTACCCTACGACGAAGCACTGAAGTCTGTCACTTTGTATCCCGCCCAAATCTGGGGAGTTGAATCCATGATGGGTTCCGTGGAAAAGGGGAAGTGGGCCAACCTGATCGTTACCGACGGCGACCCGCTGGAGGTGAAAACTCAGGTCAAGATGATGTTTATCAGGGGCCGGGAAGTCGATTTAGAGAGCAAGCACACGCGGCTCTATGAGCGCTATCTGGCGCGTCCTTGATGGCGCAGATCGAGGTCCGTGATCTACCCGCGGCGGGCAGGGCCTAGTCTACGAAACCGCGCCAGGTGTTGCCGTGCTCGTCGCGCAGCACGACACCGAACGAGTCAGAGATGCCGGAAATGGTCTTGCCCGCGGAGTCGCGGAAGCGATAACGAATTGTGTCGTCGCCCTGACGTTCGGCTTCGCCTCTCCAGACGTTGCCAAACTCATCGCGAAGTCGGATGAAGTCTCCGTATCCGGAGCCATACATGTTGGTACGGTTGTGCAGGGATTCAAATCGGTAGAAGCCTCCTGCGGCGGCCCCTTTGCGGCGTCGTCGGTAGATCACATCGCGATTATGACGGCAGCCGCAGGCGTGGGGGATCGGACAAAGGCCCTAGATGGGCACCGGGAGTACACTGGGTTCGCCCACGATGCGGCGATTTCAGCTCTTCGGAAGGACGATCGGTTTGATGACCGCGATCTGGTGCGGCTTCATGACCGCAACCAAACGCTGAAACATCTCCTCGTCCGCATAGATGCCGGTGATGGCGCCTCCCGAGCCGGAAAAATTCGCACTCGCGCCAGTGCTTCTGGCAAGGCTGATCATC
>JAEUQE010000411.1 GCA_016789785.1 Bryobacterales bacterium
GCTGACGACGGCGGTGACGGGGAGCGGGAGCGTGCAGGTGACGCCTTACTCGGTGGATGGGTACTATCCGGCGGGGATGGCAGTGCAGGTGACGGCGGTTCCAAACGGAACAAGCTTTCTCGGTTTTGGCGGCAGTCTTGCTGGCGTTTCCAACCCGCAATTTCTGGCGATGAACAGCCCCAAGTTTGTCACCGCCGGTTTTACTCCGCCAACTTCGCCATCGATTCTCGTTACGGCGACTCCGTCTACACAAACCGCCGGGTTGGGGAGTTCGAGCCAGTATAGCGTTACCGTGAATGCGCCCTCCGGGTCGACCGTCAGTTTGTCCGTCGCAGGTCTCCCTGTCGGCGGGAGTGCTTTGTTTAGTCCGCAAACTCTGACAGGTTCAGGATTCAGCGTCTTGACAGTGACCACATCGTCTGGCTCACCCGCGGGTTCGTTTCCATTGACTATCACCGCGACTTCAGGCTCCACCGCCCGAACCGCAAGTGTTTTGTTTGTCCTCGCTCCGCCATCGCCCGCGACGATGACCAGCCCCGTGCAAGGCACGGTGATTTCCGGAGGCTCGGTCTCATTTGTTTGGGACTCGGGATCTGGAGGGACGCAATACAGCCTGGCGATCGGATCCACGCCCGGAGCGTCCGAATATCTCTCGGTAAACACTGGTATGGTGCGAACGGCCAACGCGAATGTGCCTGCTAGCAACCAATCCAACCGGGTACATGCCCGGCTGGGGACACTGATTGCAGGAGTGTGGCAATACAGGGATACGAGTTACTCATTGACTTCGGGGGCCAACATAGAACCGCAAGCCACCCAGCAAACACAGCCCTCGCCGAGTGAGTACTACGTTTACAATGACAACGCCGACTCACCAGATTGGGCCTACGTGATCTCCAGCGCTTCTGGCATACCGGACGCGGGCTGTATTGATGGGAGCAGCCTAGCGGTATCGGGTGACAATGTTACCGCTAAGTTCGTACGAACACCAAGCGCCAACCCGCCGCCGTTTCGCAGGAACACATTTGACGCGTCGTTTCGGGCGACGCCAAACGCTGCGCCCGGCTGGCGGGCCCTGATGTTTACCTGGGTCGGAAGTAAGTGTGGGATTCCCGGCGTCAATGTGCCACTTACAGTTCAACAAGCCGTTTACGTGTACGACTCGACTCCCATCATTGACAGTGTTACCCAATATCCCGACGAACCGAATGGTTCCTTTTATGTTGTAATAGCCGGCCGCAACTTCGGCACTGGCGGCAACTTGGCCGTGTGCAAGGTGTTTCCCTGCACGCCAGATTTCGACATCGTTGTCGATCGGACCATCGATCCCGTTACGTATTGGAATCCGGATCAGATCATCGCCCGGCTGACTCCGCGTCCTGACGCATTGGGTGACTACCTGGTACAACTGACCGCGACCACCGGGCCAACTGGCAGTTCGTTCCAGGGCGGTGGCCCACGCAGTTCGCAGGGAACGAGCAACCAGAAAGGGACGATCAGCTTGGATGTCAGAATCGATCGATTTGATGTTTCCCAAGTGCCAACCCCAAATGCAGTGGACAACACAATCCCTCAGGTTGCACCGATTGGTATTGCCAACATGGTGTCCACGTTTGCAGATCGCAACAGCCCAGATTTATTGACCGTGCTTCAAAACTCGTCAACCGTCACCGTTAGGGCGATTAACGTCAGACCAAGCGGCGCCGCCAACCAGCTTCGTTGGAGCATCGATAGAGACCCAACTGACACTGTGGCCAGCGGCGTACCACAACTGAGCGCCGCAACTGGTGCACAGATATCTCTTGAGCCAGGCATTCCTGGCAACTTCCGGGTCGTTGGTTACGTCGACCGAAACGCCAACGGCCGTTTCGACGAGACGGAGCAACTAAGGGTCTTGAGGATCGCGATCGTTCGGGCAACAATGCAGCCTGGCTCCATATTTAGAGTTCGAAATACCCTTAGGCCCTCTGGACCTGCGTCAGCAATAACATCAATCACCGATGCTCCAATGACACTGTTCGCTGCGTACCTCCTTGAAGGTGGCGGGCCGAACCGACAAGTAGGCACCGATTCGATCAAACTTGGCAATGTGGGCAATCTGGCAGGCGATACGTTCGTGATCAACTATCCAGGCACAACAGCCGGGATCGGCAGAGAGTCGCCCGGAGGCCCGCTCCCCATGGTGGATACGCAACGAGTCACAGTCAACAACGAACCCTCGGGTGGTGACACCGCGTTTCGCACGAATTCCCAGAATGCACCGCCGGAAGTGCTACCTCCCGCGCCAGCGACGGGTGGACTGATGGCAGGGGTCGTCAGCGGAGACGCCCCGCGATTCATCTGGAATCAGTTCCACCCGTCAACTGGTAACCCATGGGGAACGACAACAGGTGGTAACGTCTTTCGTGAATTCGTCGTCGCGTTTTCCGCTACTTTTCCGGCAACGTACTTAGCATTACAACAGGCGGACTGGGCCGTGTCTGTGGTAGGTGAGAATGATTCGGAATGGGCCGATACGGGTTCGAGTATCACGGGCAGTAACAGCCTTCAGTTACCTACCGAACCAGTTCAGGTAAGAGGGAGGTCATTCGCCAGGCAGAATACAAAAGTTTACACCCCTTAGAACGCCAACAGAGCATTAGAGAGGTCTATAAAATGAAGTTCAGAACGATTAGTTGCTTAGCGTTACTGGTGTTCGCAACTCGGGCCGATTCTTGGGCGGCACAGGCTCCGAATTCGGCGAACATTGCGTCGCTAGAGAGAGGATTCGAACTTGGCTCCAAGATTGGGAATTGCATTGTTGCTCGCTGCCAGATTTTTCTTGGAACCATCATTGACGAACCGTCGACGCGCGGTGATTCCGTTGCGGTGCGGGTGAGTGAGTGGGTTCTTAAGGGTACGGGTGGCGATGAGTTGGTTAGGGTTCCCTACGAGGATCATCAGGGACAGTCTGGTGGTGACGGCGGAGGCTCGGCTGCTGCTGCTTGGCAATATCTGGAACCTAGGAGGGGCGGGATCGTGACGGTCGCGGTGGGGACCGAGAACGGCTGGGGGGTTCGATCCGGTGTGCCGGTTCTTGTGACTTCGTCCGACCAGGAGGGAAAGACCATACGTGACTTAGTTGACGTCTCGCGGCGGCTATCCGAATCCCCAGAACTGCTGATCGAAAGCTGTGCCAGTCTCTCCAGGCGACCAGATCCGGCGCTCGCTGGGTACCTCTTCGTCCACCTGACCCGGGGAAGGCCGCAGGGTGATCGTGAACGAAGCACAATGCTTCTGTTCCAGATGCTCACGAGCCCAAGCGTCCCGCAGCGGGCTCTGGATTCGGTTGTCTTCTGGTTGATCCTGAAGTACAACGGACTCCCGCCTTCCGGGCGTGCCAGTTTGGTCTCTAAATTCGCCGCGCTCAGTTATCACCAGAATCCGCAGACTGCTTCTCTCGCGATCGAGGCGATACGGCGGTTTGCCAGTACCGATTCTTCGTTCGCCGCAAAGTTACCGCGGAATGTACTGGAGGAGGTACGTACGGCTTATCGAGCGACCATCCAGAGGGGTGTTGTTGGGCCGGACAAACTCCTCGAGACCCAGTTCGAAGTCAAGTAGCGAGGTACGAACCATGAGGTCTCGAAATTCTTAGTAGAGCGCCGTACTATCCGCACACTGAGCTGCTGTTGACTCGGTTCATCAGTGTGGGCTGCCAATCGGCATGTACCGTATTGCCGGAAGGATTCACTTACACGGAGGACGGTGGATTCACGGACATTCTGCCGGCGCATCCGCAGTTCCAGTACATCAAGAAGCTGAAGGAGCTAGGGCTGTCCCATGGCTGCGACGCGAACAACAACTTCTGTGACGGCGCGGACCTGACTTACGGGCAGATCGCGAAACTGGCGGTGCTGGGGCGGCAGTGGCGGGACAACGACGTGATTGGGGGGACGCCGCGTCCTCTGGTGTGCCAGAACAGCGACACTCTGGGGGACTACCATTGCACGGCGCACTTTGCGGACATCGACAGCACGAATCTGTTTTTCCCCTACATTCAGCGGGCCTACCGGCTGCTGGGAGCGAGAGCGGTTCCGCCGGGATGCGCGCCGACCCAGGAGAGCACGCCGCGGCCGCGATTCTGCGAAGGAACGAAGGTGCAGCGGGGGTGGTTTGCGGTGTATCTGGTGTCGTTGATCATGGGTGCGCAGGACCCGACGCAGTGGCCCAATGGAGGGAACCTGACGGCGGTGAAATCGCCGAACAGTCCG
>JAEUQE010000412.1 GCA_016789785.1 Bryobacterales bacterium
TCATCCGCACGCAACTCTGGCTGAAGCAATGGCACGCCGCACAGGCTTTCTCCGATTGGCTGGCGCCGAAGAACATCAGTGACGGCGAATGGCGTGGCCTTGAGTTCTTCAAGGATCTCACGGTGCCCGACGGCGACCCGCGTCTGAATCTTGTGTACGCGAACTTCCGGGAGAACGCTCTGAACATTGTACGAACCGCGCAGAAGTCCGGCGGGCGTGTGATCCTCTCCACGGTCGCGGTCAACCTTCGTGACTTCCCGCCGTTCTCATCGCCGGATGGCGCGGCTTCGCGTGCCTATGCAGCCGGCGACTTCGCGCGCGCCCGGGATTTGGATCAACTGCGTTTCCGTGCTGACTCGCGCATCAACGCGATCATCCGCGAAGTGGCCGCCCAAACCTCCACTGAGTTGGTGGACGCTGAGCAGGCGATCGAGCCCACCCGCCGCTACTTCTGGGAGCACGTCCATCTGCGGCCGGAAGGCAACGCCAAGCTCGCGTTGTTGGTGGCCCGGAAAATCCATCCCGATGCGCCGCCGCCTTCGATCGAGGTGAGCGGTTGGGACGAACACCGCCTGTATCGTGACATGAAAGCACTGGTGAGCCGTCCGCCGTTCCTTGCGGCTCATCTTGCGGCCATCGGTGATGCTTCCTCGGAAGCCAACTGGCAGAAAGCTCGCGACGTTTGGCGCCAGCGTACTCTCGAATGGCCGGAGGATTTCATCGCCGTGGAACGTCTGGCGGAGTTGGAGGCCGCAACAGCCAATCCCCGCGGCGCGGAAGAATCGTACCGCAAACTGACCGCCAAGATGCCGCTGCGAATCTGGCAGACGGGATTGGCGGAAGCGCTGCTCCAGCAAGGCAAGTTCGCGGAGGCGGAGCATGCCTATGAGTCGGCACTTGCCATCGACAAACGCTTCGCGCCGGCGTGGCTGGGCCTTGGTGTGGTGCGTGCCGCGGCTGGTGATGCGGCGCAGGCGGAAGCCGCGATGCGAAAGGCGCTCGCTCTCAGGCCCGGAATGGCGCAGGCGCACAATAGCCTCGCGAGGTTGTTGCAGTCAGCGGGCAAGTTGGCTGAAGCCGAACAGCACTACCGCTCTGCCATTGAACGTCAGCCCGATCTCGCCGTCGCTCGCTATGGCCGTGCCGGCGTACTGGCGCGGCTGCAACGCGAGCCCGAAGCGATCGCCGAACTGCGTGAAGCGGTCAAGCACGATCCGGCTCTTGCGGCGGCGCACTACGACCTGGGGTTGCTGCTGGCGCGGCGCGGATCGTTCGACGAAGCGGAAACACACTACTCCGAAGCACTGCGTCTTGACCCGCGCAATGCCGATGCGTGGAACAACTGGGGCACAGCACTCGCACGTCAAGGAAAGCAGGCGGAAGCCCGTAAGAAGTTCGAATCGGCACTAGCCGCCGATCCGAAGCATTCCGCCGCGCGGCGAAATCTCGAACTGCTTCCGGCAAGGTAGCGAGGCGCTCAAGAGCGTGCCACACCAGAGCACTTCCGTCACCTGGTCTGCTGCGTCATCGGCATCCCGAGATTCATGAGGGCTCGTGTTGATCGGGAACTGCGGCGTCGCCGCTCTGCGATTCTCGAACTGCTTCCGGCAAGGTAGCGAGGCGCTCAGAAGCGGGTCACTCCTGGCGCGACCGCAAAGCCAGCCGAAGATTCCCCTCCGCGGCCTTGTTGTTCGGATCAATTGCGAGGCTCGCCCGGAACAGCGCGATCGCTTCGGCCAGCCGTCCCTGCTGTGCCATCAGCACCCCGAGATTCACATAGGGCTCCGGTTGATCCGGATCCGCCGCAATCGCTGCTCGGCTCGCGCGTTCCGCATCGGACAGCCGCCCAGCCAGACGCAATGCTTCGCCTTGCAATGTCAGCAGGAACGGATCCGCGGGAAACCGTGAAAGTGCCGACCGGATTGGTGAGAGATCGGGGAACCGCGACCGCGCCAGCCCTCGCCATCCGCCAAGTAAGCGAGGATCAGCCTGGATCACCGCCTGGTAGAACTCCGGCTTTTCCGTCTTGTCCGCAACAAACAAAATCGCCTCAGGATGTTCTGGCAGAGGGTTCCTGAAATCCCATGCATTCGCGATTTCGCGGTACGTTCGCAGATCCTCCTTTGGCGGCCAGAAGATCCGCACGCTGCCTGTATAGGCGCCAAGCACTGGCCCTGGTCTGGTATCCGGCCGGCGGCTGATTCGATGGTCCGTGAACGTTGTGAGCGGCGCATCCTCGGGCGCCCGCCGCGACATATGGCACGGGATGCAGTTCTGTTTGGCTTCCACGCGATTGGCATGCGCGCGGCTGGCTTGCTCGGGTCCGTGACAGGACCGGCACGCTGCATCGTTCTGCGACGGGCGCTCATGAGGATTGTGGCAGGTGGTGCACGTCATTCGCCCGCCGCTCTTCTGATAGCAGGGCGATTGCATCATCCGGTAAGGCGCGCTCACCACTTCGAACTTCTCGTTCCACGGAGGGCGGTCTTCATGATCGAAGTGCACCATATAGGACCCCAGCGGCTCGGTCGGGTCATACGAAAAGAACTCGCGCCCGAAGCGCCGGACGGCAAATGGCAGCGGCTGCGACGTGGTCTCCAGGTGGCACTGCATGCAGACTTCCAGTTGCCTCGCGGCAGGCAGCTTGCGCGGATTCAGGATGTTGCCGCGCACTGGCTTGCGTAGGTGCTCGGCCGCGGACCCATGGCAACGGGAGCAATCAATTCCTTCCGGCAGTGGAGTGAGGTAGACGGGGTCCGCGGGATCCGCATTTGCTGGCAGCTTCGGATAGCCGTTGTGGCAGAAGAAGCAGTCGTATCCGATCCGGCGGCGAAAGTGTGGATGATCGGCACGGTCAAAGCCCGGAGCCATCTGCCAGTAGCCACCCTGCGGGCCCCGGTACCACGACACCGGCAGCGCCAGAAGCCGGCCTTCGGGTGTGCGATGCACATAGCTGCGCGCGTGGTTGCCCGAACCAAGCACGTAGTGCATCTCTTTCTCCGCGCTTCCCGCCGTGGCATGATCGCGGCGCATATAGAAACGGCCGTCTCTCTCCAACATGGTGAAACGGCTCTGGGATGCTGCGTGCAAGACGGAGTTTGTTTGGGTGAAATCCTCGACCGCGTTGGCCCTGTTGAGACTCTGGAAGGATCGGCCCATCCCTGTCCTCGCATAGGACTCCACTACCGCCGCGTGGCAGGGCAGACATGCTCCGAACGCGAGCAAGGCGAGCATGCAGGGAATCGTAGCATCCGCGTAGACCCCAGCGTCGCTCACCCTCACGCCGAATGCTCTTGACGTTCGGGTCTCCATCGATTACCATTAGGTTATGAAACCGAGTGGTTATCGAGTTGCCGAGACCAGACTCAATGCCACCTTCGCCGCCCTGGCCGATCCAACCCGCCGCGCCATCCTCGCCCGCCTCGCATCCGGTGAGGCGCCCGTCACCGAACTTGCCGCCCCATTCGCGATGACACAGCCCGCGATCTCCAAGCATCTGAAGGTGCTCGAACGCGCCGGGCTGATCTCACGCGGACGTGATGCCCAGCGCCGTCTCAGCCGGTTGGAGGCCAAACCGTTGGCGGAAGCCAGCAAGTGGCTGGAGGGCTACCGCCAATTCTGGGAAGCATCCTTCGCTCGCTTGGACGGCTTGCTGGCGGAGATGCAATCCACCACGAAACCGCCAAAGCGCTCTGTGCGCAGGAAAGGATGAGGGGACGTGTTCTATCCCGAAAGTTTTCAAGTAACCACGCCGAGTGATCGCGAGATCGAAATCACCCGTGACTTCCATGCTCCGCGTCAGTTGGTGTTCGACGCATTCACCAAACCCGAACTCGTACGGCGCTGGCTGCTGGGCCCGGAAGGTTGGACCATGCCCATCTGTGAAATCGACCTCCGCGCCGGTGGCAAGTATCGCTACGTTTGGCGGAAAGATGGTGTCAAGGACATGGGAATGGGCGGCGTGTTCCTGGAAGTCTCTTCCCCGAGCCGTCTGGTTGTGACCGAGAAGTTCGATGAAGCCTGGTATCCCGGTGAAGGCTTGAACACAACAGTCTTCGTCGAGAACGGAGAGATCACACGCACCACGATCACCGTTCTCTATGAGTCCATGGAAGCCCGCGATACCGCACGACGCTCCGGGATGGAGCATGGGATGGCAGCGGGATACCAGCGCCTGGAAGAACTCCTTGCCATCTCACGTCTGCCTAGCGGCTCGTGAATCCCCATGCCGCCGCA
>JAEUQE010000413.1 GCA_016789785.1 Bryobacterales bacterium
AGTGACTGCGTGCCGGCCCGGTGGCCCCTTCGCGACGCCGCGAGTCTGCGGTTGTTGGATGGATCGCCTGTCAATTGCCTTCTCGTGGCCGATGCCACTGCTTCGTTCCGGGCCGAAGCGGCTCGCCGCAAGATCAGCCTGCTCCAGGAACTTCTACCGGGCGCCCTCTTGGACCCCTCGTTCGACGCCTATGTGGTCGCGGATCCCGCGATGCGGCCCAAAACATCGAAGCCCGTGATTGTTCTGGGCGAGCGCCGCGCCATTGGACTCGACGCAGCGATCGTAGGCACGCGGCAAGGTGTCTGGCCGGGCATCGAGATCGCCCACGGCGACGACAGGTCGCACCCCACCGGCGGTGCTTGGATCCACACGAACACGGGAGTTCTGCGTTTCCTCCGATCCGCAACGAAGTCGCCGGTGTGGATCGCCAACACTCCTCCCGAAGGCCGCGAAATCACTGGTCTCGACTACCTTCGGGCGATCGCCGATGCGGCGGCAGTGGGCGCGCGCTGGGTGATCACCTTCGATGCGCGCTTTCTTTCAATGCTGTTGGAAGGGGACCGGCGCACGCTGGCAGACTGGGCTCGCATCAATGAGCAACTGCGCTTCTACGAAGATCACAAGGAGTGGCGCGATTGGCCGGTGTGGAGCCAGCTTGCCTTGTTGCAGGATGTGGAGAGTGGAGCACTGGTCACCGGCAGTCTGATGGACATGCTCGCCGTCCTGAACACGCCAGTCCGGGCGATGCCGTCGCGAGCCTTGCAGAGAGCCTCACTGGATGATGCCAAGGTCGCGATCGTCGTGAATCCGCAAGCATACACCGCGGCGCAGCAGACACTGATCGAACGCTTTGCTCAATCCGGGGGCAAGGTGGTGACAGGCCCCAAGGGTTGGAAGATGCCCGTGCCGGAAGGCGCGAAGATCACGTTTGACCGCGAACACTACAAGGCGATCGAAGCCATCTGGCCCGAACTGCACAGTGCCGTGAACCGCAAGAACTTCGCGGCGCGATTGTTCAACGTCAGCGGGACGTTGTCGTACTTGCAGTTCAGCACCGGCGGCAAGCGAGCGCTCTTGAATCTGGTGAACTACACGGATTATCCGGTGGAAGCGATCACCGCCTTCGTGCAAGGCAAGTACAAGAGCGCGACCCTCTACGCGCCCGGACGCAAGCCCGTGAAGTTGACCGTCTACGATGCACCAGAAGGCACGGGTGTGGAGATTGAAAGCATCGCGACGTCGGCCGCCGTGCTGTTGGAGTAGACTCGTGATCCTCTACCGGCGCTTGCGAATCGCCACAACCACACGCGTGAGCAGCAGCACAGCTAGAATCGCGGCATAGATCAGCGGCGTCTGTGTCGCGGCCTTGCCTTGCCACAGGTAGTGCACGCATGCGGCGATCCCACTGATGTACACCAACCTGTGCAACATGCGCCAGCGTGCGCCCCCCATCCATCGCACCGCCGCATCGAACGACGTCAGCGCGAGCGGAACCATGAGCGTCAGCGACAGCATCCCCGCGATGAAGAACCGCCGGAACGTGAGATCCTCGATCAGGATCTGACGGTTCCACTGAATGTCGATAGCGAAATAGTGCAGCGCATGCACGCTCGCGTAGAGGAACGCGAAGAGCCCCAGCATGCGGCGAAACTTCATCAGCGGCGCCAGGCCGGGAATCAGGCGCAACGGCGTGATCGCCAGTGAGAGCAGCAGAAAACGCAACGCCCAACTCCCCGTGTATCGCGCCACGTACTCGAGTGCATTGATGCCAAGCGCGCGATGATACCAGCGCCACGCCAGCAGCGCGAGCGGAATCATCGACAGCACGAACACGGCCCGCGACGTCCATGGACTGCGCCAGATACGGTTCATCCCGCCTCTCCTCGCGAAGGCAACCGCACCATCCACGCCGCCATACCGAGCATCGCAACCGCGACGGCCAGCCCCTGGAACATCGGGTTGTAGGAGCCCGTGCGTTCCAGCGTCTTGGCGAGCAACAACGGTCCCACCGCGGATGCGAACACCGTCATCATCTGTGCCGCGCCCTGGATCTTTCCCAGATGCCTTTGCCCATACACTTGGCCCCACACGGAGAAAAAGACCACGGTCACCACACCGCCGGCAATGCCCATCGTCGCGCCGTAAAGCATCACGTGCATGTAGCTCTTCACCAGTGGCAACATGGCCAGCGCCACCGCAAGCGCAGCCATCCCGATTCCCATCAGCCGCTGAATGGACCACCGGGCCGCGAGCCATCCACCGCCGAAGTTCGCAAGCAGGCCAAGCATCGTACTGATCACGAGCACGGAGTGATAGACGGATGCATCGAAGCCCCGCTGCTCAAGGATCGATTGATTGAAGAGCGAGATCCCCGAATAGACGAGTCCGAACATCGCGCTTGAAAGTGCAAACACCCAGAACGCCGGACCGCGGAATGCTTCGCTCAACGTCAGGTCCCGTGCGGCCGCGCCCTCACCACTTGCGTTCACACGCTCCATCACGTCTTCGCCATTGCGCACCAGCATCCACAAAAGCGGCGCGACCACCAGCAGCAATACCCATCCCACCGAGGCCCACGCCGTGCGCCAACCGAAGCTCAACACAGCTTGTCCCACCGCCGGAAACGCCCCGATAAATCCAATACCCACCAGCAGCGAGAATACTCCCATTGCGTATTGCAGGCCCTCGCGAAACCACTTTCCCGCCAGCGCCAGACTCACCACCGAAAGCGCCGATTGCCCCAAACCCCGGCTCAGCGTGATCGTGATCGCGAGTGCGGCAAGCCCCGTGGCCGCGCTCATGGTGAGCACGGTCGCCGCAAGTGCAAGAGCCGTTCCCGTGATCACAATGCGCGATCCAATGCGGTCAATCCAGCGCCCGCATGGCAGGCAGAAGAGCGACCCGATGAGAGTAGCCCACAAGTTGACAGCCGCGAACGTGACGCGATCCAGGCCCGTGTCCGCGAGCAACGGCTCCGTGATCAATCCCAGCCCCTGTGTGCGTCCCGGCAACGTTCCCACCATCGCGAGCGCCGCAAGCCCCAGATTGATCCATGCCATCGGGATGCCGCGACGCGCAGCAGAAGTGGAAAGAGAAGACGCGCTGGCTGAGTTCATGTGCGGTGGAGGGGCTGAGCGCTATTTTAGCCTAACAAGCGAGGCGTTCTGATCTTCTGTGTTGGCGCCCGGCAGACACGCCGCCTTGGTTACAGACTGCCGGGCCGCACGCGTCAGGATGATCGCGATTCCGCCCGGCGCTGGCTCCACCGAAGGATGCTGGATCCGGGGGAAGGCAGTGCCAATGGTTCAAACAGTAGAAAATTGATTGTGGCCAGCCGCGGGCAACGTGGCGAAGAAACTGGGGCCGATTTCAGAGCGGCTCACAGGAAGCCTGCGTGCCACGTGACCGAACGGAGACCGGGCGCTTGCCAGGCCAAGACATCATTCTTTGGAGCATTCGCGCCGCCTGCATGTGTTACTTGCTGGCTCTGATCGCGCTGCGTGTGCAGCGGCGTGAGGCCGCACGGCTGCTCTGGACCGCGGGCTGCCTGCTTTATCTCGTGCATGTGTGGTCTGCATTCGCGTACAAGCACGTATGGAGTCACACCAAAGCCGTGGAGGATACCGCCCGGCAGACCGCGGACATGTTCGGCGTCAACTGGGGTGGTGGCGTTTGGTTCAACTATCTCTTCACGCTGATCTGGTCCGCGGATGTCACCTGGTGGTGGCGGAATGCCGCTGCCTACAAGCGTCGCGCCCGATGGCTGGACAGCATGGTACACGGCTATCTTGCGTTCATGTTCTTCAACGGTGCGGTGGTGTTTGCAAAGGGTCCGTCGCGCATCGTGAACGCCCTGGCCGCGATTCTCCTCGCTATCGTTTGGCTCTCCACCCGTGCCCGCCAAGGGCTCACAAAGCGCTAAATTGAAAAGAAACGGAAGATTGTTACCATACGCATGATGAGTCTGCGCAACGTGTTCACGCTGCTCGAAGAGTCCGCGTCCCGCTACGGGGATGCCCCCGCTTTGCATCAACCCGTGATGGGCGATGCGAAGCAGAAACACACCGTCTATAGCTGGAATGAGTTCCGGGACATCGCCCGCGAGATCGCGGCTGGTCTGCACCGGTTGGGCATCCGTAAAGGCGACATCGTCGCTCTCGATTCGGAGACCCGTGCGGAGTTCTACTTCGCCGACTTCGGTGTGATGGCGTCCGGGGC
>JAEUQE010000414.1 GCA_016789785.1 Bryobacterales bacterium
TTTCAATCGCCGTGATAGCCTGAAGGGAGAGTGGGGGACTCGCATTCCATTGCAGTTCGCACGGAGAATCTGGCCAAGACCTATGTGTCCGGCCAGTCCCAACTCACCGTGTTTCGAGATCTGAATCTCGGAGTGGCGGAAGGTGAGAGCGTGGCGATTGTCGGTGAGTCCGGCGCGGGCAAATCGTCGCTTCTCCATATACTCGGCGGTCTGGACAGGCCCAGCGAGGGCGATGTCTTTTTCGGCGGCCGCAAGGTTTCGAATCTCAGCGACGCGGAAATGAGCGAATTCCGGAATCGCGAGATCGGCTTCGTGTGGCAGAGCCATGCACTGCTGCCCGAGTTCACGGCAATCGAAAACGTCATGATGCCTCTCCTCATTCGAGGCACGGCAGCCGGCGAGGCAGCCCGCCGCGCTATGGAGAAATTGTCGGAAGTGGGCCTTGCGGCGCGCTCCCACCATCGGGCCGGAGAACTTTCCGGGGGCGAACAGCAGCGCGTCTCCCTTGCCCGGGCCTTGGTTACGGCGCCCCGGGTACTGCTCGCCGACGAACCCACTGGCAATCTGGATCACAAAACGGGCGAGAGTGTGATCTCTTTGCTCGAAGAGCTGCATCATACACATAGGCTTACTTCGGTGATTGTCACGCACAATCTGGCTTTCGCCCGGCGGTGCGATCGTGTTCTGATAATGGATAAAGGGCGGCTGGAGGATGACAATCCGGCGCCGCTGGAGTCGACTCCTCGAAAAGGGACAGACGGATCGAATTATGTTTGAGCGTTACACGGAAAAGGCTCGCAGAGTTATCTTCTTCGCGCGTTACGAGGCAAGCCAGTTCGGCAGCCCGTATATCGAGACCGAGCACCTGTTGCTTGGCCTGCTGCGGGAGGACAAGGCGCTCGCCAACCGCTTCCTGCGGTCGCACGCCGCCATTGAGTCCATTCGCAAGCAGATCGAGGCGCACACCACGATCCGCGAGAAGGTATCCACTTCGGTGGACCTCCCCCTCAGCCATGAGTGCAAGCGTGTGCTTGCCTATGGCGCCGAAGAGGCGGAGCGTCTGAATCACAAACACATTGGCACGGAGCATCTGCTGCTCGGCCTGCTCCGTGAGGAGAAGTGTCTGGCCGCGGAGATCCTGCATGAGCGCGGACTGCGGCTGGCGCAGGTGCGCGAAGAAATCGCACGCTCCTCGTCGGAGAAGATGTCGTCGAACCGCCCCAAGGAGAGTTCACTGCTGGCGGAGTTCAGCCGCGACCTGACGCAGGCCGCTTTGGACGGTTCGCTCGATCCGCTGATCGGCCGCGACTTCGAGGTCGAGCGCGTGGTCCAGATCCTGTGCCGCCGCACCAAGAACAATCCGGTGCTGATCGGTGAGCCTGGCGTCGGAAAGACCGCGATCGTGGAAGGACTGGCGCAGCGCATCGCCGATGGGGATGTGCCGAGCTTCCTGGCCGACAAGCGCATTCTCGCTTTGGATCTTTCGCTGATCGTCGCGGGCACCAAGTATCGTGGCCAATTCGAAGAGCGTCTGAAGACGATCATGAAAGAGCTGATGGAGAATCAGAACGCGATCATCTTCATCGACGAGTTGCACACACTGGTGGGCGCCGGGTCGGCCGAGGGCTCGCTCGACGCGGCCAACATCCTGAAGCCCGCGCTGTCGCGGGGCGAGATTCAGTGCATTGGCGCGACCACGCCCGGCGAGTTCCGCAAGTCCATTGAGAAGGACCGTTCCTTGGAGCGCCGCTTCCAGGCGGTGAAGGTGCCGCCGCCCAACGAAGGCGACGCGATCAAGATCCTGTTCGGCATCAAGGAACGCTACGAGAAGTTCCACGCGGTTGCCTACACCGACGAAGCGATCGAATCCGCGGTGTTCACCTCAAGCCGCTTCATCCCTGACCGCTTCCTGCCCGACAAGGCGATCGATCTCATCGACGAAGCGGGTGCACGCATCAAGCTTCGCCAGACCACCGTGCCTTCCGAGGTCAGCGAAATTCAGAAGCGCATCAAGTTCATCGTGCACCGCATGGAGAACGCGATTGCGAATCACGAATTCGAGAAAGCCCGCTTCTACTCCGATGAAGAACGGCGGGAGCGCGAGAACCTGCGGCAGTTGCGCGAGAAATATAATCTCGACGACACCTCGACGGGCGTGGTGACCAAGGACGACATCGAAGATGTGGTCGCCCGCTGGACCGGTGTTCCGATGACCGCGATCCGCGAGGAGGAAGTATCGAAGCTTCTGCGGATTGAAGAAGAGTTGCACCGGCGCGTGGTGAGCCAGGACAAGGCAATCAGCGCGCTGGCCCGTGCGATTCGCCGCTCGCGTGCGGGTCTCAAGTCGCCGAAGCGGCCCGCGGGTTGCTTCCTTTTCCTCGGGCCGACGGGTGTCGGCAAAACCGAGGTGGCTCGCGCACTTGCCGACTTCCTTTTCGGCAGCGAGAAATCGCTCATCCGTTTCGACATGTCGGAGTACATGGAGAAGCACTCCGTCTCGAAGCTGATTGGTTCGCCTCCGGGATATGTCGGCTACGAAGAAGGCGGCCAGTTGACCGAGCGTGTGAAGCGCTCGCCATACTCGGTGATCCTGCTCGACGAAATCGAGAAGGCGCATCCCGACATCTACAACATCCTGTTGCAGGTGTTTGAAGACGGCCAGCTCACCGACGGTTTGGGCAACACGGTGGACTTCAAGAACACGATCATCATCATGACCTCGAATCTCGGCGCGAGGTTCCTCGATAAGAAGTCGCAAATCGGCTTCGCCGCGCCGCAGGCCTCCGGCATTGCGCCGAAGGTGGAGGATCAGGTGCTCGGAGAAGTGAAGCGTGCCTTCAATCCCGAGTTTCTGAATCGCCTGGACGAAGTGATTCTGTTCACGTCGCTCAGCGATGAAGACCTGATTCAGATTGTGGATCTGCTGGTCATCCAGATCAACTTGAATCTGGTGCCAAAACAGCTCACCGTGCGGTTGGCGGCGGATGCCTCGAAGTATATTCTCGAGAAGACGTGTACTGATCGCAGTTATGGCGCGCGGCCTCTGCGCAGGGCGCTGCAGAAGTACGTGGAGGATCCGCTGTCGGAGGCACTGATTCAAGGTTCGCTGCCGCGCCCGGCGGAGTTGGAGATCTATCTGACGGATACGGGTCTGTTCATGCGGCAGATCAAGGAAGCCGCGGTGACGGTGCCCGAATCCGAGCCCGAGCCCGGAATGCCGCTCTACCTTTTCTAGACGCGATTTGCGCGGACGGGCGCATCGGACGGAGACGCCGGTTCGCCCGAATGTGCCCATTCGAGGAGGCGCTCTTTGAAGCGAAGCTGTCACCCGTTGGCTCCCGGTCTGAGCCTTGCGGATGGCGTGTGCCTGCCTGCCCCAGAGCAAGCGGGATTTCGCATCTAGGCGGCGTCATGTCCGATCTGCGCCGGCGCATCGAAGAACTCGAGGCGCAACTTGCCCAACAGCAGAAACTTCTGGCCATTGGCTCGCTTGCGGGCGGGGTCGCGCACGACTTCAATAATCTGCTCACGGCGATCCTTGGTTACGCGAGCCTGTTGAAGGAAGACCCAGCCTCGCCACCACACGTATTGGAAGCCGTGGAAGTGATCGAGAAGGCCGCCGAACGCGCCTCACAATTGACGGGGCAACTGCTGGGCTTCGCGCGCAAGGGCGATCCAAAGCGCGTGCGAGTGGATCTGCATCAGGTGCTGGCCGACGTCGTGGAGTTGCTGCGTCACACCATCGACAAGAACATCCGGATCGAGACCGTCTTTGATGCCCCCGACCCTTACGTGATGGGTGATCCGAGCCAGCTCTTCCAGGTGTTCCTCAATCTTGCGCTGAATGCGCGCGACGCCATGCCCGAGGGCGGCAGCCTGACGCTTCACACCTCCACTCCGGAAGGGCTGGTGCAAGCGTCGGTGATTGATACCGGAATGGGCATCCCAAATGCGATTCGCGATCGCATCTTCGATCCGTTCTTCACCACAAAAGGGCCGAACAAAGGCACCGGGATGGGGCTCACGGTGGTGCAGCGCATCGTGAAGTCGCATGGAGGCAATCTCGATCTCGATTGCGAACACCCACCGGGCACGCGCTTTCACATCTCGCTACCGTTGGCGCAGCACTTGGAGTCGCTGCCGAAAGTGGAGTCGAACAAGCCGCCGTCTCGAGGCAAAGGCGCGGTGCTGGTGGTGGATGACGAGGAGTT
>JAEUQE010000415.1 GCA_016789785.1 Bryobacterales bacterium
CTCTTTGCGATCCTCGTTCTCGCCGGCATCACCTACGCTGCCTGGCGATTCGTCCATTCACGCGATGACCGCATGTGTATGGCATGCCAGCGGCCGATCCACGGCAACTCGCGCACCGTCGCGGTGGTTGACGGGCGCCGAGGAGCCTACTGCTGCCCGGCTTGCGCGCTCTCCGAACACATCCAGCGCAGTAAGCCCGTGGATGTACTGAGCCTTACGGACCATCTCACCGGCAACAAGCTCGATCCAACCGGCGCATACCTGGTGCGAGGCAGCAGCCACAATGCCTGCACCCATCATCAACAACAACAGGCATCCGCCGACAAGCGTCCGCTTGAAACCCACTTCGATCGTTGCGCCCCCAGCATTCTCGCCTTCGCCACACGCGAGCAGGCCACGGCCTTCGCCCGTGACAACGGAGGTCGCGTGGTCTCCTTCGAAGACCTCTCTTCGAAATTCCGGTGACCTACCACATGCCGAGCTTGTCTAGATTCCGCTTCAACCGCATCAGTGCGGACACGTGCATCTCCGGGATCACTCCCGCTCGGTCCGGCGGTACGTTGAGCAGGAGATTCGTGCCCCGGCTGCGGCCAACCAGATACATCCCGAGCAACTCCGCATCGCTCCGTGGACGGTCCTTCTCCACAAAGAACCACTCCTTGCCGATCGGATCGCACACCTCGCCTGGAATGTAGTGGCGCTTCCCTTCCACCGTGCGCCAGGGTTGATGCCCGGTGGCGCTATTGGGGAGGAACCGTTCAATCGCGAGGATGTCGGTAGGCCACACATTCGCCGTGTTCAGTTCCGAGCCATCACCGATTCCATGGTTCATCATGATGATCGTTTGCGGCTGCCACTCCGCGATCTGCTGATAGAGCCGCCTGCGGTAGTCGCGGCCGAGCACCATCGGGATGTCGATCCACACTTCGCCGATCTTGCCGTACCCGGTGAGCAACTCCTTAAGCTGCGCGATCTGGAAATCCTCGTAAGCCCGTGTCACATAGGCAGCCGGGACGGTGGCGCCTTTGGGCTGCCCTGCGCTGCGCATCGCCCTGACATCGGACGGCGTAAAGGAGCCGAATCGGTTATGGTTGTCCCACGAGCAGTAGTAGAAGCCGGGCAGAATCCCTCGCCGCTCGCAGGCCTTCACAAACGCGGCCACCACGTCGGTCTTGTTGCTGCTCGTGCCTACGTGGTAGTCATTCAACCGCGTCGGCCACAGGCAATGACCGGCAACGTGTTTCGTGGTCAGCACGGCGTACTTCATGCCCGCATCCCGCGCCACGCTGATCCACTGATCGACATCCAGGCGCGTCGGGTCGTATAGCGTGGAAGGCTTGTCGCCCGCCGAGAGTTCATCGCCGTCGTAGGTGCTCATCCCGAAGTGGAGGAACATGCCATAACGGAGCGATTCCCAGGCTCGCAGTGCGGTCAGTGGCAGCCGTTGCGCACCAGTTTCTTCGGCGGCCGGGCTCAACGCCGCGGCACTCGCGCCGGCCGAAATTCGTAGGAAGTTTCTTCGGTTCATCGATCCTCCGGATCGCACCTTGATCATACTCCCGCGAGCCGCGGCGGCAAGTCCGGACTCGCCATCCAACCCGGCATCCGTATGTCTCAGGCCCATCACCGTCCAGCAACTCGAAGCGAAGCGTGGCCATCAGCACCAAATCAACACGAACCTCCGGGAGCGCAACTCGTTCCATGTGCGGTACGGCCACAGTGCTCGTGCCTGGAATCGGAATGTGCTCCCGGATCAATCCAACTTAAGCAGCCGGATGTTGCGAAACCACACCGGACTCGCATGATGCTGCAAACCCACGAAGCCTTCTTCACCCCGATGACGCGACGCCTCCAGCATGCCAGTTAGCGTCATGTACGCAAGTTTGCCCTCGCTCAGGTGCCTCTTCGCGATCCGCGAAATGTCAGCCGCGCGCGGATCAAAGTCGAGCACCATCTCTCCGTTGATCCAGTGCTCGACACGCCCGCGCCGCACCACCAGCTTCGCTTCATTCCACTCCCCATACGGCCGCATCGCATGCCTGCGCGGCGAGTAGAACCCATACAGCGCGCCTGTCTTCTTCGCGTCGTCATCACGTACTTCGGGATCGTCATTGTCGATCAACTGGAACTCGAAGCCCGCCAGAAAAAAGGTCATCACACCGGGCGGATAGTTCAAGTTCGAAGCACCGCGATCCGAGAAGTACTTCACTCCCGAGTTCGACCCGCGCGAGAGCCGGAATTCGAACATCAACTCGAAGTAGCGCTGCCGCTCCTTCAGCAGCAAATCCACGTTCTTCTTGCGGCCCGTCACCGTGCGCAAGAGCCCGTCCTCCACCGCCCATGATTCATTCGGCGGACTCCCATCCGCGCCGATCCATGCATCCAGGTTCCTGCCATCAAACAGAGTAACCGTCTGCGCCAGGAGCGAGGGCATGGACAGCATCCACAGCAGTACGAGTGTTCTCATTGGCTCAGCTTCTCAACCCTCGAACGAGGCGCATGAAACACCGTGCCGTGACGAATGCCCTTGGGGAAGTCAATGCGGGCGCCCGTGTCGGCCGCGCAGCCGAGCAGCAGCGCAATCATCAATCGCGGATGTAGTCTCATCTACACTCTGTCTGCGCTGCCACCAGGCCGCGCCTCGCAACTACCATAACAACTTCAGCGCGAACTGAATCTGCCGAGCATCCACGCGTGTGTTGCCGATCTTCCCGAAGTCAGGATTGAGCGTGCGCCGGTCCCAGTTTGGATTCAGAATCACCTGCGCCGGAGGCACTAGGAACTCGCGATTCGGGAAGCCCCACTCCGGCCGGTTCAGCACATTGAAGATCTCCGTGCGGAACTGCAGGCGCACCCGTTCGCGAATCGGAAAGTTCTTCAGCAATGAAAGGTTCACTTGCGCCACACCATCCGCATCCACGATGTTGCGGCCTGCCTGCCCGAAGTTGCCGATCGGCGCCGGCGTGCGGCGCACCGCGTCGGGCCCAGGCACGAACAGAAACGGGAACGACGTCACCGCCACTGGCGGAAGCACGAATGCCTGCGTGTTGAACCACTGGCTTGTGGTACGAGGGCCGGCATTCGGATCGCCCGCAAGATCCGTGCGCCCGCGCCGCGACGATCCGATCGCGTAGTAGTCGCCATTCAAGTTCACTGTGAAGGGCAAGCCGGATTCGAACGTCGCGATACCGCCTGCCTGCCAGTCACCAAGAATCCATTGATGCGGACCCCGCCCGTTCATCCACCGCTTGCCCTTGCCCCACGGCAGATCGTAAGCGAAGCTCGTCACACCGCGATGCCGGATGTCGTACGACGACCGCGCTTTCTCCAGGCTCTTATCGAACGGATTCTGATCCGTCGCCGAAGAGTCCGCCACAGGAATGCCGAGCGAATCGTTGTCAATCGACTTCGCGAAGGTATAGCTCGCATCCAGCGTCAGTCCGCTTGAGTATCGCTTCTCCAACCGCACCGTGCCGCCATGATATGTCGAGAATCCGCTCGTGTTCATGAGGAATGCGAAGAAGATGCCCGGGGCTTCCGGCAAGGCATTGAAACGTAGAAAGGCCGGGCCCTGCACGGAGAGTTGAGGCGGCGGACCGCCCTGAAAGCCTTGCCCCGGCACCGGCAGCCCGATGTTCGCGTTGGCTCCACGATTCGCAGGCACCATCCCGCCTTCCTGCGCGCCGGGCTGCGGATAGTTGAACAGGCGATTGCTGTACAGCTTCGTGCCCTTCGCGCCGACATACGAGAAACTCAATGCCCACTGCGGCCGCAACGCACGTTCATAGGTGAAGTTCCACTGCTGCACATAGCCCGATGGAAAGTTGATGTCCGGAATCTGGCTCACGTTGATCAGCGGAGGCGCTGGGAAATTTGCGCCGGCGTTCGCGATCGTCAATGGGCTCGCGGGCGTGCCCGCACCTGGAAACTGGATCTGGTACCGGCTGGAATACGGCGGCTGCAGCGCGAGTTGTTGGCGGGTGGAGTACATGGGCCGCGAGTAGAAGATGCCGTATCCCATGCGCACGGAACTGCGCCCTGAGCCCGTTGGATCCCATGCCAGTCCAAAGCGGGGCGCAAAGTTGTTGCGGTCGTTGCGAATGATGCCGCGCGGCAGGCCCAGTTCTTCGGTCGTGCGAATCGGAAACCGGAACGTGCCCGCCGGATTCGTCACCACCACTTCGCGTTGCGAATAGCCTGGCGTGTT
>JAEUQE010000416.1 GCA_016789785.1 Bryobacterales bacterium
CAACTCCGGATGCGTGGGATGCAATCCGCGGCGGCTTACGTGCAGCGACTCGAACGTGAGGGCAGCTCGCTTGAGAGTGCTCTCCTCGCCCTGGCGCTCGATACCACCCGGATTCTGAAGGAAAGGGCACAAGCGGCGAGACTCCACTCGGTCTCACGAGATGGGGTTGCCCTTCAATCGTTGCTGCTTCTGTTTCAGCAACAGACAGCCCCTGAACAGTTGTACGTCACGGGACTGGTGATCAAGCGTCTTCGGGATAGGCGAGCGATCAAGCCACTCGTGCACATCCTTCTGCATGATCAGAATCAGGAACGGCGGTGGGGTGCGGCGCGGGTGCTCGAATGGACTGACCGCCCTGGGGCAAAGGCGCTGCAGGCTCTGGCGCACTGTCTCTCGGATCGTTCGGCGCCCGTGGAACTCCGCGAGGCAGCCGCGGAATCGCTTGCCCATGTTGGTAATGCTTCAACGGCCGATGCCCTCATCCAAGGTGTGGCCGACCCGGATCCACGCGTGCGTTTCTGGTCGGTGTTCGGGCTTGGCGGTAGCTGCGGGGGCGCTCCGAAAGCTGTTCGCGCTCTCGAAGCTGTTCTGGGGGATGAAGCCATTCCGGAGGGATGGTGGGCCGTTGGAAAAGAAGCCCTTGGGGTACTTGGCTCGATGGATCCGCCATTGCCACACTACCCCACGATGATGGCGGAGGAGATCGAGGCTGTGTTTCGCAATCCAAGTGCAACTAAGGCCGAGCGGAGTTGGGCCGGTTTTTATTGGTGGGGGCCCGAGCCCGCGACTGCGGAAACACACTCCGCCTCGGCGCCAGACAGTTAGGTCAGGTTAGGCATATCACCGTTTCATTTCCATCGCTTGTTTCAGGCTGCTACGGGCACTACAGCGCCGCGACGCATCCGGCTTCTCCGGCTCAAGAGCATTCCATGCGGCTTGCGTTTCAGCCGTCGCGGTCCGGGCCGCCGCTACTCATTGCGCAACGCGGTGATCGGATCGATGCGCAGTGCTTTCATCGCCGGTACGGCAATCGCAAGCACAGCCGCCGCTAGCAGCACCGTCGCCACGCCTGCCAAAACGGATGGCTCGGCGGGGCGCACTCCGTACAAGAAGCCTTCAATCAGACGGTTCGAGATCAATGTGCCCACAACGCCGGCCGTCATGCCCAGGACCACGGGTGTGCTGCTGAGTCGAACCACCATCCGCAGGATGTCCACACTCTGCGCGCCCACCGCGCGGCGAACCGCAAACTCTACCATGCGGCTCGCCACCAGTTGCGACAACAGTCCATGCAGACCGACTGCCGACAGGAAGAGCGTGCTCAGCGCGAACACCCCAAGCACCGCGGCGCGGAAGCGCGCATAGGCCAGCAATCGCGATATTCGCGACACGAGTGGCTCCAGTTCTCGCATCGGTACGTTCGCGTCGATCGAAGCGACATACCTCGCGACGTCCTGCTTCAGCGATCCATCTTCGGCAGCCGCGGCGATGACGATCTCCATGGATCGGCGAGGTTCTTGCGTGACCGGGCGATACAGCATCGGCGTTTCCACCCAGCGCATCTCGTTCATCAGTTCGGTGTGCTTCGTGTTGCCCACCACACCGACAATCGTGAGCCAGGGCATCCGGCTCGCACCATCCGCAAGCCTGATCTGTTTGCCCAGCGGATCGGTTCCAGCGAAGTACTCATCGGCGAGCGCCTGATTCACGATGGCGACTGGCTCGGAGTGAAGCCGGTCGCGGACATCGAACAGGCGGCCTCTGCGTAACGGTATCCGCAGCACATCGAAGAAGCCTGGTGAAATGGCATCGGCGCCGACGTGATGTGGCCCGGAGCCAGCCTCGGTGGGCCGGTCGAGGATCTGCAGTTCCTGGTTGCCTCCCGAATCGGGTGGGACCTTCGATGCCAGCGTCACGCGCACCACTCCGTGAACGCTTTGCAGGCCCTCCTCCAGCCGTTGATAGAACTCGGCTCGCTTTGCTTCCGTGCTGTAACGCGACTCGGGCAATTGGATCGACGCCGCCAGCAGGCGGTTCGGGTTGAAGCCAAGATCCACGCCTCCCATCCGCAACACGCTGCTCAAGAGCAACGCGGCCACAATCATCAGAATGAACGAGAGCGCGAGTTGCATGGCAACACCGATTCGCACGGTTGCGGTGTGCGAAGCAGTGGGCAGCGCGCCTCGTCCCGCGGTCTTCAGACGCTCAATCACGTCCATGCGCGACGCCCGGATCGCCGGGAGCAAGCCGAACAGAACGGCAGTCGAAGCAGAAACGGCCACGGCGAATAGCATCACACGCGGATGCAGTGTGACTGCGGTACTCAACTCAATCGGGTTCGTCCATTCGAAGTAGCGCACGAAGCCGAACGCCAGCGCGATGCCTGATGCCGCGCCGGCGCTTGCAAGCAGCAAGGTTTCAGCCAGGATCTGGCGGATCAATCGGGACGTGCTCGATCCCAGGGCGGCCCGCAGGGCGAGTTCGCGCTGTCTCCCGCTGAGTCTCGCCATCAGCAGGCTGGCCAAGTTGACGCAGGCGGTCAGCAACACCAGCGCTACCGCCGCCGATGTGACCGCCAGTGTCGATCGCAACGTGCGGCTTGCGAGGAACGTGAACTCGCCATGCAGATCGTGAACGGCCGGTTCTACGTTTCTCCAAAGTCCACCCGGCGCACTCTCGCGATGGATGCGGCTCAACTCATCCTGGGCTTGCGCATACGTCACGCCCGGCTTCAAGCGCGCGAACAGACCCGTTCCCATCGCGCGGAACTGGGGCTTCATCAATAGCCACGCCTGCGTTCGCCGCGGAAAGAAGTGGAAGCTCTCGGGCATCACTCCGGTTACGGTGCAGGCTCGTTCATCCAACGTCACCGATTCGCCCACCAGATCCTCGCGCGCACCGAATGTATCGTTCCAGAAGCCGTGGGATAACACGGCCGCGCATCCCAGGTGTTCGTCTTCCGGCAGGAATGTGCGTCCGATTTTCGCATGGACGCCGAGGGTTTGGAAGAATGAAGAGGTGACAGGAATCGCGAGCACTGGCTTCGCGGGAGTAGTGCCATTTCCCGAGAGAATATGGCTCGCCATGCCTCCGGCCCAAGTGGCCGCCGAGATGCTTTCCAAAGTTTTCGACTTGTGCTGGAAGTGTTCGTAGGTTGCGTAGTCCAGGAAGATTTTTGGAATGTTGGGATCGTGGACACCGCGGCCCCAGATCGCGACCAGCCGCTCCGGGTTCTGATAGGGCAATGGACGAAGAAGAACCGCATCCACAATGCTGAAGACCGCCGTTGCAGCGCCAATGCCCAGCGCGAGCGTCAACGTCGTGACGGCTGCGAAGCCCGGATGATGCCGCAGAACTCGTGCGCCGTGCCGTAGATCCTGGCAGAGATCTTCGAGCCACGCGATGCGCCATACGTCGCGCACTTCTTCCTTGACTCTGGTGAGGTTGCCGAACGCCTGCCGCGCCGCGCGTTCGGCCTCTCCGGCGCTGGCGCCAGCATCTCGCTGCAGCTTGGCTTCGATGGCCAGATGCGCCTGTAACTCTTCCTGAAGATCACGCTCCTGCTGTGCGCGCCGCCACCACCACCGCATCCGTCGCAGCATGGCTCACTCCTGCGGCCGAAGCACTCGGGCCATCGTGCCGACAAACAGGTTCCACTTCGATTCTTCAGCGTCGAGCCGCTTGCGGCCCGCGGCGGTAAGGCGGTAGAACTTCGCACGTTGGTTGTTGCCGGTCACGCCCCATTTCGAGTCGACCCATCCATTGCGCTGCAAGCGGTGGAGCGCTGGATAAAGGCTTCCGTGCTCCACGCGCAACAGATCATTCGACCGCATGCGGATCAGTTGTCCGATGCCGTGCCCGTGCTGCGGTTCGTTGGCCAGTGTGCGCAGGATGAGGAGATCGAGCGTACCTTGCAGGAGTTCGAGCTTGCCGTCCATGTAGTAGACAAGCTACCACAATAGCAGTCGAATGTCTACCCCGTGTGCCCGGCGGTAAGGCCCATGTCCGCCAGTTCACGCAAAAAGAAAGCCGCCTTCCGCCGGAACATTTCATGGCTGATCTGTTCCGGCGGGAAAGCGGCTTCGAGGTGGAACGATGCTACTAGAACTTCAAGGTCAGCGAGAACTGCCAGGAGCGAGGAGGCTCCTGCGCGGTCACTCGTCCGAATGCCGAGTTGT
>JAEUQE010000417.1 GCA_016789785.1 Bryobacterales bacterium
AATCCGGTTGTCGCTTGGCGGCAGACCTTCCGCACGAAGGATTTCCTCAAGACGTGCCTCCGGCGCGGGCTCAAGCAGAAATGCGGGATCGGCAGTGACATGGATCTGGCCCGGATCGACGCCCGTCGCGGCGAGCAGTTGCGCCGACGCCTCGTCGCGGACCGTAACTAACGATGCGCTCTCACAAATCGCGCGGACAAACTGCCTGGCTTGTTCGGAGAAAAGAGGCCCGACGCCGATGGAGTAGAGAAAGTGAGGCTTCTCGAAGAGTGCCGCCAGTAGCCCGGCGGTAACGTGAAAGCCGATGCCCCAGTTGCCTTCCGTCAGCAGCCCGTACTCTTGAAAACCGCCGTAGTCGTGGAAAATCCCTCCACCACCGGTGATGATGAAATCGGCCTCCGACACGGCCTTTGCGATGGCGACCGGATCGCTCCACACGATCGCCTCCACACCATAAGTGGACGCGGTCTCCTCCGGCGTACCGGAGATCACCTGTACACGAACACCGGGAAAGGCTGCTCGCAGCTCGTCGAGAATGACGCTGAGAATCGCCTCGTCGCCAGGGTTACGATAGCCATAGTAACCGCTGATAACTACACGGACCACATCAGGCATGAATGATATGACTGCCGGGGGAGTTAATCTGAATCGGTATCTCGGTCAGTTCGGGGAGACTGTCCCGGACGGCTTTCCTCCTCTCCTGAGGAACGAAAAACAGGATACACCCGCCGCCACCGGCGCCGAGCAGTTTTCCGCCAAACGCTCCTGCGTTAATTCCTCTGCTGTAAATTGATTCTATCTCGCTATTGGAGATCGCGGGGTCCAGCGAGCGTTTCAATTTCCATGCTTCGTCCAGGAGTCCGCCGAACTTCGACAAATCATCGCTGCCGGTGAGAATCTCATAGCCTTCGTCTACCATCTCGCGCATCCGCACGAGTTGTTTCCGCTGTTCGTCGAGCTTGCGGATGTAGTTGGTTGCGACATCGGCGGCACGCCGCTTGATGCCACTGTGCAGAAGAAGCAGATGGTCTTCGAGTTCCTTGATGCGGTCCGGCTTCATTGGAACCGAGTGCACCACAATGTCGTCGCGTCTGCGAAACTCGATCAGCCGGAATCCACCCACCGCGGCAAACACCTGGTCCTGGCAGCCGACCGCTTCAGCCAGCGTGTCCTGCTCCAGCAGGATCGCCTCAATGGCCAGATCCAGAGGCCGGCGCGCCTTCCCCTGAAACGCGTGCAACGCATTCAGAAGGCCCACCACAAAACTCGACGAGGAACCAAGCCCGGAGAACGACGGAAGCTCCCCGGTGTAGTTGATCTCCACGTCTCCGGAGATCCCACAGTGGCGCAGACACTCGCGAAAAGGCGCGTGCTCGATCTCATCGATGGCTCGCACGCATTCCACTTTGCGGTACGCGATGCGGATCGAATAGTCAAAAAGTTTCGAGTAGAAGCGAGCGACGGAGAGAAAGGCGGAGTGATCAATGGCCGTGCCGATCACCGCGCCGCCACCGTGCTTCTCGAAATAGTCAGGGTAATCCGTTCCGCCGCCAAAGAAGCTGATGCGGAAGGGAGTTTGTGTAATGATCATCGGTCAGTTGAGAAACGCTCGGACAACGAAGGCCGCCATCTGCTCGCGGGTGACTGCGGCTTCGGGACAGTAAGTAGTGGCGGTGCACCCGGAGGTGACTCCCAGTTCACGCATCTTCTGGACGAAGTTGAAGAAAGGATGCGTGGATGGCACATCCGTAAAATAGGCAGCGGATGGGAACACAAAGGTATCCCCGAGCAGTGCGCGGAGCTTGCCGCGAATGAGAAACGCCGCCATTTCACCGCGCGTTACGTTGGCATCGGCGCAGTAAGTGGTGGCCGTACAGCCCGACGTGATACCCAACTCACGCATCTTCTGAATGAAGTTGAAGAACGGATGCGTGGCCGGAACGTCGGTAAAATAAGGCTGCGATGGGAATTGGAAACTGTCGCCCAGCAGGCCGCGGATGACAAACACCGCCATCTGCCCGCGCGTGACGTTCGCTCCGGGGCAGTAGTTCGTGGCGTTGCAGCCGGTGGTGATCGACCAGACCCGCATCGTGTTGATGTAGTCAAACAGCGTGTTGCTCGAATCCACATCCGCGAATTGCGGACTCGTCTTCCAGGGGAAGTAGCTGGCCCAGGTCCCCCATACACCCGCCGTATTGCCGCGCGGCTTGGCGTATTGGCCGTAGACCCAAAGCCCGCCATTCACCGGATCAATCGCGCTGCCGAAGTACTCGCCCCAGCGGACACGGTTCTCGGTAACCAGTTCGTAGCGGTCCTCACCAGCCTTCACATCGCTGATGCCCGCGAAGGTGAGGTTCCCGGCCGGATTCGTCGTCGTGCCCGAGATGAGCTTGTTCGGGAGTGCGTTGCCAGGCCCCAGGCTCGCCGGAATATCATAGGCGGGGTAGAAGAACGTTCCACCGAAGAGACGCGATTGCAGCGTAAACCGCTCCCGTGCAAGATCGAGGCGGTCATAGGTTACTGTTGTCGGATCCGCCGCGTATCCCGTATTGCGAGCGGTGAACAGAATGCCGTCGCGCACAATCGCCTTCTGCACGCGCGTGTCCCCCGCATCCATGGTGACCTGGCTGTGGGCCTGTGTGATGGGCGCTGGAATGTCGAAAGGCCAAAGCCCACCAACGGTGACCCGCGTCAGGGTGGGATTATCGGCTGTCGCGTTGTCGACACGCCACACCGTCAGGTAGTCCGCATTGGGAGAGATCGGAGCACTGATCAAAGTACCGTAGTTCACGCTGCCGGCGCGGCCGCGAAGAATCGCCGGGCGGATGCTGGTAGCCTGCGAGCTGTCGGCATTGCGCATGTCCCAGAAGTCGCGGAAGGTCAGGCTGGTGGTGGCCGGGTTGTACAGTTCGGACTTCTTCAGCACACGAATCTTGGCATAGACGAACGTCTGCGAGCTGAACATGTTGCCCGTAAGGTAGACGGCGGTGTTGTCGTAGCCCAGTTGCGGCGTGGCGACCTCGAAGGACGTGGTGACTGTCCCGTTGAGATTCGCCTCCAGCGCCCAGTTGCGCCATCCGCTGGCGTACGTCGCCCCGTTGGATACCGACAGAAGAAAGTGCGTGCGGTTGTTCGCGCGGTTCTGCGAGTACGCGAGCAGCAGGAACCGGCCATGCAACGAGTCGTAGCGCACGGAAGGCTCGAAGATGCGGCATTGCTCAGCGCCCGCCGGGCACACTGTGGGAAGCAGGTTGGCAAACCACTGCGCGAGCGTCATGGAGTTGGTCTGCTCACCGGACTTCGAATAGCGGGCGACCGTAGTATTCACCACCAGCACCAGATCCTCAGGCCCGGCGGCCAGGTCGGTATCGGCGGGACTCGTGTTACCCGTGTTGGAGATGCCTTCGAAACTCGTGGCCGGCGTCAGGGATAGGGGCTGCCGAAGGATCGGCGATGGGGAGCGGCCGATCGCCAGCAGGTCAACGGTCTCCACACCTGGAGGACCAAGCGGCTGTGGACGGCGTGCCCACTGGCTTCTGCGCCGTTCGTACTCATCTTTGGAAATCACGCTCCGCTCCGGTTTTCCCTCAAAGGGCATTCCCACGGGACCGGCAAGCTGCAGAGGGTCGAAGGATCGCACGGTTGACGTCCTGCCAGTGGCGCTGGGCTGAGCGCTCATCGTCCCAACCATCGCGGTCATCAGAACCAGAGTACGAATCATAGTAAGTCCCTTCATTCGGCAAAGTGCGAGTGGATGAAGCTCTCTGCCTGTCGAACGCTCTCCGGCGTTCCGATATCGAGAAACGGGGCGTCCACCGGGATCACCCGGAGATGCGCGCCGTTCTTGAGCAGTGCCGGAAACGCCTCCGCTTCGATGCTCAGCGGGCGTCCCGATGGAAACCCAGTCAACAGCCGTGGGCGGAGTACGTAGACTCCTCCGTTGATGATTCCGCTGCCCGGACGCTTCTCATGGAATCCGGTCAGGCGGCCACCGTCCACGGCAAGGCTCCCGTAGCGGCTCGTGTCGGGAACGGGGATCCCGAGAAGCACGCCGTCCACCTGAGGATCCTGCATCGCGCTCAGCGCAGGTTCCATGCCGGCCACGACGAGAGAGTCCGCGTTGGCGGCGATGAATGGATCACTGACGCCCTTTTCGGCGGCGGCGTAGTG
>JAEUQE010000418.1 GCA_016789785.1 Bryobacterales bacterium
GGGAGGTGTCCACCCAGTCTTCCCCGCGGCGGAGAACTTCGCTGTCCTCCCAAACGATGCGCTCCCGGGCGGGGACGGCGACAACGGTGCGGGTAAAGCGCACCGGAGCGATGTAAGTCACCGCGGGCCGGACCACGACATTCGGACGTGCGGGCCTGACGACCACGGTTCGCCCGGGACGCCGGATCGGGTGGCCGACGCCAAGGTTCAAGTTCACGCGAACGGCTGCAAACGCGCCTCCGGCAGTCAGCAGCAAAAGGGTTGTGGCGAGTAGTTGTTTCTTCATTGTTTTGTTCTCCTCGTAAGTGGTGGAGCGCCTTGCGGCCCCTCAATTCGATGAACACAGCGGCCCGCGAGGAGTTTTCATGAAACTTGATTCATGTTTCCGGTGGGCGGGGCCGCGTTGCGTCATCGCTTGCAAGACGGACGGGATGG
Organism: Bryobacterales bacterium; assembly: GCA_016789785.1. The sequence continues at coordinate 436 of JAEUQE010000418.1, forward strand.
TGGTGGCGGAAGAAAACGGGCTGCGGTTTTGGGGCTATGATGAGATTCCATGGACCACCTTCGCGCCACTGGCCGGACGCTGGCGTGTGTAGTTTTGATGATGCTGGCCTGCGGGCCGGGAAGCTGCGAGACTGCGCTCGATCAGGCGCGCAAACGGGCAGCCGGGTATCTTGCCATCGAGGTCCCGCGCTGGAAAAAGGAAAATGGGTGTTACTCGTGCCACAACAATGGCGATGCGGCGCGGGCGCTGATGGCCGCGGGACGGCGGTCGGAATTGGAGGACACGTTGCGGTGGCTGGCGAATCCGGTGGAGTGGAACCAGCAGCAATCCGACGCGCCGTTTCGGGACAAGGGGCTGGCCCGGATTCAGTTCTCGCTTGCACTGGCCGAGGCGGTGGAGCGCGGGTTGATTGCGGATCGCGCACCTCTGGAGCAGTCGGCGCGGGAGTTAGTCAGACTGCAAAACGATGATGGGTCGTGGACCGTGGAGGATGAAGCGAATGTCGGATCACCGGCGACTTACGGGTCGCCACTGGCGACTTACGCCGTGCTGCGGGTCCTGAAGGTTGCGAATTCGAAGGATTTCGCCGAGGCGCGCGAAAGGTCAGGGAAGTGGATGAGCGCGGGGCGGTCGGCCGCCACTGTGGATCGTGCCGCGAGAGTACTAAGTGCCGGACTCCAAGAGCGCGGGGCGTTGGGCGACCGGCAGCAGTTAGAGGCAGCTCAAAATCCAGATGGTGGATGGGGACCGTATCGCGCGTCTCCATCGGAGGTGTTCGACACCGCGATCGCCCTGATGGCGCTCGGCCGGACAGGAGATGGCAGAGCGCTGGCAAAGGGCCGGGATTACTTACTTCGCACGCAGCTTCCGGGTGGGGGTTGGCCCGCAACCACACGTCCCAGCGGCGTCGCAAGTTACGCGCAACAGATTTCTACAACCGGATGGGCGCTGCTCGCCCTTTCTCAGGAGTAAGTGGACTTACGCGGTGAGCGTAGCCGCGCCGAGGCGTCCTTCGTGTTTCGAGAGGCGCTCGCGCAATTCCAGACGGGCTCGCAAGAGGCGTGACTTCGCGGCGGCTACCGAGATGCCCAGTTGCCTGGCGACATCGGGCATCGGGAGTTGTTGCACCTCGCGAAGAAGGAAGACGTTGCGAAGCAGCGGCGGAATGCGGCCGATTTCCTTCTGCAACACGGTCGCGACCTCTTGCTTGCCCAACTCCTGTTCGGGAGTCATGTCGGTTGCGGGCAATTCGAGGGTGCCGACCTCCTCGCCGATCATCGCGTCGTCAATATAGAGGAACTTCGCCCGGCGGGTCTGGCGCAGGCGCATCAGGCACTGATTGACGACGATGCGGGTGAGCCACGTGGAGAAACGCGCGTCCCGGTGAAACTGGCCAAGGTGCTCGAATGCCTTCCAGAGAGCGTTCTGCACTTCATCTTCGGCGTCGGAGCGGTCGCGAAGAATGGACATCGCCAATTTGAAGCACGACGATTGATGACGGCGGATCAACTCGGCAAAGGCGGGGTCGTTGCCGCTCTGCGCGAGGCAGACCAGCTCGTCATCCTGAAGCGCGGTGAGATTGGTTCCCTCTTTTTGCATCTGTTCTCTTTTCTGGGAGTCCTTCTAGGCAGTCCCTATGCTTGACTGTACCAGCAACCTCGACCCGCTTCCAGTGGAAACGAAAGATGATTTCAGTGGAGCAGAATGTACGCCAGCGGTTTTGAGTTCTGCTAAACTCAAGTTCGTGGAACATGAAAAAGCGCAGTCTGAGAAGAGCGAGGAGACGATCTCCCGGGTGCTCTCGACCTACGATCTCGGCAACAAGCTGCGCATGTTGCGGCTTCGGAAGAAGATCTCCCTGGTTGATTTGGGGAAGCACACGGGTCTGTCGGCGTCCATGCTGTCGCAGTTGGAGAACGGCAAACTGGTGCCGACGCTTCCGACGTTGGCGCGGATCGCGATGGTGTTCGACGTGGGGCTGGACTATTTCTTCGCCGATAAACGGCGCAAGAAGCTCTTTTCGATTGTGCGGGCGGGCGAGCGGATGCGCTTTCCGGATCGTGCCGACAACCCGTCGCCGAACTTCTTCTTTGAGGTGCTGGCGTTTTCGGCGCAGGACAAGGGACTACAGGCTTATCTGGCAGAGTTCCCGGTGCGTGAGAACGAACCGGCGGAGCACTATCATGATGGGGCGGAATTTCTGTTGGTTTTGGAGGGGGAACTTGCCATCACGTTCCAGCATGAGGAACACGTGCTGAAGACTGGCGACAGTGTGTACTTTGACTCGTCGGAACCGCATGCCTATGCCGCGAGGCAGGCGGCGAAGGCGGTGGTGATCACGACTCCGCCGCGGATTTAGCTTGGCTTCACGCGAGGCTTGGTGGGGGCAGAAAGTCGAGCGGCGTGCATCGATCTGCGCTCGTACGGAGGCGTCCCGATGAGTCGGGACGCGGCATGGGGGCCTGCGTTACGGTGCCTCGGAGTCCGAGAGAATCTGCAGGTATCGGGCTCCACGCCGGTGGTGTGTGTGCGGCCGTGTGGGTGCCTCCGAGGAAGCGTCCAGTGTCATGGTCCATGCACGTGGCGTCGCGGCCTGTGGGACCGTGCGGGTGTCTCGGAGTCCGAGAGAATTTCCAGGTATCGGGCTCCACGCGGGTGGCGTGAGTGCGCCGTGTGGGCGCCTCCGAGGAAGCGTCCAGTGTCAGGGTCCATGCACGTGGCGTCGGGGCCTGTGGGACCGTGTGGGTGTCTCGGAGTCCGAGAGAATTTCCAGGTATCGGGCTCCACGCGGGTGGCGTGTGTGCGGCCGCGTGGGCGCCTCCGCGCCAAGCCCCACGTGGCAGGCCTGGCCTGTGCGACGGTGCCTCGGGGGGGCCGCGTTACCTGGGCTCAGGAAACCAGTCGAGAACTAACACCCAGTCAGCGCCGAACCCCTCCGACGGGCAGGTGAAGTCCTTCATCGGGATGTGGTCGAACATCTCTCCGGGCGTTCGCGCGCCGGTGCGCGGATTGAACCAGGATGCCTTGAAGCGCGGAGCTTTGATTTGACTGAGATTCAATGTAAACATGCGGCCCTGGGCACTATAGATAAACGCATAGCCCTCGCCGCGCGTCGCCACAATGCGATCGGCGCCATCCAGAGGGTCCACGAGTAGCGATGCATCGGGCACGCGCGAAAAGTAAGGCCGCGACTCGATAAGTGCGCGTAAGTGGCGCATTTGTGCCGCGCCGGGACGATCCATCGCTTCATCCCAGTAGAGGAGCGGGCCATTGATTGGACTGCGGCCGAGGGCGTACATCTGCCAAACGGAATGGTTTCCGTAAGTATGTCCGCAGGCGCCCGAGAACACGGACCAGTAAGCGCGCTGGCGGGTGTGGGCATCGAAGGAGTAACCGTATTCGCGAGCCCGGAACGCCAGCGGGTGATCTTCATAGAGCGGCTCTCCGTCGATGACCGGTTTTACCGGCGTTCGCTCGTAGTCCTTGGCGATCCGTTCCCAACTGCGCACCGCGGAGGCGAGTCCGTGGCCCGTCTGATGCATGTTGAAGTCGAGCCATGCGTCGTTGTGAAACCACGCCGACGAAGTCTCGCCACCGCGCGGATGGAAGCTCATCAGGACGGCCGCTGGATCATCCTTGCCGGCGACGCCCGTGTGGATTCCGCGGGCCAGGGCGCGCCAGGTCTCTTCGTAGCCGGTAGCGGTGCGGTCGCCGCCGAGAATCCAAATG
>JAEUQE010000419.1 GCA_016789785.1 Bryobacterales bacterium
GAGTTTCAAGCAAACCATTGCGAATCTGGCTGATGTAGCCACGGCTCGCGGCCAGACGGAAGAACAGGCTGTGCTTGTCGTTCAGGCGGTGGTCCAGCCGCATCATTCCCGTATGTTCGTCGCGGCGTTCGGGTGTCTCCACCACCAGCCGGTCGACGTTCGCGTTCGGGCCGGCAGCGTTGCCCACCGGGTAGCGGTTGATGATGGCCTGGAGAGCCGACGGAGCGGAGCGGCGGAAGGCAGCGCTGGGCACAAGGCCGTCGGCGCGCGAAATGGTCAGGCGCTGAATCATGCCTTCGTAGTTCGCGAAGAAGAAGGTCTTGTTCTTGATCACCGGACCGCCGAAGCTAGCGCCGAATTGGTTCAAGCGAAACGGCGGGGGATTCGTGCCATCGAACGGGCGGCGCGCATCGAGCGCGCTATTGCGGAAGAACTCAAACACCGAGCCATGGAAGTTGTTTGTGCCGGACTTCGAAACCAGATTGATTTGCGCGCCCGCGCCCACTCCGGACTCGGCGGTAAACGGCAGCGAGTTGACGCGGAACTCGGCGATGGAATCCATGGACTGGACCAGGCGCATGTTGCCTTCCTGGCGCGGGTCCTTGATTCCGGTGGAATCCACGCCGTCGAAAGTCCAGTTGTTATCATCGCGCGGGCGGCCGAAGAAGCGGATGGAGTTCTGATTCCCCTCGCCCACGTTCACGGCCCCGGGCGCGAGCGCCATCAGCGCCGCCCAATGCCGGCCGTTCAGCGGGATGTTCTTGATTTGTTGTTCGCTGATCGCGACGCCAATTTCCGCATTGGTTTGTTCGAGCGCAGCCACGGAATCCGTGATCTCGACCGTGGTGGCGACCGCGCCGACAGCGAGTTGCGTATCAAGCGTTCGCGTCTGCCCGACCGTCAGGTTCACGGTGTCGACGCTGGTGGGATTGAAGCCATTCTTCGAAAAGGTAACCTTGTACACGCCAACGGGTAAACCCGGGAGGTTGTAGACACCAGCGGACGAAGTAATGGTCTCACGCCGAAAGCCCGTAGCGGGAGCTTCGACGAGAACGGCGACGCCAGAGATCGATGCGATGGACGCGTCGGTCACCGTGCCGGTGAGAGTGGCCCGGTCGACCTGGGCAACCAACGGAAAGACAAGACACACGAGAGCCGCGAGACGGAAAGCGAAATGCATATTTCTTTCAGCCTAGAGGCCGCAGGTTAACGGAATCCTTCGTTGACGTTTCGATTCGATGAATTCGGACAGGAAGTGCTTCTTTGCAGTGGGACGAGCGAAGGAAAGGTGAAAGATTCGCTTCAGTAGCATTCCGGGGACCAACGAGTGATACCGCCGTCGATTTGCCAAATGAGTACTTCTCGACCCGGCGATGATGTTTTTCCGCGAAGTTCTGCGCTACTAGTAAGTGGGGACCATGTGTGCTGGCGAGCTGGCACACAAGCGCTGTTTGTGTAACGAAGCGCCGCCAATCCCCACGATATAATTGAGGTGCCTCCACTGGGGCCAAGGAGACTGCTATGGCATTGCGTGCGTACTTGTCGTTGATTCTGGTTGTACTGGTTGGACTCGATTTTCCGGTGGCGCGCGCAATGGCCCAGGAAACACCGGCTCCGAAGAAGCTCAACCTGGTGATTGTGGAAGGTGAAGGCGCGGTCAACAACATCCGTCAGCGTGTCGCGCGCGAACCCATCGTGGAAGTGCGTGATGAGAATGACAAGCCGCTGGCGGGTGTCGCGGTGGTGTTCACGCTTCCCAGTCAGGGCGCGAGCGGTGCCTTTCCAAACGGAGCCCGGATGTTGACCACCGTCACGGATAACGCAGGCCGCGCCGTGGGCCGCGGCTTTCAACCGAACAGCGTGGCTGGACGTTTCGACATCCGTGTAAATGCTTCGTTCCGCGGGCAGACCGCCAGCACGACCATCACTCAGCAGAATGTGATGCTGGCCGCGGCTGCCGGTGCGGGCGCAGCGGGCGCTGGTAAGCTGATCGCCATTCTCGCAGTGGTGGGTGGCGCGGCAGCAGCGGGCGTCGCGGTCGCGGCCACTCGCAATGGCAATGGCTCTCCAACTCCGTCGGGTCCAACGGCAACCGTGATCAACCCCGGCACGCCGACCGTCGGTCCTCCCCGTTAATTCTCGCTTCGAATGAGGAATCACGTCATGAAACCAATCGCAACTCTGTTTCTGGCTGCATCAGCCTTGCTCGCGCAGAACCCGGTGGAAGGCCCGGTTACCGGATGGGTGTGGGACTCGAACCGCGCGGCGATCCGGCCTGTTCTCGGGATTCCCGGCGCATCGGTACTGGGCGAGGGAGTTGATGCCGGCGTCGTGTTCTCCAAAGCAGTACCGGCTCGCGGCTACTCGATTGGCATCGCGGCCGAAGGCGGGCAAGCGTACCTTGTACGCGCGAATTCGCAAGGCAAAGCGGAGTTGATGCAAGGCATCCCCGCGGGTGCGTCGCGAATCGTGCTCAGCCCGAGCGGTGATAGCGCGGCGTTTCTTTATGAGGATTCGCACAAGCTGGTTGTGGTGGACGGGCTGCCCTCGATCGGGAGCGAGCCGCGCGAATACAACCTCGGCGGTGTGCCTTCGGCGATGGCACTCGCGGATGGTGGGGCTTTCCTTGCCGCCTCGCTCGACAACGCGGTGGTGATCCTCGACCGTGATGGCAATCGTTGGAACGCTGGACAGGATCGCGCGGCAAGTGCACTCGCGTTTCTCGATGCCTCGAACGACCTTCTGATCGGAGACGATTCGGCGCTGTGGCTGCTGCGCAACGTTCGGAATCCCGAGCGCTCCCTGCTCGCCGAAACTGCTGTTCGCGCAGTATCCGCAACGGGAGATCGCGCCTACGCACTTGCAGTGGATGGCAACTCCAAACTTCAACTCATCCATCTCGCCAACCGAACGGTTCGCGAGTTGGAGACTCCGGTTGAACCCGCACTGCTCAGCCGTCTGGCTGGCAACGTATTTCGCATCAATGACTCGGGCACTGAGCCAATGTGGCTGGTAGACCTGAGCACCTCCGAACCGCGCACGGTGTTTGTACCCGCAGACCCGAAACCGGCGGAGCAGTAACCCGCCGCATACGTCCAGGAAGGAGTAACAAACATGCGCATCCAAGCAGCATCGACGCTTTTCGTGTGTCTATACGTGGCAAGTCTGCAGGCTCAGTTCGCGCCGCTGAACATCATTACGCCATCGCCCCTTCCAGGAGCGGTCGCGGGCACGAACTACAGCGTCACGATACAGGCGACGGGCGGCCAACCAGGCTATGTGTTTACGATCTCCGCAGGCACTGTGCCTCCGGGTTTGACGCTCGCACCCTCGGGCACGTTGAGCGGAACTCCGTCACAGGCTGGCACGTTTCAGTTCACTGTTCGCGTTGTGGATTGCAACGGAGTGCCGGCGCCCAACTGCGTGCCTGGATCCGCGACGAGGATTTACACGCTGGCGGTGGCTCCAGGTCTGACAATTACGAATTCCTTCGTAGAAGAGGGCGCCGTGTGCCAGCCCTATTCCCAGGGCATGTCGGCGAGTGGTGGAACGCAGCCCTATCAGTGGTCGGCAACGAACCTTCCACCGGGCCTTTCGATCTCCGCCGGTACTGGTCTTATTTCGGGCACACCCTCGCAGCAAGGACAATTCACCGCGGACATTCGCGTGACGGACTCCGCGCAACGAAGCGTCACGCGAGCCTATCTGTTTGTGATCCGGCAACAGGTGCTGCGGGTAGTGACGACCAGTCTGCCTGCTGGCGCGGTAGGTGTGTCGTACGTTGGGAACCTGACGGCGAGCGGAGGGGCACGGCTGAACTGGACGGTGGCTGGCGGAGACATGCCTCCGGGATTGTTGCTCTCTACCGCGTCGACGGGGGTGGGCGTGATCAGCGGCACTCCAACCACAGCGGGTACGTTTACAGCGACCTACCGTGTGACCGATGCGGCGGGCTGCATTGCGTCTGCCTCGCTGCCAATCGCGATCAGTGGTCCTTCGCTGCGGATCACAACCACGACGCTGAATCCGGCCCGCGTGGGAACCGCATATTCGCAGGCATTTACGGCGACCGGGGGATCGGCGCCACTGACATGGTCAGTCACCGCGGGAACGTTGCCACAGGGCTTGACGTTGAGCAGTGCGGGTGTCTTGAGCGGCAC
>JAEUQE010000041.1 GCA_016789785.1 Bryobacterales bacterium
GATCCCGACGCCGACGGCTTCCATCAATACAAAGGCGTCACGGCGTTTCTCAAGAATGGCAAGTCCGTGAAGGGCGTCGCGCGGAATCGCACCAATTACTCCATCCAGATTCAGGACGCGCAAGGCAACCTGCATCTGCTGTCCATGTCGGATGTCACGGATCTGAAGATCGCGCCCAATTCGCCGATGCCCCGCGACTACGCGAAGAGGTTGACGCGTGCGGAGTTGGATGACTTGATCGCTTACCTGAGCCGCCAGTCGGTACGGCCCTACGTTGCATCGGAGAAGAATTAGATGAAGACGCTACTGCTCGCCGCCACGATTACGCTTCCGCTGCTGGCGCAGGTGAAACACGAAGACATCGTGAAGGGGCCTGGGAGTGACTGGCTCACCTATGCGGGCGATTTTCAAGGCAAGCGCCATAGCCCGCTGACCCAGATCACCGCCGCGAACGCCGGTTCCATTGTGCCGAAGTGGGTGTATCACATGCCCAAGGCCAACGGTCTGCGCACGAATCCGATCGTCCATCAGGGCGTGATGTATGTGACGAATTCGAATGAGGTGCGCGCTCTTGATGCACGCACGGGGCGCCTCATCTGGGCCTACAAAGATGCGCGGGCGAAGAAGGAGGCAGTGAATCGCGGTGCGGCGATTCTTGGCGACAAGATCTTTTTCGTGACCGCGGATGTGTTTCTTGTCGCGCTGGACCGGCGCAACGGGTCGGTGTTGTGGCAAAAACAGTACGGCCGCATTGAAGACGGTGTGTATGCCTCGCTGGCGCCGATGGCCGTGAAGGACAAAGTGCTGGTTGGCGTGTCGGGCGGCGACAGCGGGATGCGCGGCTATGTTGCTGCCTTCAAAGCCGAGACGGGCGAGGAAGCGTGGCGTCTGTACACGGTGCCCGCAAAAGGGGAGCCTGGATCGGAGTCCTGGGGAGGCTATGTCGAGTATGGCGGCGCGGGAACCTGGCTGAGCGGAACTTACGATCCTGAGTTGAACTTACTGTACTGGACCACTGGGAATCCGTGGCCCGATTTCTACGGCGGCGAACGCAAGGGCGACAACCTGTATTCGTGTTCTTTGCTGGCGATTGACCTCGATACGGGCAAGATGAAGTGGTATTTCCAGTTCACGCCGCACGATACGCACGATTGGGATGCGCAGGCGTGGCCCGTGCTGGTGGACCTGCCGTTCAAGGGGAAGCCTCGCAAGCTGGTGTTGCATGCGAACCGCAACGGGTTCCTGTATGTGTTGGATCGAGTAACTGGCGAGTACCTCCAGGCAACGAAGATCATCGATAAGTTGGATTGGGCGACGGGAATTGACGCAAAAGGACGGCCGGTTCTGGTGCCGGGTAAGGATCCCACTCCGAATGGGAACCGCGTGTGCCCTGGCGTGCGCGGCGCCACGAACTGGATGTCGCCTTCGTTCAATCCGGCCACGGGTCTGCTGTATGTGGTGGCTCTCGAGCAATGCGACGTGTTCACCAGTTCCGCCAAGGAGCCCGAGCCGAAGAAGAACTTCGCAGGCGGCGGCGCGAGTCCGAAGCCCACCGATCTGGGCCAGTTCTTTGTGCGCGCCTTCGATCCAACTACGGGTAGGAGGGTGTGGGAGTATCCGATGACCGGACCCGCGGAGTCGTGGGCAGGCACGGTGTCCACCGCGGGCGGTGTCGTCTTCTTCGGCGACGACGACGGGCATCTGGTAGGTGTGGATGCGAAGACCGGGAAGCACCTGTGGCACTTCCAGACCGGCGAAGGACTTACTGCATCGCCAATCACTTATGCGGTGGACGGGAAGCAATATGTGGCCATTGCATCGGCTACCGCGATCTTTTCGTTTGGATTGTTTGAACCACTTACAAGCGTACCGCTGCCTTCCCCGAAATCGTCGCAGTAGCGGATCCGAAGTTCAGCGAGAACAGCAGCGGCGAAGATTTTTCTTGACAGCAGATTCAAACGAACGTATGATCATTACAGTCGATCGTTTGAATCGTTCGTTTGTATGCAGCCAGCCGCCGCACACGCCCCAGCCACCAAGGACCGCATCCTGGATGCCGCCGAGAAGTTCTTCGCCGCCCACGGCTTCGACGCGACATCCATCCGCATGATCGCCACCGCCGCCAATGTGAATCTGGCCGCGATCAACTATCACTTTCAGTCGAAGGAAGCTCTTCTTCAGGCCGTTTACTCACGCCGCGTTGCGCCCATCAACGAGCGCCGGCTCGAGCTTCTGCGCCAGTACATCGGCACGCTTGGCGACTGGCCGCTTGAGCCCGAGCCCATTCTGGAGGCGTTTTCTCAGCCTGTTCTCGAAGTCATTCATCAGGCGCCGCACATTCCGATGTTGATGGTCCGAATGATCTATTTTCAGGATCGTGAGACGTTCCGGCAGATCTTCGAATCGCTGTTCCGGCCCGTGGGGGTGGAGTTTCTGAAGGCGCTCGCGCGTGCACTCCCGCACCTCACGCAGGCACAACTATTTCTTCGCATGCAGTTCTTCTTTGGATCGTTCGTCCAGATGATGGCGGCGCGCGACGCGATGGCATCGATCAACAACTTCGGCGCAATCGACCAGAACCAGATGGTGCGCCAACTGATTCACTACACGTCCGCGGGCCTGCGGGCGCCAGCCGTGGAGATCCTCCGATGACGAATCACCGTCTGCGTAGCGGCTCTCAACTTCTTGTGCTGATGGCCGTCACGATTGCGGCATGCGCGCAGGACGCCATTCCGCTCACTCTTCGCAAAGCCGTCGAGATCGCGACGGCGCCCGAAGGCAACACTCGTGTCGAGCTTGCGCGAGAGGCGATTGCGCAGGCCGACGCACGCCGCCTGCAGGCCCGCGCCGCACTGCTTCCGAATCTCGACGGCACCATCGGCTATCAGGACGCCACTCGCAATCTGCGCGCGTTCGGCATTCAGTTTCCTTCCATTCCAGGCTTTGCGTTTTCTTCCTTCGCGGGACCGTTTGGGATCTTCGATGCGCGCTCGGCCGTCACCCAAAGCGTGTTCGATCTCGCCTCCATCCGCCGTTATCAGACTGCGAAATCCACCGTCGAGACGACGAAGCAGGAGCGCGAGTCGGTACGGCATCAGGTGACCGATCAGGTGGCGCGGGCCTATCTTGCGGCACTGCGCACCGAGGCCCATCTGGAAACGGCGAAAGCCAACCTGGAACTTGCGCAGCGCATTCTGCGGCTCACGCGGTCGCAAAAGGACGCGGGCACGGGCACCGGTATCGAAGTGACCCGCGCCGAGGTGCAGATCGCCAACGAAAAGCAACGTCTGCAGGCGGCTGAGAACGACCGCAACCGAGCTCATCTGCAATTGTTGCGTGCGCTCGACATGCGGCTCGACGCAAAACTGCAACTGACGGACAAGCTCGGTTATCACGTGATGGAACCGGTGAGTTACGATCAGGCGCTGAAGGCAGCCACGGACAACCGGCCTGACTACCGGTCACAACAGCAGCGGGAAGCGTCGCTGAAGATGCAGTATCGCTCCGTGAAGTCGGAGCGGTTGCCGTCGCTGGCGGCCTTCGCGGACTACGGCACGATCGGTCCCGCGGTCAATGACTCGCGCGCGACTCGCACGGTTGGCGTGTCGCTCCGCGTGCCGGTGTTTGACGGTGGTCGCCGCGATGCGCGCCGCGCCGAAGCAGCATCGCAACTTCGCGCGGAGGAGATTCGCACGCGGGACGTCCGGCAGCAGTTGGAATTGGAACTGCGGCTGGCGTTCGACAGTCTCACGTCGGCGGAGTTGCAGGTCGCCACCGCGGAAGAAGGTCTTCGTCTTGCTCAAAAAGAATTCGAACAGGCGGAGCGCCGCTACAAGGCGGGTGTCACGACCAGCGTGGAGGTGACGGACGCGCAGACCCGCATGGTGCGCGCGCAGGAAAACCGCATCAGCGCTTTGTTCCAACACAACCTTGCGCGCCTTGATCTCGGGTCGGCGATGGGCGCGGTGGACCGCTACCTGCCGTAGAAAGAGAACACCTTTCGAGAAGAGGACTCCTCATGAAGAAGATCGTTCCTGTTGTTGTTTTGCTCGCGATTGTCACCGCCGTGGCCCTTCGATCGAGCCTGTTTAAGAAAGAAGACCTGAACGTCATCCGGCTGTCTGGCAACATCGAACTGACGCAGGTCGACATATCCTTCAAGGTCCCCGGGAGGCTAGTCGCACTCGAAGTGAAGGAGGGCGACCGCGTGGCGAAAGGCGCACGTGTGGCGCAACTCGATCAGACCGCGACGTTGCGTGCGAGGTCGCAACAGGAAGCCGGGCTCGACGCGGCCAACGGGCAACTCGCGCAGATGCTGACAGCGGTGCAGTTCCAGCGGGAGCAGATCGAGAATGATCTCGCGCTGCGCCGGACGGAATTGAGGACCACGGAATCGCAGCTTGCGGACCTGGTTGCGGGCTCGCGTCCACAGGAGATCACTCAGTCACGCGCTGCGGTCGACGATGCGCGCACATGGCATCAGCAGGCAAGCGAGGATTGGACACGAGCGCAGACGCTCTTCCGCAATGAAGACATCTCACGTGCGCAGTACGATCAGTTCCGCGCACGCTTCGAAAGCACGCGTCAGGCAGTGCGCCAAGCCGAGCAGCGTCTCGCACTAGTGGAAGAGGGCCCTCGCAAGCAACAGATCGAGACGGCGCGGTCTCAAGTGGAACGTGCGCGCGCAGCCATCAAGCTCAGCGAAACGAATCGTCTCGAACTGAAGCGCAGGGAGCAGGAGATCGCGGTGCGGAAGGCGGAGATCGACCGCGCGAAGGCGGGTATCGCGATTGTGGACGCGCAACTCGACGATACGACCATTGCATCGCCGATCGATGGCGTGGTGATGGTGAAGTCCGCCGAAGCCGGCGAAGTGCTGGCTGCTGGCGCAACGGTGGTCACCATTGGCGACCTGGACCGGCCGTGGTTGCGCGCGTTCGTCGGTGAGAAGGATCTGGGCCGGGTGAAGCTCGGAGGCAAGGTGAAACTGACCACCGACTCGTATCCGGGCAAGGTGTATTGGGGCCGGATCTCCTTCATCGCCTCGGAGGCGGAGTTCACACCCAAGCAAATTCAGACAGCGGATGAGCGCGTGAAGCTCGTCTACAAAATCAAAGTCGACGTCGAGAACCCGAATCAGGAACTCAAGGCGAACATGCCCGTCGACGCGGAGATCGTCTTATGACGATGGTGGAGGCTCGCAAACTCACGCGCGTTTTCGGCAGCGTCACCGCGGTGGACCAACTCGATCTCAAGGTGGCGAAAGGCGAGGTATTTGGTCTGGTTGGCCCCGACGGAGCTGGGAAGACCACAACGCTTCGCATGCTATGTACGCTGCTCCATCCAACATCAGGTGAGGCGTACATTGCGGGCGATGACGTGCGGAAGAACGTGGATGCGATCAAAGACCGCATTGGATACATGGCGCAGAAGTTCGGGCTCTATGCGGATTTGACGGTGGAAGAGAACATGCTCTTCTACGCGGATCTGTTCGGCGTGACGGGATCGCAACGGGATGAACTGATGCGGCAGTTGCTGGTGATGACGCGCATGGAGCCGTTCCGCGCGCGCCCGGCGGGCAACCTCTCGGGAGGCATGAAACAGAAACTCGCGTTAATGTGCACGTTGCTGCACAAGCCGGAGATCCTCTTTCTGGATGAGCCTACCAATGGCGTCGATCCGGTGTCGCGCCGCGATTTCTGGACCATTCTCTATCAACTGGTGAAGGAGGGCATGACGGTGTTCGTCACGACGGCGTATCTCGACGAAGCCGAGCGATGCGACCGTGTCGGGTTGATGGATCGCGGAAAGCTGTTCCGTGTGGATGCGCCAATGGCCTTGCGCAAATCATTGCCGGAGGTTTGCGTGGAAGTGCGCGCGGAGAACCTGCGGGAAGTGCGGAATCGCGTGCGCAAACACGTTGGCGTAGCCAGTGCCGATCTCGCGGGGAGCGCGCTGCATGTGTTTCTGCGGCCAGGCACCTCGGCGGAAGACCTGCGGATTGACATCCCGCAAGCCGAGATGCGCGAGATCCTGCCATCGCTCGAAGACGTGTTCATCGCAACCATTCGTAGCAGGGACGGTCATGCAGCCGCGTGAAGACAGCGTCATCATCGAACGCCTGGTGAAGCGCTTCGGCACTTTCACGGCTGTTGACAATGTCACGTTGAACGTTGCCAAGGGCGAGATCTTCGGCTTTCTTGGGCCGAACGGAGCGGGCAAATCAACCACGATTCGCATCCTGTGCGGACTGCTCGGACCAACGTCGGGCCGCGCTACGGTTGCGGGTCATGATGTCGGTACGGACCCTGAATCCGTGAAGCTGCGCATCGGGTACATGTCGCAGAAGTTCTCGCTCTACGACGATCTCACGGTGGAGGAGAACCTCGACTTCTTCAACGGGATCTATGGCGTGCCGCCCGCGCTTCGTGAGTCGCGCAAGGCGTACGCGCTGGAGATGGCGGGCATCGCCGAGCGGCGTCACGACATGACGAGACTGTTGTCGGGTGGTTGGAAGCAGCGCCTGGCGTTGGGTTGTGCGATTCTCCATGAGCCGCCAGTGATCTTTCTGGATGAACCGACGAGCGGCGTGGATCCGATCGCACGCCGTGCCTTCTGGGACCTGATCAACGATCTCTCGCACGCCGGGCACACAGTGTTCGTTAGCACGCATTACATGGAGGAGGCGGAGTACTGCCATCGCTGTGCGTTGATGTATCGAGGCCGCGTGATTGCATTGGGAGCACCGGCGGAATTGAAAGCGTCCATGCAGTCCGCGCAACTGCCGCGCCCCACCATGGAAGATGTATTCGTCGCGATGATCGAACGCGAGGAGGCGCACGCATGATCAGCTACCGCCGCACGAAAGCCATCGCGAAGAAGGAGTTCCTTCACATCCTTCGCGATCCACGCAGTCTGTATATGGCGCTGGCGATTCCGATGCTGCTCCTTGTCCTGTTCGGCTACGCGCTGTCGCTGGACGTCGACAAGATTCCATTGATGGTCTTCGACCAGGACCGGGCTCCGGAGAGCCGTGAATTGATCCGCCGCTTCACGGGATCCCGGTACTTTGAGTTCAAAGGATATGCGGAGAGCTACCGGTCGATTGAAGTGGCACTCGACAAAGGCGGTATTCTGGCGGCGCTTGTCGTTCCACGCGATTTCGCGAAGACACTGGCGCGCGGCGAGTCCGCGCCGATCCAGTTTCTGCTGGATGGCAGCGATTCCAACACCGCATCCATCGCGCTTGGCTACGCTCGTTCGCTCGCCTCGGGATACTCGAGCGAACTGCGCACGGAATGGCAAGTTCGCAAGGGTGCGGGCGAAATCAAGCCGCCTGTGGATCTGCAACTGCGCGTCATCTACAACACGGAGTTGAAGTCGAAGAACTACATCATTCCCGGGCTGATCGCAGTGATTCTGATGATCATCGCCGCGCTGCTCACATCGCTTTGTATCGCGCGCGAATGGGAGAACGGCACCATGGAGGAACTGCTCTCCACTCCCATCCGCCCCGCCGAACTCGTGCTTGGAAAACTCTCCGCGTTCTTCGTGTTGGGCTTCATTGACATGTTGACCGCGGTGGTAGCGGGCATTTTCGTGTTCGGCGTGCCCATGCGCGGCAGCGTCTGGCTGCTGTTTCTCTCGGGCTGCGTGTTTCTCTTCGGAGCGCTGTGCTGGGGCATCCTCCTGAGCGCGACCATGCGGAATCAGTTACAGGCGTTTCAGGTGGGGCTGCTCAGTTCCTTTTTGCCGGCGTTTCTAATGTCAGGTTTCGTGTACGCGATCGATCAGATGCCGCTAATCCCGCGCTTGCTTAGCTACATCATTCCGGCGCGCTATTTCGTCGCGTTGATGAAAGGCATCTTCCAAAAGGGTATCGGGCTTGAAGTGCTATGGCTGGAGCTTGCGCTGCTGGTGTTATACGCGGCGATTGTCTTCGTGCTCACCACGCGCAAACTGAAGGAGAAGATCGCATGAGCGGCGAGCGTATCCGCGAGATCATTCGCAAGGAGTTCCGGCAGTCTTTTCGTGAGCCGCGTTTGCGGGCGCTGATGGTGGTTCCGCCGATCGTGCAGTTTCTGGTATTCGGATTCGTGGTGAATCTCGATGTGGAGCGCTCCCGGCTTGCATGGTTTGATCAGGATCAGACGCCGGCGTCGCGGGAACTGCGCGACGCGTTTCTCGGATCGGGGCGATATGAGATGGTGGCCACGCCGGCCAGCCAGCAGGAACTGCAGAGGGTGCTGGATGAGGGCCGCGTCGATTCCGCCGTAGTGGTGCCGCCCGAGTTTGCAAAGGACCTCGCTCGCGGAAGGCAGACGAAGGTGCAAGTGCTGGTGGATGGCACGAACTCGAACACCGCTTCGATCCTCTCCGGTTACGCGGGCGACATCGTGCGTACATTCGCGAGCGGGCGTCTCATCGAGATTCAGAATCAGAAGCGGATGGCGCGCGGTGGCGCGGTCGCGAAGTTGAGCGCGCCTGGCATCGACATGCAGCAACGCGTCTGGTTCAACCCGGAGTTGAAGAGCCGGAATTACTTCATTCCGGGTGTCCTGGTGAACATCATGACGCTGGTCACGCTGATGCTGACATCCATGGCGATTGTGCGCGAGAAGGAGATCGGGACCATGGAGCAACTGATGGTCACGCCGATCCGTCCCGTGGAACTGATGCTTGGCAAGACGTTGCCCTTCGCCGTGGTGGGACTCTTCGATCTTGGTCTGATCATCACACTTGCGCTGCTGGTGTTCCGCATTCCTTTCCAAGGAAGCGGATGGCTTTTGCTGGCTTCGGCGATTCTGTTCCTGTTCACCACGCTCGGCTCGGGGTTGTTCATCAGCACGATCTCAAACACGCAGCAGCAGGCGATCATGACGACGTTCTTCTTCTTTCAGCCTGTGTTCATGCTCAGCGGGTTCGCATTTCCGATTCGCAGCATGCCGGAGCCCGTGCAGTATCTCACGCTGCTGAATCCCAATCGCTATTTTCTGGAGATCTGCCGCGGCGTGTTTCTGAAGGGCAGCGGCATTGAGACGCTGTGGCCCCAGATGGTCTCGCTGGCGGTGTTCGGCCTGGCCATTCTGTTCTTCAGCGCGCGGCGGTTCCACAAGCGGCTGGAGTAGTTACGCCATCCATGAAGGGCCGGTATTGGACGCGGATGCAACCGTCCAACGCCGAGGCTCATCGGAACGCTCGAAACAACCTGCATATGCAGGCAACCGGCGCATCCGTCCGTAGAGATCTTCCCGCGCTTCGGCAAGACTGAGCGGCGACGCCGGCAGCGTACTCTCGTCCGATGGCTCCCAAAGCCCCTCGACCAGCACGAGCTTGGGATCGGCGATTGCGGTTCCCCACTCGCTTGCGTCTGGCCCATGAAACAGATTGCCCGGCCACTCGACCTGCGCCTGAGCATCGAGCATGCGAACCGCGGTGCGAGTCGCGCTGACCAGGTTGTTCGCGGCCACGCACTCGACCGGAGCAAGATGTTGCGCATCCGATGTCCCGGTGCCGATCGCGAAAGCTTCGGCGCAGCCGATGACCGAATTGTGCGCAACCACTGCGCGCTTCACTTGGAAGTAACCGCTCAATGGAGATTCGGGAAGACCGTTCATCATGGAGATGGCGGCGCGTGTGGTGGTGCCGGTCAAGCCATGGCAGTAGTTGTTCACCACGCGATGATCTTCACCGATGATGCGGATTCCGCCCGTACTCGCCTTGCCGTGCCCGAGAAAGACATTGCCGCTGACGAGACATCGATTGCCATGGCGCAAGGTCAACGTGCCGGCGCAACGTTCGAAGGTATTGTTGCGATAGACGTTGTCGCAGGATTTGTTGGAGACGATCTCGATCTCGCCATCGCAGGCATGGAAGTAGTTGTGCTCCACCAGCGTGTAGGAACTCTGCATGGAAGTGTTGCTGTCACCGGTGCGGATGGTCTCGCCGCCATTCTGGCCGAGTGGAGGCCTCGGGCCGAAGTGATTGTGATCGATCCAATGATGATTGGGCTCAGCGGACGACGGCAGCCAGATCACGACTGTCGTGCCAAGGTTGCGCTTGCCCGCGAGATAGCAATGGTCCACGCGGTTGCGGTAGCCATAAAGCGATACCCACTTGGTGTCGCGGCCTTCCGTGAGCGGCTGATAGTCGATGATGGCGCATTGCGTCACGCGACAATAGCGGGCCACGCGTGTGCTCGTGGTGCGGAACGCGATGACGTCGCCATCAAGCGCGCCAGCCTGGAACCGCAAGCCTCTCACGACGATGTGCCGTCCTCCGATACGAAGGCTCGAACGGCCGGTCAGAATCACTTCACCAGGCGTCTCCGCCTCGATTGTCAACGGCGCGCTGGCGGTGCCCTCCGTTTCGATACGGATCTCGACGTCGCTCCATGTGCCGTTCCCGAGGACCAGGCGAGTGCCGGGCTTTGCCGATGCCAGCGCTGCATTCAACTCGTCGCGGTTGCGCACCATACTCGTCTGTTGCGCGCCGAGCAGGGCCGGGCTCAGCAACAGGGCGCGCCGCGAGATCAGGACTTTGGTGCGAGCCATGCAATGTATCCGTCGAACAAGACTTCGCACGATTGTCCTTGAAACACCGGGACAAGCGTGGAGCGGCACCAATCACGAATCTCGCCCTCGGGAGTGCCTTGCTTGACCGCGTATGCGACGCTCGTCTCGGTCATCATGTAGTTCTCGTAGAATTGCGGGTCCAATGGGATGCCGATCTCGAAACGCTCGTGCCATTCCAGCGTGAATCCAGTGGCAAGCTCCGAGAGACGTTCCGGCGATAAGGGAAGAGCGCCGTCCTGGGCTGTGGGATAGCGGGTCTCGAACTCGGAATACCACTCCGAGAGAGCGCTGTTGCCTCGAAACCGGCGTCCGGGTGAGAAGTCGTACACGGCGAGCGCACCGGTTGATGAAAGGATGCGATGCGCTTGTGGAAAGAACTCGTTGAGGTCGACGTAGTTCAGGGAGCCTGCGGCTGCGATGAGATCGAAGGACGCGGTCTGGAACGGCAGTGCTTCCGCGTGGCCGGTAACGAAGTCCGCATGTTCGGTGGTGTGCCTGGTGAGATGCAGCATCGCTTCCACCGGATCAATGCCGACGCAGTGACCGGAGATCGTGCGAAGCGGTTTTGTGGAGAGTCCCGCACCGCATCCGACATCAAGGACACGCGCAAATTGCTTGCTGTCCGGCAATCGGCGGCGCATGCGCTCGATGACGCGGGGATGGACGGGAGGCCGCGAAGTCGCGTATCCGGTGGAGAGGCTCGCCGTGGCGAAGAGGTTTTCCATGTGGTGTCTCAAGTGCGGGGAATCAGGCGAAGAGCCTTTCGAATCGTTTCCATGTTGCGATCAGGCTCCTCAATGTTGCGTGGATAGTAATAGAAGATCAACTGATCCGGTGAAAGCGCGATGACTTTCGGGAGACCTGCTTCCATGGCGGGGATCATGTTCGCAGGCATGTTGTGATTCTCAGCGAGCATCAGAGTCTTGCGGCCCTGTTTGCGAGCCAGCGCGACAATCTTCTCGCCGGGACCGATCAGCGTCTTCCCCTTGCCGCTTTCCTGATCGGCGTTGCGGCCCTCAGCGAATTGCTTGTCGGTTTCGAGATCCCACGGGCGGCCATCACAACCAAAGTAATCGAGCGGTGCGATCTGTGCGGCGAAGCCCGAAATCACAGCGCTGGAATCAGCCTTGATGAACAGCGAAATGGTCTTGCGCGGATGCTTGTCGCGGACATGGCGGCTGATGCGTGAGTAGAAGTCAGCAGTTGCTTTCCAGTGGGCGTCCTTTGGAGCGTCGGGGCCGAGTTTGTCGAGCGCCGCCTTCGAGTAGTCAAGGCGAAAGCCCTTCGGCTCATCCCAGATGATGCCCTCGATCGGAAACTTCGTGAACAGCGCATCAATGGATTCGCAGAAGAACTGATAGGTGGCCGGATGATGCACGCTGCTGATGACGCCGGAAATACGGTCCGCCCACAGCGGTGAGCCATCCTTGTTGCGGATCCATGTTTCGGGATTCTTCACGGAAAACAGGCTCGGTACCTTGGGTGCGCCGGCGGTGAGACCTGCCCATCGCGATGCGGTGGCGAACACACGCAAGCCCAGTTTCTGCGCTTCGGAACACACGAACTCGATATTCTCGACAGCCGCGAAGAGATCCTGCTCCAGCACAGCGAGCGTGATGGTGTTGCAGCCGGCATCCGCCATCCACCTGAGGTCGTCGCGGACATGGCGCGGCACCATGGTGTACATGTGCGCCCGGAAGTAATAGGCGTTCACGATCTCGGGGCGCTTCGGCGCAGCTCGCAGTACAGCCGCGGTCGCGCATGCGAAGAGGGCCCGGCGGGTCAGCGGGAAGGCCATGCAGTCAGGATATCGTTTGCGGCGAGGCCAGCGGAACTGGAGAATGCGGCGGGCCCGGGTCCTACGGCCTGCCTTCCATGTAAGTCCACGCGCCCCAGTAGTACGGCTTGCGAAATGGAGTGTCGCTGCGAAGCAGATCCAGACGTGCCTGACGCAGTGCTTCGGGTGCCGGTGTGCCTTGCCGGATCAAACGGTACATCGTGGTGTGGACACGCAGCGAAGCCGAATCGTTGATTTCCCACAAGCCCGCCGCGACACCTTCGGCACCGGCGCGCAAGAAGGCCCAGCCGAGTCCGATCAATCCAGTCCCACGATAAGCTCGCACTCCCGCCCCATGGCAGACACCAAGCGTCACCAGCCGGGCGCGGAGTTTTTGCCGGATGATCTCTCGCGCAGTCAGCCGGCGATCGCCATTCGACGGAGAGAGGACTAGCGCGGAATCGAGGGGCGTGCGCTCACTGGCGAGACCATGTGCCGCGAAATGCAGGTAGGCAAATTGTTCTAGGCCACTGTTCAGCACTCGCCGCGGATTGGCATCATTCTCCGAGAGCACGGTCACATCGCGGCCACCAATCTCCTTCACGATGTCTGTGAGTTCTTCCTTTGCACGCGGCAGTTCGGGAAAGCCGGACGACGCGAGATCAGCATTGCCGACCAGCAGCATCTTGCCTGTTTGCGGCCGCGCCGCTGTCGTCTCCAGGAGTGACCGCAGCGATGGCGCACGCGACAACGCAGTGTCTTCGATCCAATAGCACCCTGCCCGCGGAGTCAGCGTGTCGAAGGATAGCCGATGGAGTACGCCATCACCAATCACGATGACGCGCTTGCGAAGATCCGCCGCATCCACGCGATCGCCCACCAACATGCGATAGAGCGCAAGGCCGGCTTTCGCCTGTTGCGCGGAGTTCTTCAACTCCGTGTTGTGCTGCTCGATCAGTTTCGCGATCTCCTGCTCGCCAGGCAATTCGTGGTGCCTGACTGCACTTGTAGTGACCACCCAGAGAGAGGATCGCGCGGGCCGCAGCCAATACACAAGAATGGTGGCGCCACGCTTGGCCGCGATGGTTCGCGGGTCGACGGCGGGCAGCGAGAAGGCTGCATCACCGAACTTGCTCCAACGTGCCGCATCGGCCACCCACAGCGCATCCACAACTCGCCCGTCTTCGAGCAGACACTCCGAGTAGCGCCGGAACAGGCTGAGGTTGGTGGAAGGATAAGAGAGGCGGAAGTCCTCGCGCTGCAGATCATTTCCGCGAGCCATCGCTTCTCGTAGACCTCGCTGATACTCGATGGCGGCTTGCGCACGGCGGTTGGTGTGGATGAAAAGTTCGGCTTGGATCTCGCGAATGCCGAGACGCTGATACTGCTCGGCCTCATTGGACTTCAGCAGCCCGTTGATCCGCTTCTCCGCGGCGGCGAAGTCTTTTGTTGCGACCAGGAGATTGGCCTCGGTGACATCACTGAAGAAGCGTGAACGTTGATCGTTGGGATCGAGCAGCTTTTTTGCCCGTTGCTGCGCCTCGTGAGCTTTCGCCGGATCGCCAGATGCCAGATACAACGTCGCGAGGTTGT
This sequence comes from Bryobacterales bacterium, assembly GCA_016789785.1. The sequence continues at coordinate 13,945 of JAEUQE010000041.1, forward strand.
TCAAACAATCCGCCGCATCATTGTTTCGGCCGGATGCTTCGATGATGCGATACGCATCCTGATAGAAGCCGGCTGCTTCGGGATAGCGATTCAGAAGGAATGCCGCGGCACCGGCGTTGTTGCGCCACTTGATTTGATCGCCAACGTTATCGGTGCGATCCGCGAGTTGTGACGCCTCCTTGCTCAGTGCGAGCCCCGTTTCGGTTTCACCAAGCACGAGATAACACCAGCCGAGATTGCCCACGGTGCGCGCGCGATTGACGGTGTCGTTCGCCTTTTGCGCGGCGGCGAGCGCTTGCTCCAGCCATTCGACAGCCTCGCCACAGCGCTCGGCGCGAAGATACTGCATGCCCATCTGCCCGTGAACGTAGGTTTCGAGCTGTGGGTTGGGGTTCTTCCTCAGCAACGGAATGGCTTCGCGGAGATGCGCAGTCTCCTCGTCGAAGTTCTGCCCGCGGCCGCCGAGATAGACGAGAGTGCGAACCTCGAGATCGGGCCAGTTGTGCCGGCGTGCTTCTTCACGGACCTGATTCAGAAGCTGGACGCCGCGGGTGGGGTCTCCTGTGCGGATCGATGCAAGGCCATGAAGAATGCGCCAACGGGCGGCCACCCGAGGATCAGGAGCATCGGAAGGAACAGACTCCGAGAGGATCGCCTTCCATTGCCCGCGCAACGACAACACTTCCAGATAGGTGACGCGTGCCAGTGCCTTTTCGTGAGGCGCTGCGAGCGCGAGACACCGTTCCGCCTGTTCCAGCGCTGATCCGTAGTGTGTCAGTTTGCGGGAGTCAACATCGGCGATGCATTGCTGCAACGACGGCGGATGGGCCGGCCGTTTGCATCCGGCCAGCCCGCTGATCAGAAGGAAGAAGAACCAGGTTTTACGGGTACCACGACCCATTTCCTCCAACGCCCCCCGCGGCAAAGTTGCCCTCATCAGGACTGCCGAGCTCGAAGCGCAGCATGTTCAAGCGGCGCGAACGGCCGTCGACGATGAGTTCGGCAATATAGATTTTGCCAAAGTCGGGAATGACGGTGCAGAGCCCTTCGGTGTTGCCGCAATATGCCCGAATGGGACGCCGCAGCAAAGTGGTGAGGATCGTACCGTGCCGTTCCGGGATATCTTCTTCGCAAAGTCCCTTGGTCCAGGCGAGGCCCGCGCGGAGAGATTCGGGAGCCTTGTCCGCATGTTCTTTCCATGAGTTGACAAGGTTCATTTCGCCGCGGAATTGCGCATCCACGCGATAGCGCTGGCGGAGGGCGCTCAGAGTGCGGCAGTCGTTCCACAGGTCAGTATTGAAGTCGACCTCGACTGAGCGGCCGTTGATGTGCAGACCTTCGAAGTGAGTACCGGCGAATGAAAACTCGGTTTCCAGGAGTTCCGGGGCATTGGGATTATCGAGCCACGGAACGCGTGAGGCAATCTGCGCGACGACGCGCTTTGCGGACACCACTTCCTGCACACGGAGGTCCTCAATCACCGCGGTTGCTTGTGCGTTGTAGACCCGCTCCCCATCGCGCTCGTCGAAGCTGCCGGATACCTGAGTGTATGCGCGGCTGAACGATAGTATGTTGCCGAGCCGGAAAGGACCGGACTCCGCGGACTGAAAACCACCTACCCACGATAGGCTACTCGCGGCCGGGACATTGATCACATCTTGAAGCGGCCGTCGAAGGTTTCCTCCAATCGCGTAAGCGTTGGCGTTATAGACGTACATGGACCTGTTCTCCCTGACGATGTGCGGTTCCGCGTCAATCGATGCGGAACTCGCCTTCCTGTAGCAACTGCGCGCTACCTCCGATGGCCCGGCCGAACACTTGCATCCGGTAACTACCCGGCTTGAGGCTTCCTTTGGGAAATGCGATCGGGACTGTATCCTTGGCCAGATCTGACGTTATCACGACAGGGGAAGGATGGCTTGGGCCCGATACGCGAAGCTCATAGTCGTGCCAGCGCGCTTCCGCGGGAACGTCGATGTTGAGAACAAGCGGCTCCGCGGCCGGGAAGGCTGGTATCGTCGCTTCGCCTGCGCGGCTGCCCATGCGGAATTCCACCGCCTTGGCAACATACGGCGAAGCGGCGGCCTGCATGCTCTGCTGGAGATGCGGCCGCTCGACCAGATTCTGATAGCCCACCACGCAGAGCAGGGCTCCCGCGGCGATGGCCGCCCATTTTCTTGCCGGACGCGCCTCCGAGTATTGTCGTCCAGCCGGCGGAGTCTGGGGCATCTCCACGACCTTCGGTTTCACGCTCTGCGGAGGCGACGCCTGAACCTGCAGGGCTTCCTTCAGCCGGTAGCCCGACAGGACATCGTCCGCACAAATCGTGCACTCGAAGTAGTGCTCCTCAAATTGCTCCCGCTCCGCGGGGGTCAGCTCATCGAGCAAGTATTTCTCAACCAGGCTCGCGGCTACCGCTTGTTCATGGGTCATTCGCTGTCCCTTTGAATAGTGCAGGCGGTGCGAAAAGCGTTACAAAGAAGCGCCACGGAAAATCGGGCGAGGATCATTGCGTATCCTCCGCGGTTTGAGACCGCCGTGCCGGCAGTGCCTGCAACTTCTCGCGGAAGGCGGCTTTGGCGCGATGAACCAGAACGCGGAGATAGCCGCGGTCGATGCCGAACTGCTGGCATACGCCGTCCTTGTCGCGCTCCTCCAGAAAGACCGCATTCAGAATCGCGCGGTCGCGTTCAGGCAGCGTGCCCATCACGGCGTGCACTGTCTGCTGGCGCTCCCGCAGAATCATGGACGACTCCGTATCATCCTGCGCGGCGATGTCCTGTAACTGTTCGGAGTCGACGGCGAGATACCTCGAGCCCTGGCGGTAGTATTCCGAGAGCACGTGGTTGCAGACCGAGTTCACGAACGATCCGAGTTTCCTGCCGTCGCGGATGCCTTGCGGTTTGCGAATGGCGGCGAAGACTCGAAGATACGTCTCCTGGCGAATCTCATCAATGGCGAGCGGAGGCAACATTCGGGCACGCAGCTTGATCAGCATCAGCGTGCCGAAGTAGTTCGTGAAATGGTGAATCGCCTCTTCGTCGGAAGCGGCCAATTTGAGCAAATAGTCTTCGCTCAGATGCTCGAATTGCAAGCTACCAGTATACGTTGCGGCTCAGAGATTGCGAAGCGCTCCAGCCTTGCGCAGCATCTCGATCACGCGGTCTTTGGGAAGAGCTTCCACTCGCTGCCCGCGATGTCCAGTCATGCTCACGGCAAGGAATAGAGAGTTGTAGACCGCCTCTTCGGTTGCTTCCTTCACCGCTTGGAACAGCGGCGACATCGCATCATTGCTGAGATACTCGAAGGCGTGCGTGCGGCCGCGGGAGTTCATCGGCACCCGATTGCGTGTCGAAAATGCGATGGCGTATTCGCCGCTGCCGTTGCTGGTGGATGAACCTGTCGCGCCCAAACCGAGAATCGAACGCGATGCCAGCCGCTTCAAGTTGCGCGCATCAGCGGGTGCGTCGGTCGCGATGACGATCATGCAGGAGCCGCCGGGCGCTGGCTCCGCATACTCCTTCAGATAGTAACGGCCCAGCAGACGGCCGACGGGGACTCCCTCGATCTGAAGAATACCGCCATAGTTCGTCTGCACGAGCACGCCGATCGTGTAGCCGCCGAGCGCCGCCGGCAGCACCCGAGAGGAAGTGCCGATGCCGCCCTTGAAGCCGAAGCAGATGGTGCCAGTACCCGCGCCAACATTGCCTTCCGCGACTTCCAGTGATGCTTTGGCGATCGCTTCGCGTACATGTTGCTTCGTCACGTGACGGCCACGGATGTCGTTCAGCCGTCCGTCGTTGGTTTCGCCAACAACGGCATTCACGGAGAAAACCTGCTCATTGCCAGGCTGTGCAAGCGTATACTCCACCGTGCCCGCGATTCCTTCGGCCACGCTCAGCGTATTGGTCAGGATGATCGGCGTTTCGATATTGCCGAGTTCGTCCACTTGGGTACTGCCTGCAAGTTTGCCGAACGCATTGGCGATGTGGATGCCAGCCGCGACCTTTTCCTGAAAGAGATTGCCCGTGTGCGGGAGGATCGCTGTAACGCCCGTGCGGACCGAGTCGCCCTCAATCAACGTGACGTGGCCGACGCGAACTCCCTCCACGTCAGTGATCGCATTTCGCTTGCCTGGCGGAAGCACGCCAGGGCGTATGCCGAAATCGCGAGCCCTGCGGTTTTCCGCTCCGTAAGATGGAAGCGAGGCCGTCATGATGGCGATGGCGCTGCGGCGTGTCATTTGCGCTTGATCGGGCGCAGTTCCACCTTCCGGAACCAGATCTCCGCGCCTTCGGACTGCAGTTGGATCTTACCGGCGCGATGGCTCGAATCGTAGCCTTCGGCGACCACCACGCCATTTACGATGTTGGTGATCTTGCCGCCATCGCAGATCACTTCCTGACGGTTCCACTGCCCCACCGGTTTCTCGACATCCTGCTTGCCGCGGAAGTTGATCACGTCTTTCCAGTCGGGATCGCGGCCCCACCAATTGAAGCGGCCTCGATCCTTGGTGACGGGCTTGCCGTTCTTGTCCCAGTAGACTTCGCCCTTCGCACCCTCCCGAACATTGGCCGTCATCTTCGGCTGGTTCTTGCCGCCGACCATGATGAAGTCACCTGAGCCGCCTTCAATGATCTGCGATTCCACCGACTCAAGCCACGTCTTGCTATAGGCGCCGTCCTCGCCGACCCCGTGCACCAGGATGCCGCTGTCACGCGCCCGTTCCTTACGGTCGCCATGTGTCGGGCCACCCCACTTCCATTCGACGATCAGATGATAGTCCCTGTAGGCTTGCTTGGTCGCGATGCCACCCCAATGCGTGCCCGTGATGCGAAGCATCTTGTTCTGAATGCTGTAAACTTTGTCGGGATCGTCATAGCGCGAGTCGCGCAGCCAGGTGTACCAGCCGTCCAGGTTGCGGCCGTTGAGCAGTTGAGTCTTCTTGGCGGGCGTGATGGCATCTTGCGCTGTCAGCAGCGGCAGGCAGAGGAAGAACGAAAGCAATCTCATGATTGCAATTAACATAACATTCCCTGCGCGTCCCCTGACTGCGCTACTGCTCACGAAGTACGATTGCGGGATCGATCGCGGCGGCCTGCCGGGCGGGCCGCGCCGCACCGAGGAGTGCCGCGAGAAGAAGAGTCAGCGTGACCGCCGCGTAGGTAAGGAGGTCGCGAGGACTTGTTTGAAAGACCAGCGGCTGGAGCAGTGGAGCGCACAGAGCCGCGCAAACCAGACCTGCGCCGACCCCAAGGGCCGCATGCGCCAGGATTCGGGACGTGACTTCACGATAGACCTCGATGCGGCGCGCACCCAGCGCGATTCTCACCGCGATCTCAGCCCGCCGCGCCTGTACCGCGTACGCGGCCACTCCATACACGCCGATGATGGCGAGCAGCAAGGCGAGCGTTCCGAAGACCGTCAGCAAGGAGAGCACGAACCGCTCCCTCGCGGTGGACTGCCGGAATGCGGAGTCGAGTGTCGTCACGTCGAACGGAGCGACTGAGGCGTCGGCGGAGCGAACGGCTTGTTGAAGCGATCGAGAGAGTAGGGCTGCGTCTCCCGTCGCTCGCGCGATCAGCGTACAGTCAGGCCATGGCTGCTGCCGCATCGGGAAGTACATGGTGGAAGGTGAGGGGGAGCCGGGGCCGGAGTAGCGGATGTCGCCCATGATGCCAACGATTTCGCGCGGCGTCTCGAAGACGACGATGCGGCTTCCGATGGCGCTCTGCCCCGCGAAATACTCGCGCGCGAACGACTCGTTGACCACCGCCACCATCGGGTGCCGGGAGTCATCGGTAGTCCTGAAGAAACGGCCCTGTTTGAGCACTGCTCCGGTCACTCGCAGGTAGTCCTCGTCCGCGGCGCGGTATTGCGCCTCTTTTTGGCTCCCATCTTTCGGCATCGGCCTGCCTTCGATCGCGACGCGCGTGGTCCAGAGTTCGCGCATCGGATCGGCAAGCGCGACAGAGGCGACATCCACTCCAGGAACAGACTGCGCCGCGGCCTTGAGGCGTTCGTGAAACGCGGTGACCTTGGGCCACTCGCGGAAGGGCCATTTGGGCCATGGATAGTCCGTCTCAGGCAGCTTCATGCGCAGGCTGATTACGTGGGATGGGTGGAATCCGATGTCGACCTGGTGGAGCCGCCAAAAGCTCTTGATCAGGAGCCCGGCCGCGATCACCAGAACGGCGGAGAGTGCTACCTCGACAACGATGAGCGAGTGAAGCAAAGCACGATGCCGTGTTCCCGCCGCCGAGCGTGTTTGAATGGCCGCGCCCGGTGCGATCGCGCTTGTCTCGATCGCAGGAAGAGCGCCGAAGATGACCCATGCAAGTAACGAGAGTCCAAGCGTCGCCGCGAGGGCGCCTGCGTCGAGCTGGATGCGGTCGACAAGCGGCGTCCCGGGAGGCGCCAACGCGACCAGTGCCTGTAGACCCGCGTAGGCAACGGCGATCGCAAGCAAACCTCCGAGCAACGAGAGCACGAGCGACTCGGTGAGGAGCTGTCTCGCAAGGCGGGGACGGCTGGCTCCAAGGCTCCCTCGTACCGCCATTTCACGCGTCCTTGAGGTTGCTCTTGCCAGCAGCAGGTTGGCGATGTTGACACAGGCGATGAGGAGGACTCCCACGACCGCGGCCGTAAGAATCTTCAGCGCCGGACGCATGTTTCCCGCAAGGTCTTCATGGAGTGAAACCACCGACGCGCCCCGGTCCTTGTTGTCTTGCGGGTAGTGTTGTTCGAGACGCGCCATGATGGCGGTCATCTCGGTCTGAGCCTGCGCGATGCTCACGCCACGGTGAAGCCGTCCAACGACCCGAGTATTGTGCTGTCCGCGATGTTGCGACGCGCGCAGGTTCTCCATCGACGACCAAAGCTCCGGATCATTCTCATGGAGTGTGGCGGCTGGCGGCATCACGGCAACAATCACGCAGTGGACGCCGTCGAGCAGGACATTGCGCCCGATCACGCCGTTGTGGCCGCCGAAGTTGCGGTGCCAAAGTTTGTGGCTGAGGACCACGCCGTCTTCGCCCGCCGAGAACGGCCGCCCAAGCAGGGGCTGCAGACCGAGTACGGCGAAATAGCTTGCCGTGACGCGTGCGGCGGAGACGCGCTCAGGCTCACCGGTGCCACTCAGGGTCACATCCATACGCTGAATCGCGGCCAGATGCTCGAAGTGTTTCGTCTGCTGCTTCATGTCGAGAAAGTCGGGATAGGAGGCGTTCTCGCGGGTAGTGCCGTTCACCCGGTCGGTCTCCCAGACGATCACCACGCGATCGGGGTCAGGCAATGGAAGAGGCTTGAAGAGAATGCCTTGCAGCACACTGAACAGCGCGGTATTGGCGCCGATCCCAAGCGCGAGCGTGAGAAGCACAGTAGCAGTGAAGCCGGGTTGATGTGTGAGTGTTCTCGCGGCGAAACGGATGTCTTGCCACATCGTCTCAAGCCGCGTGATGCCGTTCTCCTCGCGGCATCGCTCGTGCACGCTGGCGAGATTGCCGAAGCGGCGTTGCGCGGCGGCGCGTGCTTCGGCGGGAGACATGCCGGAGCGAATGTACTCTTCGGTTTGCAGGTCGATGTGGAGGTGGGTCTCCTGATCGAGTGCATCCTCCATCTTGCGGCGGCGTAGGAGAGCGCGGATCCAGCCCATGATTACACCTCGGCGTCAGCGATGACGCGTTCGATTCCAGCGGCGAGTTTGCGCCAGTGGTTGAGTTCAGCCTCAAGTTGCTTGCGGCCTTTGCGAGTGAGCTTGTAGTATTTGGCGCGGCGGTTGAGTTCGGTAACACCCCAGTCCGTGGAAACAAAGCCCTGCTCCTCCAGGCGGTAGAGCGCAGGATAAAGCGAGCCATGTTCGACGCGCAGCGCTTCCTGGGAAACCTGCTCGATGCGTTTGGCGATGGCGAATCCATGCATGGGTTCGAGAGCCAGGGTGCGGAGAATGAGCATGTCGAGCGTGCCCTGCAGCAGATCGGACTTGTTGGGCGGCATCTTGTCTAGATAATCTAAATAAGTTCATCTAGATTGTCAAGACAAGTCCGTCGAATCCTCATCCATCGGGGAAGCCGCGGCCGCCGGAAACTGGCACAGGCTCTTCCAGGCGCGGAGTCGCGGAAGTCCAGGCGGCCCTCGGATCTGTTAAACTGAAAAAGTTATGGGAATCCCGAATGTGAAGCGCTTCCGGATCCAAAATCCGGACTCTGGGGCGATCGCCACCATCATGGCGGTGCTCCCGAAAGGGACAGACCAGGACGCCTACCTCGCCGATGCGGCAAAGCGGTTTGACTGGAAGGCTTGGCAAGAAGCCCAGCAGAAGCAGTTCAAGGTCCGTGTTGGTCAGCAGAAGCAGAAGAAGGCGAAGTAGTCTCCGCCCTCTCCTACCAACATCCAAACAAAATCAAGGCAGTCTTGCTTGTATCGAGCGGACTGCCTTCACGCTTTCCTGCGCCACATCGCCGTCGATGTCGGTCTTCATCGGCTCAAGCACGTTCAGCGTATCGCGATCGCCGGTGACGCCCAGCACCCGAACCAGCCGCAGTTTCTCCTCCTTGGTTCCTTTCGGAAGCGCGGCGTAGAGGTTCTGGCGAACGGTCTCGTCCCGGCTCAATTCGAGAATCAGCGGCTCGGCGGAGTCGCGATAAATCCTCGAATTCAGGGTGTTCACCAGATACTGCAACGGGCTGAACTCCGAGAGTTCGTGTTTACCGAGCATGACGGCGGCAAACGCCATCGAGAGGCGAGGGCTCATCTTCTTCTCGTTCTCAAAGGCGGATTCCAGGGAGGTGAGATCAGCGCCGTTCTTCAGCCGGCCCAGACCTTCCGCCGCGGCGCCGCGTAAGCCGTCGTCCTTGTCGCCAAAATACTGCGTGAACAGGCTACGGCTGGCCTCGTCGGGCATCATCGCAATCGACGTCAGCGCGACTCGCCGGATTTTGGCATTGCGAGCCCGCTCGATCACCTCGCGGAGGTCGGGCAAGGCTGCACGGTTTCGCAGGATGCCCGCTGTCTCGATCGCCGCGATCTGCACGCGGTCATCCAGGTCCCGCAGGAGATACTGCACGGTGGGCGCAACGCTTGGCTCGGCGATCTTCTGAAAAGCGATCAGCACCTCGAAAAGGACGCTGCTGTTTTTCGACTTCAGCGCCTCCGCCAGGTCGGGGATGGCGTTCCTCGCTCGCAAAACGCCGAGCGCGCGGGCTGCCTGCGCGCGGGATTCCATGCTGGCCCCTCCCCGCGCGATCTTTCCGAGCCATTCCACAACGTCTTGCCGTGCCTGGACATAGCCGTCGACAATGTCGCGGTTTTCGTCCGAGAGGCGGGTCCGCCCCTTCGAGTAGCCCGGATGATAGAAGTTGGTGATTCCGATGGTGGCGCGGATCTGCACCTCTGGAGCATTGTCCTGAAGCGCCTTCACCAGCGGGTCAATCGAGCGCTGGGTACCGATGTCGGCGATGGCTTTCGTGGCCTCCAGACGGACTTCGGTATCAGCATCCGCCAAGTATGGCTCAATGGAGGGAATCGCGCCGGAACCCTGTTTGGCATACTCGCGAATTCCTTTGATCCGCTCCTTCATCTGCGGATCGTTGGCGGCACTTGCCAGCGTCAGGGCCAGCGGCAGAAGCAGAACAGTCCTCATCACGCTATCGGACCTCATAGAGGTATTGGACGCTTAGCGCACGAATTCGAGTTTCACCTGATGTGGGATCAAGCCGGCTTCGAAGCCCATATCGAGCAGTTTCTGCGCGGCCACGGGTACCTGATCGCCGCAATCCACCGTGAAGTGGTTCACATACATACCGACGAACTTCTGCGCCATCGGAACGTCCATGTCGCGAGCGAACTGGAGGGCATAATTGATGGCCTCCTCCTGATTGTCGAGCGCGTACCGGATGCTCTCCGACAACAGTCGGGTGCACTCCGACTGTTGATCGGCGGGCAAGGAGCGCAGCATGGCGTTGGCGCCAAGCGGGAGCGGCAGGTTGAACTTGTTCTTCCACCACCGTCCGAGGTCGACCACGTTGTGGAAACCGGACTTGGCATAGGTGAGTTGGCCTTCGTGGATGATCAGCCCAAGGTCTACCGACTGCTCTTTGACGGCATCCAGAATCTTGTCGAACGGGATGACGACGGCTTCGAAATCCGGCTCCATGAGGCGCATGGTGAGGTAGGCCGAGGTCAGGGTGCCGGGGATGCCGATCCGTTTTCCTTTGACTTCTTCAAAACCCATGGGCCGTCCCGCCACGAGGATGGGACCGTAGCCGTCGCCAACACTGGAGCCTGCGGTGGTGAGGACGTATTTCTCGGCGACGTAGGGGTAGGCGTGATAGGAGATGGCCGTCATCTCATAGACACCTTCCATGGCCTTGCGATTCAGAGACTCGATGTCTTCCAGAACGTGGCGAAGGGTGATCAGCTTCGAGCGGATCTTCTTCGTAGCAAGCCCGTAAAACATGAAGGCATCATCGGAATCGGGGCTGTGCGCGCAAACGATCTCTGTAACTTCCGGGGAACTCATACGTGAGGGAATCTCAACTATAGCAGACCCGCGGGAGCCGCCGAGCGAAGTTCGCAAGTGATTGATTTCGCGAGCGAATTCTACGAACTGTTTGCGGCGCCTAGATTCGACTGGCCAGCCGTTCCATCTCTGGTATCAGATCGGCGAGAGACCCTTCCAGGGACGACAATGACCGTTCTACCTCGGTCAAGTTTCCGGTGCGCCCCTGAATCTCGAGCGCGAGTGCGGCCTGATGGGCCGCTTGGGCCGCGAAATTGCCGACAGAGCCCTTCAAGCTGTGCGCAGACCGTTCAATGGCTTTTGCGTCGCGACTCTGAACGGCCTGCCGGACCGCTCCAATCTGGGAGGCGTACTCCTCCAGGAACAACTGGGCCATCTCCTGGAGAAGCTCTTCATCCCCTCCAACACGGACCAGCGCCATTGAGCGATCCAGGACGCAAAGCTGATTCTGCACTTCCACCTTTGTTCCCCCCAACTGAGGGTATGCCGTTTCTCGAACGGATAATACCCGAAATCCCCGGGGTCGTGCAACGACGATCCCGCTCGTGCGGGCTGGCAGGCGCCCCCGCACCCAAATCCTTCTATCGGCTTGGTAGTCTGTTTACTTGACGCCAAAATGAATGCCAATTTGAACAATTTTGCCGAAGAGCACGCATTCACCTTGCCGTTCGAATGCCATTACCGCCTGCATCGACCCGCCCGTCCGCCCGAACTGCTATTCCTGGTGCTGCACGGCTACGGCATGAATGCCCAAACGATGCTGCAACTTACGTTGCTCATGCTGGGCCAGGACCGCCTGGTCGCCTCGATTCAGGCACCCCACCAGTTCTATCTCGGGGAGAACAAGCCGAATGCACGGATCGGCTACAATTGGGGGACTCGCAACCACGGAGACGCTGCGATCGCGTTTCACCATCAAATGGTCAGCGCGGTTCGCCGCGACCTGGAAGCGCGCTTTCAAATTCCCGCAATCCGCACGATCCTAATGGGTTTTTCGCAGCCGGTCGGCTACAACTACCGCTTCGCCGCAAATCACCCGGACGAGATCGGCGGGGTAATCGGAATCTGTGGAGGTGTACCGAAGGACTTCGCCACAGGCAGCTATGGACAGGTCCGCGCACCGCTGCTGCACATTGCCAGGTCGGAAGACGAGTTCTTTCCCGAGGAAGTCACGCTCGATTACCCGGCCCGGCTCCGGACCCGCGCGTCAGACGTCGAGTTTCACATGTTAACCGGCGGCCACCGTTTCCCGTCGAACGGCTTCTCGGTGATCGAACCATGGCTCAAGCGCGTCTTCGGGATCACGCGCTGACGGCAGCCTACTCCTTCATGATCCGGAACAGGTTGCTGTAATCGTCGGTCCAAAGCCGCACCCCGTCTTTCGCCTTGGGGGCCGGAAAGTCCCTGAGGAGAGGCGTTTGCAGCACCTCGCGGCTGTTGGCTACCACTACCATGTCGGTACCGAAAAACTCGCCGTCTGAGGAGCCCTGGTCCTCGACGAACACGGCATATTTGCCCAGGGCCTCCACCGCGCGGGCCACTACAGGCTGCAGATCCAGATACCGGTTCGAAATGTGGATCACCAGGTAGCCATCCGGCTTGAGGTGTTTGAAGTAGAGCAGAAACGCCTCGCGTGTGAGCAGGTGAACGGGTACGGAGTCGCTTGAGAAAGCATCCATGTGCAGGACATCGAAGCTCTGCGGCTGCTCGCGCTCGAGCGAGAGTCGCGCATCGCCCAGCACGAGATCCACCTGCGCCGGGCAGTCCTTAATGAAAGTAAATTCCCGCTTCGCGATGTCGATCACCAGCGGGTTGATCTCGTAAATCCGGTAGGTATCGCCCTTGCGTGCGTAGGTCAGCATGACGCCGGCGCCGAGCCCGGTAATGCCAATGCGCTGCGGATTGTCGCGGTTCTTGCTGCGAATCGCGCGGGCCACGCCAGTAGTCGGCCCGAAGTAGCTGGTGGCCTCCTTTTCGCGGCCTGGCATGATGTACTGCTCGCCATGGTTGATGATGCCGTGCGTCAGTTTGCGCGAGCGGTTGTTGTCTTCGAAGGTGCCGTAGTCGGCGGTCTTGAGCCCGCCGTAGAAGTTCCGCGCCACCACGCGATAGGACTGCGCGGACTGCTGCAAGTGCCGGACCAGCGTCACCGAGAGCGCCAGTATGACCGCGGCTCCGGCCACCCAGCCCCAGCCGCTCTTCGTCCGATGAATCGGGCTGCCGGCATCGAAATGATTCACGAGCAGCACGAGAATCGATAGAGCGATAATCCCAGCCGGCATTTCGAGAAACACAGGGAAGAGATAGGGCGCCATCACACCAACGAACAGTCCGCCGAGCGCACCGCCGAGCGAGATCATGAGATAGAAGCCCGTGAGAAAGCGCGGATGTGGTTTCAGCGCCGCCACCTCGCCATGGCAGGTCATGCAGCAGATGAAGAGCGACGCCGAGAAAATCGCGATCTTTCCCGCGATGCTCAGATTCTCGGCGGTGGTCAGTCCATATGCCATTCCGCCGAGCGAAGCGGCGGTCAGCGGCAGATACCAGAGCCGGCTGTACCAACCCGAGCTATCGAACGTGAGGATAAAACTGAGTAGATACAGGCTCAGGGGAAGAACCCAGAGGAATGGAATCGGCGCGACATCCTGCGTCAGGTGGTTCGTGACCGAAAGCAGCAGGATCGACGCGCAGGCGGGCAGGCCGACCCAGAACAGCCAGTGGGTTCCCGGTGGCGCCGGGTGGATCGTATCCGCATCCGAAGGGCCTGACGAGGCACTTGGCGAGGCAATCGTGCCGAGGCCACGGCTCCGCCATGCACTCCAGGCACACAGTCCCACGAACACAACGTAGGCGGCACTCCATACGGACGCCTGCCGCCGGGTGGCAAGGAATGGCTCCACCAGCACCGGATAGCCAAGCAGCGCCAACATTGACCCGATGTTCGACAGTGCGAACAGGCGGTAGGGCGATGCGCCCGGAAAGGCTCGCGCATACCATGCCTGGATCAATGGACCTGTGGTGGAAAGAAGCAGATACGGCAGCCCCACCGTTCCCGCCAGCAACAGCAGAATCTGGAGCGTTGGATTCCCGCCACCCGCCGGCTTCCATGCGTCACCTGGAGCCACCGGAATCGCGAACAGGCTACACAACAGCAGAACGCTGTGCAATGCTGCCTGTGCGCGAGTGGCCAGCCGGGTAGTGGTCCAGTGCGAGTAGAGATACCCGGCGAGTAGCGCGCTCTGAAAGAAGAGCATGCATGTGGTCCACACCGCTGCGCTGCCGCCGAACCATGGAAGAATGATCTTGGCAATGATGGGCTGTACCTGAAACAGCAGGAACGCACTCAGGAATATCGTGCTGGCGTAGAGAAGCACAAGCTTGTAATCTCAACCTTTCCGTCGTCGGGCGGGGTGCGAACGCTCACGGCCCACGGTCCAGTATAGGGCAAGTCCCGCGGTCCTTTGTTTGTGAGACAATACTGCCCGTATGCCGGTATCCAGAAGGTCGTTACTAGCGATGGGCGGCGCCGCGATGGCTCCGCTGCCCACTTCTCTTGCCTTTGCGAAGGAGGCGCCCCAGGAGGGATTCAAACTCGGCGTCGCGAGCTACTCCCTGCGCCAGTTCAGCCGCTCGCTCGCCATCAAGATGGTGAAGCAGCTCGGCACTCCCTACATCAACATCAAGGAATTCCACCTGCTCTATCGCAGCACGCCGGACGAGTTGGCCAAAGGCCGCGCGGAGTTCGAGAAAGCGGGACTCAAGATCACCGGCGGCGGCACGATCAATCTGCAGAAGAACGATGAGTCCGATATCCGCTTCCACTTCGAATACGCCAAGGCTGCTGGCATGCCTCTGATCGTGGCAGCGCCCAGCGCCGCCGCCCTGCCACTCATCGAGAAGATGGCCATCAAGCACGACATCAAGGTCGCGATCCACAATCACGGCCCTGAGGACAAGCACTTCCCTACGCCGCAAAGCGTGCTCAAACTCGTGAAGAACATGGACCCGCGCATGGGCCTCTGTATCGACATTGGGCACACGACGCGTACGGGCGTGGACGTGGTGGAGTCGATTGCCGAAGCAGGACCGCGCCTTCTGGACATGCACGTGAAAGATCTCAAGGATCTCATGGGCAAGGATTCGCAGTGCGTGGTGGGAGAAGGCGCCATGCCCATCGTCGCGATCTTCAAGCAGTTGAAGAAGATGAATTTCGGCGGCGCCGTGATGCTGGAGTATGAGATCGATGCCGACAATCCTCTTCCCGGGATGCAGCGCTCGTTCTCCTATATGCGAGGAGTGCTCGCCGGACTGCGCGGCTAGAGCGGCGAAGAAGCCGTTGCGCCGCTTGCATACACGCTGGATCGAGAGATAGCCGTGGTGTGAGATCCGCGTGGTCCTTCGCGGCGTTCCAGCCGTGGATGATACCCTGAAGAATTATTGTATGAGTAGCATTCACGTCACTCTTCCGGACGGCAGCCGGCAAGAGTACCCAGCCGGCTCGACGCCCCTTGATGTGGCCAAGGCCATCAGCCCTCGTCTTGCGGACGCCGCTTTGGTTGCCCGCGTCAACGGGGATCTCTTCGATTTGACTCGTCCGCTCGAAGGCGACGCGGCGATCGAGATCCTCACGACCAAGAATCCCGAGACGCTTGAGGTCTACCGGCACTCCACCGCGCACCTGTTGGCCGCCGCCGTGCTCGAGTTGTATCCCGAGACGAAGCTCGGCATCGGCCCTCCGACGGAAGCGGGCTTCTTCTACGATTTCCAGCGCGAGACCGCGTTCACGCCCGAAGATCTCGACAAGCTGGAAGCGAAGATGTGGGAGATTCAGAAGCGCAATCTCCCTTACGAGCGGAAGCTCACGCCGAAGGAAGAAGGATTGGCGAAGTATCGCGAGATGGGCGAGAACATGAAGTGC
The DNA here is from genome assembly GCA_016789785.1 of Bryobacterales bacterium. Next base: position 29,382 of record JAEUQE010000041.1, read on the forward strand.
GAGCTCATCGACGAGAAGGCTGACTCCATTTTCACGGAATACACGCTGGGGCCGAATTTCATTGACTTCTGCCGCGGCCCGCACGTGCCAACCACCGCGAAGTTGAAAGCGTTCAAGCTGCTCTCGATTGCCGGCGCCTATTGGAAGGGCGACGAGAAGAACCACCAGATGCAGCGCATCTACGGCACGGCGTTCTTCACGCAGAAGGAACTGGACGAGCATCTGAAGCAGCTTGAGGAAGCGAAGAAACGCGACCATCGCAAGCTCGGCACGGAGCTTGATCTGTTCAGTATTCAGGAACTCGCCGGACCGGGGCTGATCTTCTTTCACCCAAAGGGCGGGCAGATCCGAGTGCTGCTCGAAGACTGGATGCGCGACCAGTATCTGAAGCGCGGCTACTCGCTTGTGTACACGCCGCACATCGCGCGGTCCGATCTGTGGAAGACTTCGGGCCACTACAATTTCTACGCCGAGAACATGTTCAAGCGTATGGAGTTGGACGACGCGGAGTATCAGCTCAAGCCGATGAACTGCCCGTTCCATATCCTGATCTATCGCGACCGCCAGCGCAGCTATCGGGATCTTCCGGTGCGGCTGGGCGAACTCGGCACCGTGTACCGCTATGAACGCTCCGGTGTCATGCATGGCTTGCTTCGTGTCCGCGGGTTCACGCAGGACGATGCACATATCTTCTGCCGGCCGGATCAGATTGAAGATGAGATCGTGAACTGCCTGGAGTTCGCGGCGGACACCCTGAAGACCTATGGCTTCGATCGCTACGATGCGGAGTTGTCTACCTGGGATGGTGGCGCGAGCGGAAAGTACGATGGCACGCCGGAACAATGGGCGCTCGCTGAGAACGCTTTGAAGAAAGCCACCGAACGCCTGGGCATCAAGGCCGAATTCATGGCCGATGAAGCGGCGTTCTACGGGCCGAAGATCGATGTGAAGCTCGTGGACGCGATCGGGAGGCGGTGGCAGCTATCCACGGTACAGTTCGACTTCACACTGCCGCGGCGCTTCGGTCTTGAGTATGTGGGCGAGGACGGCAAGCGCCATCAGCCGCTGATGTGCCACCGGGCGCTGTATGGTTCGCTCGAACGTTTCTTCGGCATCCTGGTCGAGCACTACGCCGGCGCATTTCCGGTCTGGCTTGCTCCAGTGCAGGCAGTGGTGATGCCGATCACGGATCGTACGCTCGAGTATGCGCAGCAGGTAGCCGCGAAGCTCAAGGACGCCGGGATTCGGGTGGAAGTGGATGATCGCAAGGAAAAGGTGAATCTCAAGATTCGCGAGGCGCAGTTGCAGAAGGTGCCGTTCATGCTTGTCTGCGGCGATCGTGAAGCGGCCGATGCCACGGTGTCCGTGCGCAACCGCAAGCACGGCGATCTGGGCGTGAAGGCGCTCGATGTGTTCCTTGGTGATATCCGCAAACTCATCGACGATAAGACACCCTTCGAATAATGGCGCTCGCGGTCACGCTGGTTCTACTGGCGATGGCCGCCGGTGCGATTGTGTTTACTCTGCTTACCATTGAGGCGGCGCGGCGATATCTCCCTGTGCCGTCTCCCGCAGTGCCGCCTCCCGCGCTTCCGGAGCATCTTCCACCAGTCAGCATCCTGAAGCCACTGGCGGGTTTGGATGAAGGTCTGGAAGAGAACCTGCGAAGCTTCTTCGAGCAGGACTACCCTCATTTCGAGATTCTCATGGCGGTGAGCACGGAGGATGATCCCGCGCTTGCGGTTGCTCGGCGGTTGGCAGCGGCCTATCCGCACGTCGCAACGCGGATCCTCGTGACGGGTGAGCCGCCATATCCCAATCGCAAAGTGTGCAGCATCGATCGCATGGTGAAAGCCGCGTCGTACGATTTGCTGGTCATGAGCGACAGCGACATCCGGGTTACATCGGGAATGCTGCGGGTGATCGCGGCTGAATTTCAGGATCCGCAACTTGCGCTGACCACGTGTCCGTATCGTGCAGTGCCAGGCAGGAGTATATGGTCGCGGCTGGAAGCGGTGATGATGAACACGGAGTTTCTCAGTGGGATTCTCGTCGCGCGCATGCTGGAAGGGATGCGCTTCGCGGTCGGGCCCACCACCGTTGCGCGCAAGCAGATGATTGAGGCGATTGGCGGGTTCGAGAGTCTGCGCGACTATCTCGCGGAGGACTTTGTACTGGGGCAGCGGGCAGCGGAGATGGGCTTCGGTGTTGGGCTTTCGTCGTACGTGGTGGAGCACCGCATCGGAAGTTCAACTTTCCAGGCAAACGTGAACCACCGGCTGCGCTGGGTCCGCAGCACGAGGCGTTCGCGTCCCGCGGGGTACGTCGGGCAGTTGTTCACCTATCCGGTGCCGGTTGCGCTGTTGCTTGTGTGCTGGTCATCGGCATGGTGGCCACTGTTCGGTGCCGTTCTTGTGTTGCGAATGGCTGCCGCGTGGATGGTTGCGATTCGCATCCTCGGCGATCCTCTAGTGCGGCGCAACTGGTGGCTTGTTCCCGTGCAGGATGTGCTGAGCTTTCTCTTCTGGGCCGCCGGATTTTTCGGCAATACGATCGCATGGCGAGGCAAGACCTTCTACCTGGAGCGCGACGGCACCTTCCGCCGAATCCGGTGATAAGATAGCCGCCGGAGCACGAACCATGTACCGCTGGACTCGACGAGGATTCTCCGCACTTGCGGCTGCTTCACTATTCGCAGCCGACCAACGCTACACCATCGGCATCACAACCAATACGCGCGGCGGATGGGAAAAGGACGTGTGGCTTTCGTTTCGCGAAGCTCACGAACTGGGCTACCGCTATGTGGAATCCTTCATGAGCTACTTCACCGACTACTGGGAGAAGCCCGGCGAACTGCAGAAGAAGATCGATGAGATCGGTGTGAAGTTCGTCACCATCTCGAACTCAGGTCCAATGGAGATGCACTTCGAAGATCCCGCGCGGCATGCGAAGTTGATCGCCGATCACATGCGGCTCGGGAAATTCATCAAGCATTTCGGTTGCAGGCACATGAAGATCAACCTTGGGCCGAGGCGTGATACAGGCACGACGCAGGAAGATCTGAAGCATATCAGCGTAGCGGTGGAGGAATTGGGCAAACAGCTTCGAGGCATCGGCATCCGGCTCGCGATTCATGCGCACATGTGGAATCAGTTCGAGAACCGCAAAGAGATCGACTACGTGCTCGGCCGCACCACGAATGAGAACGTGGGCTTCGTGCTCGACACCGGGCACATCACGATGGCGGGAATCGATCCAGTCGAGTTGACGCGCACGCTGGGCCATCGCATCGTGGAGTTCCACATGAAGGACACCGCGCCTGAGACCCGAGGTGGCGCGAAGAAACGGTTGGACCGGCCGGACATGATGAAGGAGCCGTGTTTCTTCCCGCTCGGCAAAGGTGGTGTCGATTTTCCCGCGATCAAGGCGCACCTCGACAAGATTGCATGGAAAGGTTTTTTGACCGTGGAACTGGACTCGTCGCCGGTTCAGCCGCCGAAGGAAAGCGCGCGTACGAGTTTGCGGTATCTGCGGGAGACACTGAAGGTCACTTGATCGGGTCGCCGATGATCAACTTGTCTGCTTGTCTGACAACACATGTCTGACAACCATACGAGTCGGTCACGACCGCTCGAACAAATAGGGCTTGCCGTGCAGCAGTTCCTGATACGTCACCCCCGGTGCGCGTAGTCCAAGCGTGGCGCGGAACTGCTTGGGGTCGACAGAATTGTCGGGGAACATATCGTAGTGGCAGGGGATGGCGAGTTTTGGCTTGATCCTACCGCATACTTCCGCGGCTTCCCAGTGAGAGAGGTTGTTGAAGCCACCGTTGATCACGGTGATCACGATGTCGGGCTTCTGCTTCTCCGCGGAGAACAGCAGTTCGCTCATGTCGGTGTCGCCTGTGACATAGATCTTCGGGCCGCCTCCAAACTCGTAGACATAGCCCATGTGATTGAGATCGGTGTCGTCGGTTGGGAGCGCAAAGGTGCCAGTGATCTTGACGTCTTTCAGTTCAACCACGTTCTGCGGCCACGTTGGCACGATGCGGCCGGACTCGATGTTCTCCGCACGATAGATCTCGCATGTCGGATGCGGACCAACGAAGTGCCCCGCATCTTTGTTGCGCAGGCCGCGAATGGTCCAGGGATCGGTGTGGTCCTGATGATTGTGCGTGCACGTATAGATATCGACGTCCAGTTCTTCGGGCGGAATCAGGACCGGAACTTTGCGGGTCAGATCCATTCCCGGGGCCAGACCGTTGCAGCTATCGGTGAGATACATGTCCACGCTGGTGAGCGTGCCCTCGTGCGTCTTGAAGATGTATCCGCTTTGTCCAAGCCACCACAGCGCGACTGCGTTGCGCGGTACGGGGTACTCGCGGATTTCCTGCATCAGGGACATAGCCGCATGGCTCCTTTACATGATGGCGGTGGGCGGCGCAGGCTCGTCGGGCGAACCAGCGTTACTCAATGGCAGGCGCACCATCAACGTGGCGAGTGCGGCGATGACCGCAAGGCCGATCACGTAGTTGTGATTCTTGAAGTCCGGAATCATGCCTGGCGGCAAGAACTGCATACCGCTCCACACCAGCCCGATCAGAGCCTCGCCGGCGATGAGTCCTGACGCGGTGAGCACGCCTGCATTCTCCACTCGCGCCAATTGCGCTTCGTTGTATCCGCGGCTCTTGGCTACGGTATCGGCGATCCAGCGCGTGATGCCGCCGCAGAAGATGGCGAAGGTGGTGCCGAACGGAAGATACATTCCGACCGCGAAGAGCATGGGGCTCTTCACCTGCAGCATGATCATGACGATGCCCATGAACATGCCGAAGACCACCAGTGGCCATGCCATGTCGCCTCCGACGATGCCTTGTGCCAGCATGGCCATTAAGCCGGCTTGCGGGGCGGGCAGCGCGCGTCCTCCAAATCCCTGGCCACCCTGGCGGATGTCGCCCTCATTGAGCAGCCACAACGGAAAATACATCACGAGACTGGCGATGAGGACCGCGATGAGCTCGACGATCTGGATGGTGCGAGGAGTGCCGCCGAGGATGTATCCGACTTTGAAGTCTTGCAGGAGTTCGCCGGCAACCGCGGAAGACACGCAGACGACGGCGGCCACGCCGAGCACGACGGCAACGCCCGCCGGGCCTGTGAATCCGAGAGCAACCATCAACAAAGCAGCAATGATGAGGGTGGAGAGCGTGAGTCCGGAGATCGGATTGTTGGACGAGCCGATGAGTCCGACAAGACTGCCCGAGACAGTGGCGAAGAAGAAGCCGATGATGATCATCACTGTCGCGGAGACCACGGCCGCAACGATGTTCCCCGCGAAGTAGTTGTAGAGCGCGATCATGAGAAAGAACATGACGCCGATGAGGCCGAGCACGACCTTCGAACTCATGTAGCGCTCCGTGCGTCCGAGCGATTCGAGCGGTGGCGTGCCGCCCTTCAATTCGTCGAAGGCGCGAACGATGCCCGCAGTGAGGCTCTTGCGCATGCGATACAGCGTGTACGCGGCGCCGACCAGCATTCCGCCTACTGCGATCGGGCGCACAATGAACCGCCACAGTGACGCGGCCATGCCGTCCCAATCCGTGACTCCATTCGCAGTGAAAGAAGGAGCCAGTTGAGGCCCGACGAAATAGATCAGCATCGGGACCATCAGGCCCCACGCCATCACGCCTCCGGAGAATTGCAATGCGGCGAGTTTCGGGCCGATGATGTAGCCCACGCCCAAGTACGCAGGACTCACCTCCGGCGCGGAGAAGGACGCAAACCCGCCAGTGGGAATCGCAGCGGCATTGTCCGCGGCTCCAAGGCGTACCCGGCTTTGGCCAAGGGAGCCAATCGCGATTCCACTCACCTGATGATCGAGCGCGAACAGGTTGAACTTGCCCAATAGATACGTCACGCCGCCGATCGCGATGTTGTAGAACAGGAACTTCACCGCCTGGGCTCCGCGCTGTCCCGCTTTGTGGATCTCAGCGGCGGCCACGGATTCGGGGAACGGAAGCTCGGGGTCCTCGACCATGACACGCCGGACCAGCGACACGAAAAGCACGCCGACGATGCTGCCGACCACCATCAGCGCAGTCGATTTCCAGTAGGCATCTTCGAATCCGAATGAGGGCCACGCGCGGGCAATCACAAAGGCGGGCAATGTGAAGATGGCGCCGGCCGCTACCGATTCGCCGATGGATCCCGCGGTGCGGCAGATATTCTCTTCCAGCACCGAGCCGCGGAAGAAGCGGAGCGCTGCCATGCCGATAACTGCGGCGGGATACGTGGCCGCGATGGTGATGCCTGCTCGCAGTCCGAGATAGGCGTTGGCGGCCCCGAGGATCAAAGTCAGGATGATGCCGATAATGACCGCTCGCGCGGTGAACTCGGACATCTGCATCGTTTCGGGGACGAAAGGCTGGTGTTTTTTCGCGTTCATGAATTCACCCAAAGGAACGAGAGGACATCACATCATAGGACTTCGCTTAGCTTGCACGCAATATGGGCGGGGGCCCGCGATCGATGGGAAGCCGTCATTCCGTATCGAAGCAGTAGCCGAAGTCGTAGTAGTGCCGGCCCGCCTTCGATGCGGACGATCATACTGCCATGGATTCCCAGGAAATGGAAGTCACGGGGCCAATCAAGGTAGTGCTCCACATCTCACCAGCGCGAAAGACACTGACTTCACGGCGAAGCTTCTCGACGTCCATCCCGATGGCCGCGCCATCAACCTCACCGACGGGATCCTGCGTCTGCGCTATCGCGAAGGGTTGGAACGGCAGGTACTCGCGGAGCCCGGCAGGGTTTACGCGATCACGATTGATGCTGGTGTGACCAATAATGTGTTCCGGACGGGCCACCGCATTCGCGTCGAGATCGCAAGCAGCAACTTCCCGCGCTTCGAGCGCAATCTCAACACAGGTGGCGCATTTGGCATAGAGTCCAAAGGTCAGCCGGCGGAGCAGACGCTGTACACGGGCAAGGATCATGCGTCGCACATCATGCTTCCCGTCATCCCGCAGTGAGTCTCTTCGCACGCGCGCTAAACTAGGAAGGTGACCCGCAGGCAGTTCTCATTCGCTCCGCTGGCAGTGTCTCTCTCCACGCTCACGCAGACCGCCCTGGCTGAGGAGACTTCCATCTCCCTTCGCGGCAAACTGGTTACTCAAGGCGATCAGGCTGGTACGCTGACATTGCCCGATGGCAAGTCCATGAAGCTCACCGGCGATGAACAAACACGAGGCGTCCTGAATGACGCGCGCTTGAACGGCGTGGACTTCGAAGTGGTCGGCAACGCGTCCCCATCGGGCGCTTTCGAAATCCAGCCGATCCACAAGCGCGCCATGTTCGTGCACGACAAGGGCAAGAGGCTGTTCGTTACGTACTGGTGCGCCGTGTGTGCGATTCGCACGTATACGCCGGGAATCTGCTGGTGCTGTCAGGATGATACCGTCCTCGATCTGCGGGAAACCATGGAAATCTCGAACTCATGATCTACACCGCAGAACGGCAAACCATCGACGCGACCGAAGTCGTGTATCTCGCCGATGCAAGTACGAAGACCGAAGTCTGGATCGCACCTTCGCTGGGCAACAACTCCTACGAGATGAAGGTTGGCGGACAGCGCGTGTTCTGGTCGCCGTATCAGACCCTGGCCGAACTGAAAGCCAAGCCCACGCAAGTGGGCAACCCATTCCTCGCGCCCTGGGCCAACCGCATTGACCAGGACGCCTATTGGGTCAACGGTAAGAAGTATCTGCTCAATCCCGAACTGAAGAACTTCCGTTACGATGCGTTCCGCCAACCCATTCACGGCTTGGTCGTCTATGCCTCGCAGTGGCAGGTGACCTCGTTGCGCAGCGGCGATGATCAGGCGTCGGTCACCAGTAAACTGGAGTTCTGGCGATACCCCGATTGGATGGCGCAGTTCCCGTTCGCGCACAACTACGAGATGACCTACCGCCTCAAGGGCGGCCAGCTGGAAGTGGAAACGGTGATCGAGAATCTCTCGAGCGAGCCGATGCCCGTCTCCGTCGCCTATCACGGCTACTTCACGCTGCCGGGTGTTGCGCGGGATTCATGGTCAATACGCATTCCCGCGCGCGAACATGTCGTGTTGAACGACAAACTCACCCCGGCAGGCGAACGCAAGCCATTCTCCGCCTCGCAGCCCATTGAATTGAAGGGCCGTCAATTCGACGATGTATTCACTTCTCTCGACCCTTCATCCGACTTCGTGATGGAAGGCGGCGGCAAGAAGATCGCTGTGCGCTTCGGAGAGAAGTGGCGCGTCGGCGTTGTGTATGCGCCTCCGGGGCGCGACTTCGTTTGCTTTGAGCCGATGTCCGCCTTGACCAACGCGTTCAATCTCGCGCATGCCGGCAAGTACGATGGCTTACAGAAGATCGCACCCGGCGGGCAATGGCGTGAAAGCTTCTGGGTCAAACCTTCGTATTGACACGAGCCCGGACGAATTCCGTCAGCGCCTCACTACCATAGTCCGGCGGATGGATCGCGAACACAGGCTTTGACCGGATCCAACGCTCCGGCACGCCCCAGGGATTCTCCATGCGCTCTCGCGGAACCATCGCGAAGGCATCGGCACGGTCCATGTAAAGCCGGGCGGAGTCCTTGATGTCGGCGACAGAATAGTCGAGCACCACGATGTAGAGATCGGGCTTCAGAAACCGAATCAGACTGTTCGATTCCACGATGGTGTGCTCGCATTCGGTGAGCAGCTTTCTCATCGCCGGCATCGCATCGCCGAGTTGACCCACTGCCGTGCGCAGCCACCACGACCGCGACGCGCCCGCCGCAAGGTAGCGGCCCGAATCCGTGCCATCCGCCGTTGTCTGCGCATCCAGCACATAAGGGTGAGTCGCATCGCCCGGCGCGCAATCACAAGGCTTCCCATCCTTTGAACAGATACCGTGACCATGCTGGGTCAGCTTGATGGCCTGCCATTCCAGATCTCGCGTGGCACGGATGATCGACGCCATCACTGACGTTTTCCCGATGTTGCGGCTATGCCCACCCACCACCACCAGCACTATCGCCGCTCCTCTTTCAGTTTTGCCACTTGCGCTTTCAGTTCTGTGAGTTCATCCCGCATTTGCGGCAGCCGCGCAAGATTCGCCAACTGCTCCAGGATCTCCTTCAACGGCCGGGCCGGTGTGCCCCAAACCACTTCGCCGCTGCGGATCACTTTCGAGGTCAGCACGCCGCAACCCGAGCCAAGCACCGCACGGGTTTCGATTCGCGCTTTGTCGCCAATGCCGACCTGCCCGCCGATCACCGCATAATCTTCCACAACCACGCCGCCGGAAAAGCCAGTCTGCGCCGCAACCACAACATGTTTGCCGAGACGGCAATTGTGGCCGACATGCACCATGTTGTCGAGCTTCACTCCATCACCAATCCATGTCACGCCGAGAGCCGCGCGATCGATACAGGAGTTTGCTCCGATCTCGACATCGTTGCCAACCTCCACGCGCCCCACTTGGGGAAATTTTTCGTATTTCTCGCCAGCGAGCACAAAGCCGAATCCATCGGCGCCAATGATGCAGCCCGAATGAAGCACCGCACGCTCGCCAATCGAGCAGTCATCATAGACGGTCACATTGGCATGGAGCGCTGTATCCGCGCCGATCGAGACGCGCCGCCCAACAGCGCATCCCGCTCCAATCTGCGCGCGATCACCAATGCGCGAGCCTTCGCCAATCGACGCGAATGGCCCGATCGCGACATCCGCGCCGAGTTCCACGCCATCCGCAATCACCGCCGTCGGATGAATGCCGCTGGCCAGGCGCGATGCCGGATGAAAGCGGTTCACTACGCGAGCGAATGCCCCGCGCGGATCGTGGGAGCGAATCACGGTGCGGGTTTTCGCGTTGTTGTAGTTGATCGGCACGATCAGGCAACCCGCGGCAGACTGTTCCGCTTGCGCAAACGCCTTCTTGTTCCCAACGAAACTGATGTTCGCGGCGCCCGCGGATTCGAGCGCGGCAACACCCGCTAAATCGCGCTCTCCATCACCTTCGTAGGTCGATCCAAGCCACTCCGCCACTTCCCGCACTCGCATCCCGGCTGCCTCGCTTTCCGTTCTCACCGTATCATTTAAGGTTATGCCGATTGACCCTTCCGCATCCATCGCACCTACCGCTCGCATTCATCCCGATGCGGTCATCGGCGCGCAGTCGATCATCGGTGAGTATTGTGTGATCGAGCAGGATGTGGTGATTGGCGCGCATTGCAAGCTCGAGCCATACGTCTACATCAAGCGCTGGACCACCATGGGCGACGGCAACGAGATCTCCGCGTCCACCGTACTCGGCACGGACCCGCTGGACAAGAACTTCACTGGTGAGCGCAGCTACCTCGTCCTCGGACATCGCAACAGGATCCGCGAACACTACACGATTTCGCGCGGCACCAAGCCCGAATCCACAACCACCATCGGCGACGAGAACTACATCATGACCAGCGGCCACATCGCGCACAACTGCACCATCGGCAATCGCTGCGTGATCGCGAGTTCCGCCCTGGTGGCCGGCTATGTGGAAGTGGAGGATCAGGTGTTTCTGTCGGGCGGCGTGGTGGTGCATCAGTTCTCGAAGATCGGGAGGCTCGCAATGGTCGGCGGCAACACCCGCGTCAATAGCGATCTGCCGCCTTACTTCCTCTACACCGGTTTCAACGTCGTGCCTCGCGGATTGAATGTTGTGGGGCTGCGGCGTGCGGGCTTCACCTCAACCGATTTGAAGTCGCTGAAGCAGGCGTACCGGCTCCTCTACCGCATGAATCTCAAGCTCGAAGATGCGCTTGCGCGGGTGGAAACAGAGGTCGGCGGGCCGCTGGCGCAACACCTCGCAACCTTCATCCGATCAAGCAAACGTGGGATTGCGCGAGAACAGACCGCGAGGGAAGCTCATCTGTTAGAGTAATGATTCTGTTGAAAGTTCCCTCGCCGTCCAGAGGACGTTCACTCATGTTCTTTCGAGTAGTGCTATTTCTCACTGTATTGTGTTGGCATGCCTTCGCCGCCCCACTGACCATCCAGCAGGCCGTGGATCAATCCGTCGAGAAGTACCCTGCGGTCCGGGTGTCCCTGGAGCAGGTCTCCGCAGCGGCCGCAGGCGTGCAACTTGCGCGCACGAGCTTTCTGCCAAAGGCGGATTTCCTCTCGCAAGTGAATCGGGCCACACGCAACAATGTCTTCGGGATGCTGTTGCCCCAATCCACCATCGCGCCGATCTCGGGTCCTCCGCTCGCGACAAACAGCGTCACAAATGTTTGGGGAACCGCTGTGGGTTTTCTCGTCTCATGGGAGCCTTTCGATTTCGGCCTGCGAAAAGCGAATGTCACTGTTGCCGATGTCGCGCGCAAACGCGCCGAGGCCAATGTGGCGCGCACGAAACTGGAGGTCGCGACCGCGGCCGCGGACGCCTTCCTCACCATCCTGGCCGCGCAACAGATGGTGCTTAGCGCGCAGGCAAGCATCGCCCGAGGCAAGGCGCTGGAGACCGCAGTGGGCGCTTTGGTGAAGGCAGAGTTGAAGCCAGGCGCGGACGCCGAGCGCACACGTGCCGAGATTGCACTCGCCGAAACACAGTTGATTCAGGCCGAGCAAGCGGTTGCCATATCGCGGGCGGCGCTGGCGCAGTTGCTCGGTGTCGCACCAGGGGAAGTGGAAGCAACCGCCGGCAAACTGCTCAGCGCGCCTCCGGTTGTCGAACTAGCAGGCAGTGTCTCCGAACACCCGGCCGCTCGTGAACAGAACGTGGCCGTCGAAGAGATCAAAGCCCGGCAGACAGCGCTCGATCGCACCTGGTACCCGAAGTTTGCGGTTCAGGGCACAACCTACGCACGTGGCACCGGCGCGTTTCCTGATGGGACAACCGGCGGCGCGGCATCGGGACTCGGCCCCAACATCCATAACTGGGGGCTCGGCTTCACCATGACGTTTCCGCTTCTCGAACAGCCCGCTCTCAAAGCGAAGCGCGACATCGAAGTACACAAGGAGCGCAGTGAAGCCGCGCGCCTCGATCAGGTACTGCGTGAGCTGAACGGCCGCCTCGAAAAATCGAAAGCAATGCTCGATGGCGCGCGCCGTGCCGCACGTCAGGCGCCGATTCAGTTGCAGGCTGCGCGTGCCGTGGAGCAGCAGGCGACCGCGCGATACAAAGCCGGCCTTGCCACCATCGTCGAAGTCGCCGATGCACAGCGCGTGTTGGCGCAAGCCGAGATCGATGAGTCGCTCGCAAACCTGAATATCTGGCGGGCGATGCTGGCCGTGGCGGCAAGCCGTGGCGATCTCGACGAGTTCCTCCAGAGGGCGAGGTAGCAATTCATGTGGCTGGTTCGAACCGCTCTTCGCAGACCCATCACCATTCTCGTGCTGGTGCTCACCATCGCACTGATGTCATTGCTTGCGGTGCGCCGCATGCCCGTGGACATCTTCCCCAAGGTAGGTGCGCCGGCCATCTATGTGGCGCAGCCGTATGGCGGCATGGATCCTTCCCAAATGGAAGGGTTCATGACTTACTACTACGAGTATCACTTCCTCTACATCACGGGAATTGAACACGTCGAGTCGAAGAACATTCAGGGCGCGGCCATCATGAAGCTTGTGTTTCATGAGGGCACGGACATGAATCAGGCGATGGCCGAAGTGGTCGGCTACGTCAACCGTTCGCGCGCGTTCATGCCACCCGGCGCGGTGCCGCCTTTCATCACGCGCTTCGACGCAGGCAGCATCGCGGTGGGACAACTCGTATTCTCCAGCACCATTCGCACTCCGGGCGAGATGCAGGACTTTGCGCTCAATCGCGTGCGTCCGCTGTTTGCGACGCTCGAAGGCGTGTCGGCGCCGCCGCCCTTCGGTGGCAATCAGCGCACCATTGTCGTGAGGCTCGATCCCGAGCGCATGCGGCAGTATCGTATCTCGCCAGAGGAAGCGATCGGCGCAGTCAGCAAAGCGAGCACCGTGCTTCCGTCGGGCAACGTGCGCACCGGCGACCTGAATCGAATCGCATCCACCAACGTCGTAATCGGCGGCAACTTGAAAGAACTCGCCGACGCTCCGGTCCGCGTGGGCTCAGGCCCCACCGTGTTCCTGCGCGACATCGGCGTGGTGGAGAGCGGCACCGACATCCTCACTGCTTACGCCCATGTCGACGGTAAGCGTACGGTCTACATCCCCGTGACAAAACGCGCGGACGCATCCACTGTCGCCGTGCTGGATCGCGTGAAGGCCGCTCTGCCCGCGTTTCGCAATGCGGTTCCCGAAGACGTGCAGATCACGCTGGAGTTCGATCAGTCCGGCTACGTGCTCAGCGCGATTCGCAGCCTCTTCAACGAAGCAATGCTCGGTGCGGGACTGACGGGCTTGATGGTGCTGCTGTTCCTGCGCGACTGGCGTAGCGCCTTCATCGTCGTCACCACAATCCCGAGCGCACTGCTCTCTGCCGTCATCTGGCTATGGGCCACCGGCCAGACCGTGAACATTATGACTCTCGGCGGACTTGCGCTCGCTGTCGGAGTCCTCGTCGACGAGGCCACTGTCGAGATCGAGAACATTCACACGCACATGGCCGGCGGCTTGTCGCGCGCCAAAGCCGTGCTCGACGCATGCCGCAAAACCGCCGTCCCACGTCTGCTCTCGATGCTCTGTATTCTCGCGGTGTTTGTGCCGTCGTTCTTCATGGTGGGTGCGGCCCGCCAGTTGTTCGTGCCCTTATCCCTCGCGGTCGGCTTTGCCATGATCTCGTCGTATCTGCTGTCGAGCACAATGGTCCCCGTGCTCGCGACTTGGATCATGCGCAAAGGCTCCACAGCCGAAGAACATGGCGGGCTCAGCGGCCTGATGCATCGCGTCTACGATGCGTATCTCACTATGGCCGTGAAGGCACGGTGGCTGCTGGCGCCAGTCTATCTTGCGTCGTGCGCGGCGATCGTCTACTTCCTGTATCCTTCCACGGGACTCGAACTCTTCCCCAACTCGAAGGCGCCTCTGATGCAGATGCGATTGCGCGCTCCCACGGGCACACGCATTGAGCGGACGGAGTTGATCGCCCTCAAAGCACTGGATCTCATCAAGCAGGAGTGCGGTGCGGACAACGTTCGCATCACCACCGGGTTCATTGGAGTGCAACCGGCCAGCTATCCCATCAACACCGTGCACCTCTGGACAGGCGGGCCCCACGAAGCGGTTCTGAAGTGGGCGCTGAAGCCCGCCAGATATGATCTGAACGCGTTGCGCGAGAAGATCCGAGCACGCTTCGCAAAAGAGATGCCCGACCTGAAGATCACGTTCGAAGCCGCGGACATCATCAGCCAGGTGATGAGCTTCGGATCGCCGACGCCGATTGAAGTCGCGGTGCAAGGCCCGGCGCTTCCCGCGAATCGGGCACATGCCGAAAAAGTGCTCGCCGAGATGCGCAAGATCCCCGAACTTCGCGACGTGCAGTTCGCACAGGCGCTCGACTATCCCACGGTGGACGTGAGGGTCGATCGTGAGCGCGCGGGACAATTTGGACTCACCGCCGCGAACGTGGCCAAGTCGCTGGTCACCGCCACTTCGTCCAGCCGGTTCACCGATCCCAACTACTGGCGCGACCCGGGCAGCGGGAACGCGTTCCAAATCCAGGTGGAGATCCCACAAGCAAAGATGGCGTCGATGGACGACATCCGGCAGTTGCCCATCATGCAGAATGGCGAGTCGCGCCCGCTACTGGGTGATGTCGCCGACGTTCGCTATGGAACAACCATGGGCGTGGTGGAGCGCTATAACATGCAGCGAGTGGTCAGCGTCACCGCCAACATTGAGGGAAAGCCGCTCGGTGACGTAATGCCGCAGATCCGTGCCGCGATTCAGCGCGCGGGTACTCCGGCGCGCGGCGTCGCGGTGAGCATTCGCGGACAGATTCCACCGCTCGATGAAACGGTAAAGGGATTGACGCTTGGGCTGCAACTGGCCATCGCGTTTATCTTCCTGTTGCTTGCCGCAAACTTTCAATCGTTCCGCCTTGCGCTGGCCGTGCTCGCAACCATTCCCGCCGTGCTGGCTGGTGTTCTGATCGCTCTTCGATTCACGGGCGACACGCTGAACATACAGTCGTTCATGGGGGCGATCATGGCGATCGGCATCGCGGTGGCAAACTCGATTCTATTGGTCACCTTCGCGGAGATGGAGCGCGCCACGGGCCACACCTCGCGCGAAGCCGCGGTGGAAGGTGGCAAGGGCCGTCTGCGCGCGATTCTCATGACAGCCGCCGCCATGATCGCCGGCATGCTGCCGATGGCGATCGGCATTGGTGAGGCTGGTGATCAGAACACGCCGCTCGGCCGCGCGGTGATTGGCGGTCTCGTCTTCGCCACCTTCGCCACGCTGACCGCCGTTCCCGCGTTCTATGCAATTCTCCAGGGCAATGCGTCGAAGCATTCCCGTTCTCTTGATCCGGAAGATCCAACAAGCCGTTACTACGAGCCGTCCCTATGAGCCTTCTTCATCTGTTCGTGAGTGCAAGCATTGCCGCAACCGCATTTGGGCAAGCGGTTGAAGTCGCCGCGGTCACCACCAAGGTGCTGGAGCGCAAGGCGAAGTTGCCCGGTGAGTTTCTGCCTTATCAAACCGTCGACTTGCATGCCCGCGTGACTGGCTACGTGGAGAAGGTGGAGGTCGATCGCGGCAGCATGGTCAAGATGGGCCAGTTGCTGGTGACAGTGGTGGCGCCGGAAATGTCCGCGCACGTTGCCGAGGCCGAGGCGCGCGTCGGCGCGATCGAATCGCAGAAGGCCGAAGCGCAAGCCCGGTTGATTGCAGCGCAAAGCACGCATGAACGCATCAAGGCGGCATCGGCCACGCCCGGCGCGATCGCACCGAATGAACTCACGCTTGCCGAGAAGGCTGTGGACTCCGTGCAGGCAGTGATTCAGTCGCTGGAGAGTTCGGCGAAAGCGGCACGGGCGGCCGTCGATGCGCAGAAGGATCTGATGCGGTATCTGACGGTCAGTGCTCCGTTTGATGGCGTGATCACGGAGCGATGGGCGCATCCCGGCGCATTGGTTGGACCCGCGGCCGGCGCGGGTTTGAAGCCTATGCTGCGATTGGAGCAGCAATCGCGGTTGCGCCTGGTAGTGGCGGTGCCAGAGATGGAGACTGGCGCGATCGTGCGTGGGGCGAAGGTGGCCTTCACGGTACCTGCCTATCCTGGCGAGACATTCACCGGCGTAGTGGCTCGCATCACGCGCACCATGGATACGAAGACGCGGACCATGCCCGTCGAGTTGGACGTGATGAATCCTGCCTCGAAGCTTGCGCCGGGAATGTATCCCGAAGTGTCGTGGCCATCGCGCCGGGCGAAACCGTCGATTCTGGTGCCGCCGACCAGCATCGTCACCACCACGGAGCGCACCTTCGTCATTCGAACGAACAGTGGCAAGGCCGAGTGGGTGAACGTCGCACGAGGCTTGCCGGCTGGGGATCTGGTGGAGGTCTTCGGCATGCTCAGCGAAGGCGACGAGATTGTGAAGCGCGGCTCCGACGAGATCCGCGAAGGCAGCGCGATCACGGCGAAACGGTAGTTGGCCCAAACGTGAAGCTCTGCAGGTCTAAATAGCAGGTACCTGACTGCGCTTGTTGAAACAAGGTTCTGGCGGAGTTTGCGGACGAAAAAAGAAGAACAGATTCCAGTTGTCTGTAGGCTGGATTCACTCAATGCCAGCCGAATCCACTGAGCCAGACCTCGCTTCGAGGCTCGGCCGCCAGCATATCGATTCGCCGGCATCTGGTATTATGCGGAAGGTCCAATCGGATTGTGGCCGCAAGCGACAAAGGTCGGCCGAGGCGCCTTCACTTTCGCTCTATCTTCTTCTGTTATCGTTATGGTCTACTTGCCTGGTGACAATGAACCGACACAACGGGTTCGGTGCCCAGTGCATGGATTCATAAGGTATTCAAGGAACGAAAGGAAGCTGATTGACCATTGGACCTTCCAGCGACTACGCCATGTGCG
>JAEUQE010000420.1 GCA_016789785.1 Bryobacterales bacterium
ATCTATGACGGGGTTTGGGTGGGTGAGAACTCCCGAATTCCGAACATTGGTGGAGTCCGCAAAGCACTGGTCGACGCGATGATCCCGCTTGGCTCGACCGTGATGCGCTGGCCCGGCGGATGCTTCGCCGATAGCTACGATTGGATGGACGGCATCGGGCCACAGACACAACGGCCCAGCAAACCGAATTTCTGGACCGACAACGGGCGCCTTCGCGAGATCCCACAATCGCATCCTTCCAAGAACGATCCGAACAGCTTCGGCACTAACGAATTCCTCCGGTTCTGCAAGTTGATCAAAGCGGAACCATACCTTGCCGCGAACGTCCGGAGTCTGCCGGCAAAGGCCTTTTACGATTGGATCGACTATTGCAATGCTCCCGCGGGGTCGAGCACGATGGCCAAGCGCCGGGCCGCCGCTGGTGATGTGGAACCGTTCAATGTTCGCTTCTGGGGTGTCGGCAACGAGAGTTGGGGCTGCGGAGGCGAACTTACTGCCGGCGAGTACTCGGTGGAGTATCGCAAGTTCACCGCATGGGTGCCACGCTATGGCAAGCCGCTTTCCTTTATTCCAGCCGGCCCGAATTCGGGCGACCTTCGCTGGACCCGCGAGTTCTTTTCAAGGATTGCCGAGAAGAGCCCGGGCCTGCTGAATCGCATCTGGGGTTGGGCACTGCACTATTACTGCGGCACTTCAGGAAAGGGTGATTCGGTGGACTTCACCGCCGATGACGCCTACGAACTGTTGAACCGGGCAGACCGGATGGACGAGTTGATTCGACAGCACTGGCAGGTGATGGGCGAGATCGACCGTGAGCACCGCGTGAAATTGGTTGTTGACGAATGGGGCGCATGGCATCGCGACGGCACGGCTGTGGCGCCGCATCACTTATTCGGCAGCGTTCAAACCATGCGTGACGCGTTGATCGCTGGACTTACGCTCGACACCTTCCACCGGCACGCCGGCAAAGTCGTGATGGCGAATGTCGCCCAGTTGGTCAACTGCATCCAAACGCTGTTCCTCGCTCACGAAGACAAGTTCTGCGTCACACCTACATATCACGTGTTCGCAATGTACAAAGCGCACCACAACGCACAGTCCGTGAGGGCTGAATTCGCTGCGCCGAAGCTCAGTTACCGCTACGAAGGGAATGACCGTCAGATGGCCAGGCTGGCGGGATCCGCATCCGTTCAGGGCGACCGGATCGTGGTTACGGCTGTGAACCTCAGCCTCACGGAAGCACTTCCGGCGCGGATCCATCTGCATGGGGTAACCTCGGCCCGCGAAGCACGTGCCACCGTACTGGCGGCGCCAGATATTCACGCCCACAACAATTTTGCCAACCCGGACGCTGTAAAGCCGCGCACTGAAAGCGCCCAGGTATCTGGGCGGGAAATTCGCGTCACATTACCGCCGATGTCCGTGGTGAAGATAGAGACACTCGTAGGATAAGAGAAAGTTGGAAGTCATGAACAGAAAGAGAGTTCTGGCAATAACCATATTGCTACTCGCCTTGGTGGGCCTCAACGCGCCCACTAGCGTATTCGCGCAGGAAGCCAGGGGCTCAATTCTGGGCCGTGTCGTGGATCCGACCGGCGCCACGGTTGTTGGGGCGACCGTCACCGTGACGAGTGAAGCAATGGGCACAAAACAGGTTTTCAAAACCAATGAGGCTGGAACTTACATAGCCACTTACTTGATCCCCGGCCTGTACACGCTGGAAGCCGAAAGCACAGGTTTCAAGAAGCACAAGCGCACCGGGATCGAGGTCCGTGTCAACGATCGCGTCGAGCTTCCGGTCACACTGGAACTGGGCGGCACGGAACAAAGCGTCACCATTGTCGGCGAAACGCCGCTGCTCAACACCGCCAGCGCCTCCATGGGGCAAGTGATCGACTCGCGCCGCGTCCAGGAGTTGCCTGTGCCGCACGGCAATCCGATGTTCCTCATCAGCCTCGCATCGGGCGTCGCGTTCAACCGGGATGCCCGCCTGGACCGTCCCTTCGAACCCACACACATCGTCGGCTACTCGATGGACGGGACGCGAGCCAATCGCAGTGATGTGACGCTTGATGGCTCCGTCGCAACCGCCACCGCCAACAACGGCGAAGTGATCGCGTCGTATGTGCCTCCCGCCGACATCGTGCAGGAGTTCAAGGTGCAGACCGCCACCTTTGATGCAAGCTTTGGCCAAACCGAGGGCGGCGTCACGAACATCTCCATTAAGTCCGGCACTAACCAGTTCCGCGGCACCGCTTATTACAATAAGATGGTCCCGGCGCTCTTCGCGAATGACTACTTCGGAAACTTGAACGGCGTTCCCCGCGCGGACTTCACTTACAACCGCTGGGGCGGCAGTTTCAATGGACCCGTCAGGATTCCGAAACTCTACGATGGCCGCAACCGCACCTTCTTCCTCTACGGCTATGAGGGCATCAAGGAGGACCGCCCGCGAAACAACGGCAATCCGACAGTACCTACGGCTCGCATGAAATCAGGCGACTTCTCAGAGTTACTCGCAGTGAGCGGTCAGTACCAGATCTATAACCCGCTGACCGCCCGCGAAGTCGTGCAGGGCGGCAACCGGATCATCGAGCGGGATCCGTTCCCGGGCAATGTCCTGCCGGCCAGTCTGATCAATCCGGTGGCACGCAATATCCTCGGCTTCTTCCCCGACCCCCGCCAGCCCGGAATCCAGAATAACTTTCAGCGCCCGGAGCTGACCGAACAAGCCAACTACGGCTCGCACACCATCCGCGCCGACCAGGTGGTGAACGATTCCAACCGTCTGTTTGTCCGCGTGAACTGGTACGACCGCGACAGCACTTACAACGACTACTTTGACAATGTCGCGACCGGGAACCTCTTCCAATTCGTTTCTCGTGGAGCCACCATCGACGACGTCCACACCCTGACCCCAACCACGGTGCTCAACTTCCGCTACGGATACAACCGTTTCATCCGCGGCGACAGTGGCGCTTACAAGTCCATCGGCTTCGATCTTGCAAGCCTCGGCTTGCCGTCGTACATGACGTCACTTACAAGCGATGACGTCCGCAAGTTCCCGCGCATCGATCTGGCGGGCTACCAGGGCACCGCCGCCGGCGGCGAATGGCGCCCCAACGACACACACAACATCAACGCGACGGTGTCGAAATCACAAGGCTCGCACTTCCTCAAGATGGGAACCGAGTTCCGCGCGTATCGCGAGAACCGTCGCGAATTCGGAAACAACGTGACTGGCCAGTTCAACTTCGACACCACCTGGACGCGCGGCCCGAATAACACGTCACAGGGTGCTCCCAATAACCTGGGTCAGTCCGTGGCGGCCCTGCTGCTTGGTCTGCCGACAAGCGGTGGCATCTGGCGTCCCGCGTCCTACGCTGAGCAGTCGACGGCCTGGGGTTTCTTCCTCCAGGATGACTGGAAGGTCAACCAGAAGCTTACCCTTAATCTCGGCTTGCGGTGGGAGTTCGAAACGCCGTTGGAAGAGCGCTTCGACCGGTCCGTGCGCGGCTTCGATCCGAACGCCTCGATCGCCTTCGCTGCTCAGGCGCAGGCGGCCTACGCGGCCAATCCGGTCGCCCAGCGGCCCGCTTCCGACTTCATCGTTCGAGGCGGACTTACCTTCGCCGGAGTGAACGGCTTGCCCAGTGGCCTGTATTCCGCGCCGAAGTTCAATCTCATGCCCCGCTTCGGTGTCGCGTATCAACTTACTCCACAAACCGTGTTGCGCGCCGGGTACGGCATTTTTTATGGGTTCCTGGGACAGCGCCGAAGCGACGTCCTGCAAACTGGATTCAGCCGCCAGACGGACTTCCAGTTCACGACCAACAACTATCTCTCACCGTCGGCAACGCTGTCCAACCCGCTCCCCAGCGGGCAGTTGTTCCCGATTTTCGGAGCATCGCTTGGAGCGGAGACAAACATTGACGCTGGCAACACCTTCTTCAACGACGTCCCGCAGATGCCTTACATGCAACGCTGGCAACTCGGTCTTCAACGGCAGCTTCCGGCCAGTTTCCTGATGGAACTGAGCTATGTCGGTAACCGTGGCACCCGGCTGGAAATCACCCGCGATCTGAACGCGATTTCGAACGATTTTCTCAGCCGCGATCTGCTTCCCACCGCGGCCATGAC
>JAEUQE010000421.1 GCA_016789785.1 Bryobacterales bacterium
CTCAGGCCTGAGAATTTTTCTCTATCCTGAGAAGATCCCGCCGACAAGGCCGATGCCTTTGCTTGCGGATCTGCTCAGATCGGCGGATTTGACGATGCCAGTGCTGACGGCCCGCTCCGTCGAGAGATCCATCGGGCTCTCCGATCTCACGCCGACGGCGTTGCGTGTGTGTGCCGATAGACTCCCAGGAACGTAACCCTTCTATTGCCACCCCGGCAGAGCGTGGGGCCTCCGCAACCGTCTACGGGCCTCTGGAGCACGTAGAACTGCGATCTCCAGCCCCTAGCAAAGCCGTCCGCAGAAAGCCGGGCGGCGGACAGGGATTACGCCTTCACCGGAGGCGTCCCTTTGTTGGGCGACGCCGCAGGCCTCCGTTGGTAGGCTAGCCGAGTTCCAGCGTGACGTCGACGTAGGTGGAGGGGCACGCTCCGTGGTAGTAAGCGCACCGGAGACAATGCGCTCCTTCGCGAAGCGGAAAATGGACGTTGGACTGGGCGTCTCGCAACGCTCGAACGTCCTGCCGGGCCTTTTCGAGTTCCTCCGGGTCGAGCGCGACCTGTACCTGTTGCCCGGTGCGCAGATACCAAAGCAGCGCGCGATCGGGATAGCGGCCGAGCAGGCGTTCGAGCGCGATCGCGTACAGGCGGAGTTGCGGACCATAGCGCAAAGCATGCCACCGCTCGCGGCCCGGCTCCACGGCATCGCTCTTGTAGTCCACCAACAGGACTTCGCCGCCTTCTTCAAACCAGAGGTCGATCTGCCCGCGCAGAATCACACCCTCCACTTCCACCATGAAGTCGAACTCATGTTCGATGCGAGTCGCCCGCCGCGACCTTCGCCCGAGCGGGCTGTTCTGGAAACCGGCGACCAGCGCATCGGCGCCCTCGGGCGCATCGGGATGTGATTTGCCCGCAAGCATCTCGTGCACGATGACGCCGAATTCACTAGCCCGAAGTTCTTGGGCGGGCAGATCTACGCGATCCGGCAGTTCATCCGCCGATTCGGGAGGAGGCTCCGCGTCACGGCTCGCCGGCCAGCGCAGATAACGCGCGAGGTAATACTGGCGTGGGCAATACGCATACTGCGCCACCGACGTCACCGGCACCGTGGAGTCGTGCTGCTCGCGCACGGGCAGCGGATCCACGTAGGTGACCGGGGCTGCGGTCGCCGAGGGCAAGGGAGGGAACTCATTCGCCGCCAGTTCGCGCGTGTGCGTGACTTCAACGGCAGTCCCCTTCAGCGTGTGCAGCGTTTCGCGATGCTCGGACTTGGGAACACCAGTGGGAAGCTGAAGCGCTTCCGCGATTCGTTTGGCCCAATCGCCCTGACCGTTGGGAGAGGTGGTGAAGACGAGGTGCTCTTCGGCGCGCGTCATGGCGACGTAGAGCAACCGGTCCTCCTCGCCGTTCTCCTGGCGCTTGCGTTGCGCGCAGACGTGAAGGTGCACGGTATCAGAGATGCCCGGGCCGCCTTCGGGATGGCGCCAACTCGCTCCGATGACATGTTCCGAATTGAAACAAAGAATGGGCTCTCTGTTCTGGCCCGTGTTCCGCATCGCCGCGATGAAGACGATCGGGTATTCGAGGCCTTTCGCCGCATGGACCGACATGAGGTGAACGCTGTTTGCGGATTCCATGGCCGCGGCTTCGGGCTCGGATTGCGTGCGGCGCCGGTGCGCCAGATCCTCCACGAGGTCCGCGAGCGGCTCGTGTTGATCCAGATGCCTCTCGCGCACCACCGCGAGCAGCTTTGCGATGTTTGCCCGCGCACGCGCGGGTAAGCCCGTTTCGTAACCCGATTCATCCACGATCTGGGCCAGCAGCATGTCCGGCGAGAGATGATCGATGCGCGCGCGCTGCGACTTCAACAGTTGCCAGAACCACGCAAGGCGCTCCGCATCCACGGGATTCAACGTGCCGGCAGCCAGCAAGCGCTCAATGGAGGACGGCAGATCGTTCTCTTCCTCCGCGGTACGGTTCTTCAGCAACAGCAGCGTCTCATCGCTGATGGCAACCAGCGGGGACCGCAAGACGGTTACGAGGCTGATTTCATCGCGCGAATTGGCAAGCACGGCGAGATAGGCCGTGAGGTCGCGGATCTCCCGCGCATCGTAGAAGGAACGGCCGCCGCTCACCGTACAGGGAATGCCGAATTCGTCGAGCGCATCCTGAATGGGGCCGAGGCTCGCGATGGTCCGCGCTAGAACGGCGATGTCGGAGAAGCGAGCGGGCCGCTGTTCGCCGCGCTTGCCTACCAGCATGACGCCTTCGATTTCGCGGATGCGGCGTGCGATCCAGAAGGCTTCGGTGCGAACCGCGTCGTCGGTGTCGCGCTCGGCGTAGGTGTGCAGCATCTCCACGCAGGGGCTGGCTTTCGGGTCGTAGGCGCTTTGCGCAGCCAACCGGTGCGGCTCCACGCCGCCCAAGAGATACGGGCTCACGGTGTTGACCACATCCACGATCGCGTCGCGGCTGCGGTAGTTTTCGCGAAGCTCGTCCACGGGCTTCCCGGCTTCGGCGAGCGCGTCGCGATACTGGCGGAAGACGGCGGGGTCGGCGTGACGGAAATAGTAGATCGACTGGTTGATGTCGCCGACCGCGAAGAGGCAGTCCGGCCTGCGCACGAGATCGACGAGCCGCCATTGGAGACGGTTGGTGTCCTGCAATTCATCCATGAGGACCTGGTCGAAGCTGTTGCGGACCTTGGCGTGGATGGCTTCATTCGATTCGAGCAGGCGGATGGTGAATTCCTGCAGGTCTTCGAAGTCGAGCACGCCCTGCTGACGTTTGCGGCGCGCGTATTCGAGGTGCATTGCGCGCATGGCATCGATGAGCAAGGGATAGAGCGGCATCCGTTGGCGGAGCATGATCTCGCCTTGGACCGCGGGAATGATGCTGTCGCGAAGCTCCTGAGCGGCGGCGCGTGCGCGTGTCCCGATCTTTAGACTCGTGGGACGCGGCAACTCATCGAGCAGCGCGATCTGGTGTTTCCAGCCGGCATCGAGCGGAGTTGCGAGCACGCCGCGCGCCCAATGATGCAGCTTCAGATGTGCTTCCCGTTGCTTGTACGTGCCGTTCGGCGGATCTGTCAGCACCAGACGCGCGGAGGCGATGACGGCTTGCCAGGGATGGCCGTCGGAGGCGAAAGGCGCCGTGAGCGCATCGATCGGAACGCCGGCACTTCGCGCTTCTTCGTAGAGGTTCATGACGCCGATTGCGACGTCGTGTGCTCCGCAATCGAGTTCATAGAGAAGCTCGCGCATGCGCGGCGCATTGAGGTGAAGCTGATGATCCAGCGCTTCATCGGCGCATTGCCGGAGCAGTAGTTGCGACGCAGCCTCGTCGAGAAGGCGGAACTCGGGGTCGATGCCGGCGGCGATTGCATTTTCTTTCAGCAGACGCGTGCAGAAACCGTGGATGGTGGAGACCCAGGCGCGTTCGATCTCCTCGCGCAATTCGCTGGAAGCTGCGAATGACTCGATGAGCCGTTTTTTGATTTCGGTCGCTGCTTTCTCGGTGAACGTGACGGCGAGGATCCGGCGGGGCGGGATCTGGCGGTGCTCCACGAGCCAGCGAAAGCGCTCAATCAGGACGCGTGTTTTGCCGGAGCCAGGACCGGCGACCACGCAGACATCCTGTCCCCAGCGTTCGACGGCGGCGCGTTGGGAATCATTCAGCATGGTCCGGGTGGTTCCTTCCATGCCGGGACGGTTGCGCCTGCCGGCCCTGCGGTTGGGGAGAGTGGCGGATGACGGCGGCACGTCGCGAGTCATTCGGCACGGCCGAGGTGGTTTCTGCAGCTTGGGGGAACTGAGGGGCGGGGACAGCAGACGTTGGAACTGCGCGGTTGGCGGCTCGTTGTGGGCATTCCGCAAGGTCGGGGCGGTTTCTTCCACTTGGGTATAGCCAGGCGCAGGCTGAAGCCCGCGCTACCGTGGGGCGCGCGGACAGTGGGACTGGACGATTGACGGCGGAGCGTTGTGGACCATTCCGCGTGGTCTGGGTGGTTTGTTCAGATTGGAGGCACTGAGGGGTGGCGGCCCGTTGTGGGCATTCCGCAAGGTCGGGGCGGTTCCTTCCACTTGGGCATCGCGGGGCGTCCCGATGAGTCGGGACGCGGCAGGCTAAAGCCT
>JAEUQE010000422.1 GCA_016789785.1 Bryobacterales bacterium
AAGGCATTCGAAGAGCAGGTGCTGGCGGCCAATGTCGACGTGCTTTTTCTCGTCAACGGGCTGGATCAGGATTTCAGCATCAGGCGGCTCGAACGTTATCTTCTCGTCGCGCGCGAGTGCGGCGGGCGGCCCGTGATCATTCTGAACAAAGTTGACCGGTGTGACAATGCGCCAGAGCGTGTAAAGCTGGCCCGCGCCGTCGCCCTGGATGTTCCGGTGGTTGTGATGTCGGCGAAGGACTCCGTTTCGGTGTCGCAACTCGATGCGTTTCTCGAACAGGGTGAGACCGCAGTCGTGCTTGGTTCCTCCGGAGTCGGCAAGTCCACCATTACGAATCAACTGATCGGCATGGCGCGTCAGGCGACGCGCGAAGTGCGCGAACATGACAGCCGCGGACATCACACCACGCGCACGCGTGAGATGTTCCTGCTCGATCAGGGATGGTTGCTGATCGACACGCCTGGCATTCGCGAACTCGAGCCATGGGCTTCGGCGGATACCACCAGCGATGTATTCCGCGACATCGACGAAGCGGCGGCGAACTGCAGGTTCCGGGATTGCCGTCATGATTCCGAGCCTGGCTGCGCGGTGAAGGCGGCGATTCCCAGTGAGCGCCTTGCGGCGTTTCACAAGTTGAAAGAGGAACTTGCTGAACTCGAGCGCAGAACCGCGATCTTGCCACGCAATCGGCGTCCTCCTTCATCAGGCCGCTGATCCTCTTCGCGGAAAAGTGAACAACCCCACATCCGCTCACTTGCCGGTCACGTATACATGAGTGCCCGGTCGGACCCGGTCCGGGCGCATCCAACAAGGAGTTTGCTTCAATGAAACTGCCTTCGCTGATGCTCGCTCTGTTCTTTCCGGCACTCTCCGCGTTCGGCTCTCCCTGCGTGTCCGCGACACTCCAGGATTACGCCGCTCTCGGAAGCACTGGTTGTACAGTGGCGAGCCCGTTTCAAAACATTCTTTTCTCTGACTTCACTCCACAGACTCCCTCGGGCAGCGCGATTCCGGCATCGAGTATCCTCGTTGCGCCGGCGACCGGTCTGCCTGGGCTCGTCTTCACACTCGCGCAGGCTGCCAATCCCAACGAACTGTTTGAAGCCTTCTTCCGTTTCTCGATTTCGGGAAGCGGACTGATCGGCCTTCAAGCGTTGCTGGGAGACAGCAGTGCGTCTTTGGACGGAGTGGTCACCGGGACGCTGGAAGGATGTGGCGGCGCGAGTTTTGCTGGTCCTGGAGGAACCTGCGGCGGCGCATTGATCACGCTGATCACTGTGGCCGGCGACGGATTCTCTGTGCCATCGGACTCGATTGACTTGGCATCACTGAAATCGATTGACGTGTTTGCCAACATTACTTTCGACGGAGGAACTCTTGGCAGTGCAAGTGGCGGGTCATTCACAGTTCAAGTTGTGGACACACCTGAGCCCTCCACGGCCATATTGACTCTGTCTTTGCTGGCCGGCCTCGCGGCACTCAAGCAGCGAAGCCGGACTCGATCATCAACCCCGCAGTCGTAACGTCAAGGAGGACAAAACAGGTGAAACCCTGGAAGAAGACGCTCGTCGTGTGTATGTCCTACGTGCTCGCACTTCCCGATATGGGCAGTGCGGCCAATCATCGCGAAGCTCCAATCACCGCGATCGACCACAAGGCCGACATCACAGACGTTTATGCATTCCGCAGTTATGACGGAGATCCAACGCCCAAAGTCACGCTGATCATGTGCGTGGATCCTCTGCTCGAACCGGCGAACGGGCCGACGTATTTCCCGTTTGATCCGGAAATCCTTTACGAGATCAAGGTGGACAATAACAATGATGCGGTGGAGGACATCGTCTTCCAGTTCCGCTTCAACACGGAACAACGGTTGCCGAACCTGTTCACGGTGTATGCGGGCTCGGGTGCCGGTGCGGTAGCTCCGCCGAACTCTCCTGCGCCAGTGCCGCCGGGCGCGCTTGTGGTGCCGCCGCGCATCAACAGCTTTGATAGCCCGGGTCTTGGGCAGCGCCAAAGCTACACGGTGACGATGGTTAAGGATCGGCGCGCGACGCCAATTCGTGGTGACGGTACGTTCTTCGCCGTGCCGAACAACGCGGGCCCTCGTACCATGGACTACGACGCGCTCTTCACCGCGGGCAACTTCAAGGCCCAGGACGGAGTGCGTGTGTTCGCGGGCACCACTGACGATGCCTTCTGGATCGATCTGGGTGGCGCGTTCGACACGTTGAATCTGCGTTCCACGGTGGGACCCGGTGTGCTGAGTGCCGCTCAGGATGCATCTCCGGTGAACGTCGCTGCGGATACGGTGTCGGGTTACGCGGTGAACACCATCGCGATCGAAGTCCCGGTGACCATGCTCACCCGCACAGGCCGTGTGGAGGCAGCGAACTCCACCGCGGCAACGATCGGTGTTTGGGCCACGACGTCGCGTCCCCGCGTGACGTTGCGCCGCGCGCCCCTTTCGCAGTTGACCAGCGGCGGATTCAGTCAGGTGCAGCGCATGGCTAATCCTCTGATCAATGAACTGTTGATCGGTGTTGGCTTCAAGGATCGCTTCAGCATGGATGAGCCGAAGAACGACTCGCAGTTTGCCCAGTTCTTCCTCGATCCTTCGCTGGCGCGAGTGGTGAATGCGTTGACGGCGGGCGCGCTGGCGATCCCTGCCGCGCCTCGCACGGATCTGCTGCCCGTGGTGACCTATGCTCCGCCGATCGCGGCGCCCGGAACACCTGCCGGTCCCGTTGCTGATCTGCTTCGTTTGAACACTGGCGTGAACCCGACGCCAGTGAGCAGTGCGAGCCGTCTTGGTCTGCTTGGTGGTGATCCCGCCGGGTTCCCGAACGGCCGCCGCGTGTTCGACGATACCGTCGATATCGCTCTTCGCCTCGTGGTGGGTGGTGTTCTTGCCGGCCCGCCGTTTTCCACAAGCGCGCTCAACTCGCGTCTGGGAGACGGCGTGAACTCGAACGATGTGCCGTATTTGACGTCGTTCCCGTATGTCGGCAAGGGGCCTAGCGGCCGTGACCGCCGCCACATCGATCCGGGTGAGCCCGGCTGTACGGCAGGCACGGGTCCTGCCTGTCCGCAGTAGGTTCATTCGTCTGGGCAGATCCTACCAGGGTCTGCCCAATTCCCACAAAACGTGATGAAACATTTAATTGCGATTCTGTTTTGGGCGATTTTCGCCACAGCGGCCGGGCCCGTGGACGCGCATCGCCATCTTCAGGAGGCGCAGGCTCTGCTGGATCAGGCGTCGATACATGGCGGCGTGAAACTGATCGCGCAGGCAGAGAAGGCGATTGAGGCGGCCGAGCAAGCGTCGTCTGGCACACTGCACGCGTTCCGCCTGAGGGCGGAGCTTCTGCTGCGGCAGCGGCACTTCACGGATGCACTTCGTTTTGCGCGGAAGTTCAACGCCGCGGCCCCCGATGAATTGCAGGGCTACGCTTTGGTGGTGCGGGCTTGCCTCGCGCTCGGCTGCTACGCCGAAGCGGAGAAGGCCGCACAGTGGATGCTGAATCTGCGGCCTGGCGATCCGGAGTCGCTGGCGCACGGAGCGATGATGCGCGAGCATTGGGGTGATCTGGAAGGAGCGATCGAGTTCTTCGCTCAGGCCCTTCAGAAGTTGCCGCCACAGCAGACATCGCGGCGCGCGGAACTGGCATGCCAGATTGGCCGCATCGCTCTCGATCAGCAACGTGCCGCGGATGCGGAAGCACTCGCGGATCAGGCCGCCGCCATCGAGCCGTTGCACGTGGAAGTGATGCGGCTTCGTGCCGATGTCGCGGCGTCCAAAGGTGAATGGGCTCGCTCCGTGGAGATCTTGCTCGACGGAGAACAGCTCATGGAACCGGATGTGCTGATGCGGCTGGCGGAGGGCTCCCGCAAGATCGGTGACGCCAAGGCAGCGAGGGCTTACCTGGAGCAGTTCGACAACCTGACCGCCGGCCACCCGGGCTGGGCGCCCGAACGTGTGCTTTGGCTGGTGGATGCCGGCCGGCACGAGGAAGCTCTGAAGCTCTCACAGACCGCGGTGGAAGGCCGCAAGGATGTGCGGATGTTGGATGCGCATGCGTTGGCTTTGCATGCCAATAGCCGCCATGAGGAAGCGAAACAAGTGCTTCAG
>JAEUQE010000423.1 GCA_016789785.1 Bryobacterales bacterium
GTGAGCATCGCCGGCACTTGCGCAGTGTGCGACGACAGTTCCTGGCCTGGCGCAAAGCAGAACTGTATGATCTTCACGCGGTCATCCGTGTGAAGCGTGCGGCTCAGGATGCCGTTTTCCGGCAACGCCGCATGTTCGCGAAGATCAGCAATGAAGAGCGCGTTGGATTCGTTCATGCTTTCAGTGTGCGCTCGGCGGCGCGGCGCTGTCGGTGACGCGAGTCACGCGGAGTCCGGGAGACAGACACTCGGTTGTTCCGAACGGCGCAGGAGACCTCACCGCGTTCGCTGGCCGCTGGAAGCGCAGAGATCCAGAGGCAAGGAACTGGGATCTGCTGGCCAAGATGTGCGTGGATCTGAAGATCGATCCGAAGGACCTGTAGGAGGCAACGGATGTCCCTGTTTAGCTACCCCGCGAGATTCAAGATTGGAAGTGACGGCCGGGTGCTGGTCGAGTTCATCGATCTGCCCCGGGTGGCGACGGACGGAAAGGACAGGCGAGAGGCGATGGAAGAAGCCATGGACGCTCTTGGCTCGGATCTCTCCATACGCCTGTCGCGGCGGGAAGAGATTCCCACCCCGTCTGACGCGAAGCGTGGCCAGCATTGCGTTCCGGTGCCGCTGTGGCTGGCGCCGAAACTCGCGCTCTATCTGGCCATGCGCGATCAGCGGATCAGCAACTCTGACCTCGCACGCCGTCTCGGCGTCAATGAACGGGTGGTTCGCCGCATGCTCGATCCCGGGCACGGCACGCAGCCTGAGAAGATTCAAGCGGCGCTGGCCGTACTCGGCAAACGGATGACGATCGAAGTCTGTGATGCGGCCTGAGTCTGCGGTTCTCCGTGCTACGACGCGCACTCGCCGCGGCCGAGCTGGAGTGAGAACGCAACGTCGTCGCCCCAGTCCTGATACAACTCCGGGAACGTCTCCGCGGGCTTGGCAAGATCGGCGGTCATCGTCTTGAATGTCTCCACCTTGTGCCGCATCACGTATTCGCGGAACTTTTCGCCATCGGCGCGATTCGCGATGTAGTGCTCAATCACGCGAGTGATGGCGGTGGGAACAAAGCGCGCCGGGATGCTCTGGATCGAGAGCCCATAGCGCATGATGCCATCACGGTCATAGCCGCCCCCGAGCAGCATCAGATAGTAGGGCACTTCCTTGCCATCGATCTTGCGGGCGTTGCCATAGAAGCCGAAGTCACCGGTCCAGTGCTGACCGCAGGAATTCGGGCAACCGCTGGAGCGCACTGTTAACTTGCGCACGAGCTTGTCGGGGTGATTCTTCAGCGTGTCGCGAAGCACGTAGCCCAACTCCATGGTCTTGGTCAGCGCGAGATTGCAGGAGTAGGCTCCGGGGCAGGTCACCACATCTTCGATCTCGCCGGCGCCGGCAGCGTGCAGTCCAATCATCTTCAATGCCGCATAAACTCGGCGCAGATTCGCAATCGGGATGAAGCCGAGGGCGATGTTCTGTTCGATGGTGAAACGCAGCAGTCCTTCGCCGGCGTCCTCCGCGATCTTCGCGACGCCTCGCATCTGATCGCCCGTGAGGTTGCCCTGATCGACCACTACCGTCACCAGCGCATAGCCGGGTTGCACCTGCTCACGCACGTTGGTCTCAAGCCAGCGGTCGAACTCCGGATCGGCGGCATGATTGTCGATGATGGGCAAGTCCGCGCCGGTGCCGAGCGGCGGCGCCGTGGAGACGAATCCACCGAAGCCCTCTGGTACGGTTTCGGGAATCGGGACACCTCCGTTGGCAAGGATGTCGGCGTACTCGGCCTCAATGGTCTCCTTCACCCAATCCCAGCCACGCTCCTTCAGCACGAACTTGAGCCGCGCCTTGTTGCGGTTCTTGCGGTTGCCGTGTTTGTTGAACAGCCGGACCACTGCCTCCACTCGTTGAATCAGATTTTCGACAGGCAGGAACTCGTCCAGCAATTGCGCTTCGTGCGGCATGGGGCCGAGACCACCGCCGATGTAGACGCGGAAGCCCTTCTTGCCATCGCGGATCACGGCCTGGCAGCCGACGTCGTGGATGGCGGCAAGCATCGGGTCACCAGGATAACCGCTGAAGGAGATCTTGAATTTGCGCGGCAGGCTGTCGGTCAGTTCCTTGTGCAAAAACGCGAAAGCCGTGAGGCGCGCATAGGGGCGCACGTCGAAGACTTCGCCGGGTAGCAGGCCGGCAAGCGAGTCGGCAGTGACGTTGCGCACCGTGTTGTAGCAGGCTTCGCGCGTGGTGAGGCGCCCGTCGGCAAGCAGGTGCAGCACCTTGGGTACGTCGGTCAACTGGACGAAGTGATACTGCATGTTCTGGCGCGTGGTGAGGTGGCCTTTGCCTCCGCCGTACTCGTCAGCGACCTTGGCGAGTTGCCGCATTTGCGACGCCGTCAGCGTGCCTCCCGGCACCTTCGTTCGAATCATCTGCACGCCCGGCTGCCGCTGGCTGTAGATGCCACGGCGCAGCCGTTGCGCACGGAAGTCGTCTTCGGTGATTTCGCCCGCGAGAAACTTGCGGATGTGTTGATCGAACAGATCAATATCCGCGCGGACGGTCTTGTCGTATTCGATTTCCTGCGGGGTCAGGGCAGGGAAGGCGGAGGCAGCTTCTTGAATCACCATAATGTCTATAGAGATTAGCAGATTTCGTCAAACTATGCAAACTTGTACAGTATCACGGCTTCACAGCCGTCGTCTGGCACGGCCATCGTGGCACCGGTTGGCGTCCCTGCCAGCCTATCAAATCCGGGCAGGGGGCAGGCCGGAGGGGTAGTCTGGCGACTCAATGCGTGATTGGCTCATGAGCCGTTCCATCGTGCGCACGACGGACGGATGGGCGGAAGCCAGATCGTGCTGCTCGGCCGGGTCGGCATCCAGGTCGTACAGTTCACAAGGCGAGGCTGGCGTTGCCCTGACGGCCTTCCACTTCTCCATGCGCACGGCCTGCGTAAGTCCGGTCCGTCCGGTTACTTCCCAATACAGCGGTTTTCTCCCGATGGCGCCTCGATTTGTAAGTGCCGGTAACATCGAATTGCCGTCCAGTCCGCCCGGCGCCGCTCCACCTCCGAGTTGGGCGGCCGTCGGGAGGAAGTCCCAGAAGCAGACCACGTCCGCCGCCGTGCGGCCGGCGGGGATCTGACCCGGCCACCGGGCAAGGAAAGGCACGCGGATGCCGCCCTCGTAGAAGGAGCCTTTTTGCCCGCGCAACCCGCCGTTGCTATTGAAAAACCGCGGCGAATGGCCGCTGTCGAGGGCGGGTCCGTTGTCACTCGTGAAAATCAGCAACGTGTTCGACGAAAGCCCGAGTTGATCGAGTTGGGCTATGATTCTGCCCACGTCCCGGTCCAGCCGGTGCATCATGGCCGCGAAGCCACGCTCGGGCCGGGGCCAGTCGCGGTTGGTGTACGGCTCGTAGTCCGGCACGATGAAGCCGTCGCCGGTATCGCGCCCGGTCTCACTATCGGCGTGGGGAATCGTGTAAGCGAGATACAGAAAGAACGGCGAATTCGTGTTGCCACGCAGAAAACGAATGGCGCGATCGGTAAAAAGATCCTGTACATATTCCTTTCTTTTCGCGCCCTGATTGCCCGGAGGGAAGAACTCCGTGCGATTGTTCCACAGATGGCGCGGATAATAGTCAAGCGCGTGATCCTGATTGAGGAAGCCGAAGAATTCGTCGAAACCCTGGTCGTTGGGAATACCGGGCGTACCCGCTTCGCCGAGTCCCCATTTGCCAATCAGGCCTGTGCGGTAGCCGCTTCCCTTCAGCACTTCGGCAACGGTGACATCTTGGGATTCCAGCGGGACACGTCCTCGAAGCCCGCGATTGTTGCGGATGCGGCCATGCCCGGTGTGCTTGCCGGTCATCAGGCAACAGCGCGAGGGCGCACACACGGCGGCGCCGGCGTAGGCCTGCGTGAATCGCGTGCCTTCGCTTGCAATACGGTCGATGTTGGGTGTGGCGAACATCTTCTGGCCGTAACAACCAAGGTCACCATAGCCGAGGTCGTCGGCGACGATGAGTACGATGTTGGGCCTTGCCGGAAGCTGCGCGGCAAGTGGGACCGCCGCCAGGCTGGAGAGAAAGCCGCGGCGATTGACATGAGGCTGC